>DVHU01000104.1 GCA_018711815.1 Candidatus Egerieimonas intestinavium
AATGGGTAATACTATAAACAGATAAGTAATTCGACAGCCAAAAAGCAGAAGTTCCGACAAGACAATTATACATATCTGTTTCTTATCAAAGAAGAATTTTTCCCATAGACACAGAAAATTTTACGCCCTCAATTTTCATTTTCCACAAAACAACTATTGAACTTAGAATCCTTTTTCTTTTTAGTTGCCTTTGAATTATTGATGTCTTTTTCCTTTTTGGGATATATCCATATCGAACCCATCTCTGTGACAATCTCTTATATCCCTGTGCTGATTGCGGCTTGCCTGCTGGGTCCAATATACTCCACTGTCCTGGGAGCGGTTTTTGGCATAGCAAGCCTGTGGAAGGCCTCCGCCTTCTATGTGTCGGCCGGCGACCGCATATTTTCGCCGTTTTTAAGCGGAGCGCCCATTCAAAGTTTTCTGTTGAGCGTGGGTTCGCGTCTGCTCTTTGGCGCGGTGGTTGGGGTTCTCTATTGGGCGGCTAAGCGCAGCGCCAGACATCAGTATCTCTTTATTGCCATTATTTCCTTTTTCGGGAAGGTGCTTCATTACGTCTGCGTCTACGGTGTCATGGGGATAGTATTTCCGGAACAGGGGCGTGGAGTCCTGGATGCCTTTGAGGGCTTTTTGGATGCGGGCGATCTGCTGGTGGCGTTATTTACCATGCTTCTCCTGGCGGTATCCTGGAAAGTATGGAACATGCCTCAGATACTGCAATACCGGGATTTTGTCAGGCTGAAACAGAGTTATTCCGGCAGTCCCAGCTACATAAAATTGGTGGTTTTGTCCATCGTTCTTTTACTGATCTTCGCGGGGATGATTGGAACATACTTCGTCAACCGCATAAGGTATATGCTGCTGGCCCACGGAGTAGAGCTCTCAGAGAAGGCCAGCCATGATTTGACCCATCTGCAGCTTCAATTTTTGTTCGGCGTAATTGCGCTTTCCCTCATTGTCTATATTGTTTCCCGGGGCGTTCATGATTATATTGTCTATCGGGTTTACAGCAGCATGGACAAGGATGGATTGACAGGACTGCTGAATCGAAAGGGTTTTTCCCGGATCTATAAAAATCTGTCGGAAAAAATAGAGTTCTCTCCGGAGCAGCCATGCTACTTTATGATTCTGGATGTGGATTATTTTAAGGAAATTAATGATAAGTACGGGCATCCTCAGGGAGATCGGATTTTGAAGGAAATTGCCAGCTGCCTGAAGGAGACCCTGGGAGATATAGGGATAGTTGGGCGGCTGGGAGGCGACGAATTTCTGATGTTCACCCACACGCCCTTGCCCCAGGAGCTGTTTGAGGAGCGAGTCCGCTGTTTGATGGACAAGATCCAGGGAATCGAATGCGACGGGGAGAAAAAGATCTCCTGCAGTATTGGCATCGTGTCTGCCTGGGAATTGGCTTCAGAGGAATTCTTGTACCATTATGCGGATCAAGCTCTGTATCGCGCCAAAGGCGGTGGACGGAATCAGTACGTTATAACAGCGGCCAAAAAAAGAGTTCTGAAATGAAAATTCCCGGCATATAGTAGTGACAAAAGATTTTCCGGGGAGGATTGTATGGGCAGAGGCAAACGGATACTGAGCGGGCTGCTGGCGGCAGGCCTGTTGTTTTGGGGAACTGCGGCGGTCTGGGCCCAGCCGGAGGATGGTCAGGCGCAGCCGGAGGAAAGCCAGGCGCAGCCGGAAGATAATCAGGCCCAGCCGGAGGGCGGACAGGCGCAGTTGAACCTGACGGCGCCCTCGGCGGTGCTGATGGAGGCCTCCACAGGCCAGATCCTGTATGAGAAGTCGGCGGATGAGGAGCGCAGCCCCGCCAGTATCACCAAGATTATGACGCTGCTCTTGATCTTTGAGGAGCTGGAAAAGGGCAATCTGCAGCTGGAGGATATGGTCACCACCAGCGCCTACGCCAAGAGCATGGGAGGCTCCCAGGTGTTTCTGGAGGAGGGGGAACAGCAGACGGTGGAGACCATGATTAAATGTATCGTGGTGGCCTCCGGAAATGACGCCTCTGTGGCCATGGCCGAGCACATTGCCGGCAGTGAGGAGGAATTTGTCAGCCGCATGAATCAGCGGGCCCAGGAGCTGGGCATGGAGCACAGCCACTTTGAGGACTGCTGCGGGCTGACGGACTCCGCCAACCACTATACCACGGCCAGGGACGTGGCCACGGCCTCCCGGGAGCTGGTATCCCGCTTTCCCCAGATTCTGGACTATTCCTCTATCTGGATGGAGGACATTACCCACACCACAGCTCAGGGAACCAAGGAGTTTACCTTGACCAACACCAACAAGCTGGTGCGCAGCTATGAAGGCTGCGTGGGGTTAAAGACTGGCAGCACCAGCGTGGCCAAATACTGTGTCTCCGCGGTGGCGGAGCGGGACGGTCTGCAGCTGATTGCCGTGGTCATGGGAGCGCCGGAGCCTAAAGGGCGGTTTGCGGACGCCTCCACTATGCTGAATTATGGTTTTGGAGTCTGCAAGTTCTATGTGGATGAAAATCAGGATCAGCTGGAGCAGGTGAAGGTAAGCCGTTCCACCAAGAGCCGGATTGACTGCACTTACGCGGGGCCCTTCCGCTATCTGGATACCCAGGGGCAGTCCCTGCAGGAGGTGGAAAAGGAGATTCAGCTGCCGGAGCAGGTGGAAGCTCCGGTTAAGAAGGGCGACGTGGTGGGAAGAGTCATCTACAGTTTGAGGGGGACGGAGCTTGGCAGCGTGGAAATTCTGGCGGCGGAGGAGGCCCCAGAGGCAGGCTTTGGGGATTGCCTGAAGAGGGCCTGGGAGGAGATGCTCATGTGCGCCTAAAGGTGGGATTTCCTCCCGGGGAGGAGAGCTGGAAAAGTAAGGCAGAGCTTGCAATCTGACCGGGAATGTACTATGATTAGGGGAGAATAGGGCAATAAGGAGTTTGTATGAAAAAATTTCAGACAAAAATATATGCACTGAAATCCCCGAAAATAAAACCGCAGCGGGAGCCGTTGCGGTTTCTTTTTGTCAGCGATCTGCACAACTCGCTTTTCGGTCCGGGAAACTGCCGGCTGCTGCAGGAGATGGAGCGTCTGGCCCCGGAGGCGGTTTTTGTGGGGGGCGACCTGGTGGTGGCAAAGCCCGGCTACTCCATGGAGGTGGCCATGGATTTTGTCCGGGAGGCTGCCCGGCGCTTTCCCGTCTACTATGCCCCGGGGAATCACGAGTATCGGATGCGGATTTATCCGGAGACCTACGGGGATATGTATCCCCGGTACCGGCGGGTGCTCAAGGAGGCTGGGGTGGAGTTTTTGGACAACCGGAAGATAGAGCTGCAGACGGCCGCGGGCCGGATCTGCCTGTGCGGCTTTACCATGGACCGGGAGTATTACCGCAAGGGCCACCGGCGCAAGCTCCCCACAGAAGAGCTGGAGAGGATCTTCGGACGGCCTTCCCGGGAGTCCTTCACCATTCTTCTGGCCCACAATCCTCTCCAGGGGGATACCTACCTGGACTGGGGACCGGATCTGACGCTCTCCGGCCATCTGCACGGGGGAATGGTGCGCCTGGGAGGGCGGGCTGTGGTGAGCCCGGATTTCACGCTCTTTCCCAAGTACGGCTGCGGGCTGTATCGGAAGGGAAATTCCCGGCTGATCGTCAGCTCCGGGCTGGGGGAGCATACCATACCGGTGCGGCTTTTTAATCCCCGGGAGCTGGTGGTCATTGAGCTGAAGGGTGCGCGGTGAGGAGGCCCTCGACTGGAAAGATTAAGACTTGCAAAAAAGAAGATTTCCGATTAAAATGAAAGTGCATCTGCAGTTTGGCAGGTGCACTTTTATGGAATTTGAGGGAAGATATGGGAATACCGGTAAAGCTGCAGGTGTTTGAGGGCCCCCTGGATTTGCTCCTGCACCTGATTGACAAAAATAAAATTGATATCTATGATATCCCCATTGTGGAGATCACCGACCAGTATCTGGAGTATATCCAGCAGATGCAGCGGGAGGACTTAAATATCATGAGTGAGTTCATGGTCATGGCCGCCACCCTGCTGGACATCAAGTGCCGGATGCTTCTGCCCAAGGAAGTGGACGAGGAGGGGCAGGAGGAGGATCCCAGAGAAGAGCTGGTGCAGCAGCTTTTGGAATATAAGATGTACAAATATATGTCCTATGAGCTGCGGGACCGGATGGGCGAGGCTTCTCTGATGGCCTACAAAAGCCCCACAGTGCCTCCGGAGGTGCTGGCCTACCGGGAGCCGGTGGACCCGGGGGAGCTTCTGGGAGATTTGACCCTGGAGCGGATGCACAGCATTTTTAAGTCTATACTCCGGCGCCAGGAGGACAAGGTGGATCCTATCCGAAGCCGGTTTGGGGAGATCCAGCAGGAGGAGGTAAGCCTGCCGGAGAAGATGAACGATGTGGAAGCTTATGCCCGCAGCCACCGTCATTTTTCCTTCCGGTCCCTGCTGAAGCGCCAGTGCAGCAAGGTGCAGCTGGTGGTCACCTTCCTGGCGATTTTGGAGCTGATGAAGGTGGGGAAGATACGGATTTCCCAGGAACATATTTTTGATGACATTATGATAGACAGTCTGCAAAGTGAGGAGTAAGCGTGGAGATAAAAAAGTTAGAAGCGGCGGTGGAGGCGATTTTGTTCGCCATGGGCGACTCTGTGGAGGTGAGCCGCCTGGCAAAGGCCATTGAGCAGGACACGGAAACCACCAGAAAACTGGTGCGAAACCTGATGCTCAAATATAAGGAGGAGGATCGGGGGATCCAGATCATAGAGCTGGAAAATGCCTTTCAGATGTGTACCAAGCAGGAATACTATGACTGTCTGGTGCGCATCGCCATGCAGCCCAAGAAACCGGCGCTCACGGATGTGATGCTGGAGACCCTCTCCATTATCGCTTACAAGCAGCCGGTGACCAAGCTGGAGATTGAGAAGATCCGGGGGGTCAAGTGCGACCATGCGGTCAATAAGCTGGTGGAGTACAACCTGGTTCAGGAGGTGGGAAGGCTGGACGGCCCCGGGCGGCCCATTCTTTTCGGTACCACCGAGGATTTCCTGCGCCACTTCGGAATCCATTCCACCGACGATCTGCCGGTGATCAGCCCGGTAAAAATGGAGGACTTCAAGGCCGAGGCCGAGGAGGAAATTCAGCTAAAGCTGGATGTGTAGAAGGGATGAGCCCCGATCAAAGCCGGGGCTTATCCCTTTAGCATTTCCCAAAAGGCTTTTACCGCCGGGGAAAAGGTTTGGTATTTTTTGGTGACTATGTATAAGTCAACGGACAGCTCCGGGGTGATGGGGCGAAAGGTCAGGTTCCGCCCCTGGGTGTTCACCAGCCGGTCCAGGCACAGGGCATAGCCGATGCCGCGTTCCACGAGAAAGGTGGCGTTATAGATCAGATTGTAGGTGGCCACCACGTTAAGGACAGAGTAATCCGCGCCAAACCATTCCAAATCCTGATGCCCAAAAAAGGTCTGCTCTGCCATAATCATAGGCAGGGTTTTTAACTGATCAATATTTATTGCCTCCTGCCGGGCCAGCGGGCAGTCAGAGGGCATCAGAAGCCCGTAAATATCTTTTCTGTGAATGTTCAGGTAATCATACTTTTCCTGTCGTATGGGCCCTAAGAGGAGCCCCATATCCACAAGTCCCTTGTCCAGACGTTCCAATATCATATCCGCATCGCCGCTGTGGGTGTGAAACTGCACCTGGGGATGCTGCTGGTGAAATTCTGCCAATATTTCTGCAATCCTATCCATGGCGATGGTCTCCCCGCAGCCGATGGTAATATGTCCCCGAAGGGCCTGCTCTTCCGTGTGGAAGGCAGCCGCCGTATTGTCCAGCAGCTCCAGAATTTCCCTGGCCCGGTCCCGCAGATATTCCCCCTCCTCCGTCAGCGTCAGTTTCCGCTTTCCCCGGATAAACAGCTGTTTTCCCAGCTGCTGCTCCAGATCCATCATCTGTTTGGACAGTGTGGGCTGGGTAATATGCAGCGTTTCCGCCGCCTTTGTGATATTCAGCTCCCGGGCGACGGTTAAAAAATATTGCAGTAATCTTGTCTCAATCATCGTCTGTATTCCTCTCGGGTTAACTTTTGATTATCCTATTCTCAGCATAGCATGACACATCATTCTTGTAAACTATGAAAAATTATTCTTAATAACTGTTTGCAATGAATTTTTCTAGAACCTATAATGTGATTGTAGGAAAACCACAGGAATCCCCTTTAGGAAATCAAGGGATTTCTGCATAAGAAATGCAAATAAGGAGGAAGTGATGAAAAAGCTTGTTGGCATTGCCGCCGTGCTCCTTCTGCTGCTGACCGCCTCCGCCTGCGGAACCGCCCCGGAGCAGGATGGCGCTGCCGCCCGACAGCCCACCGGGGACACAGAGGCGGAGCCCCAGACAACGATAGAAGCCCCGGCGGAGGATACAGATTTAACGGAACAGGAGGAAACGACCATGAGAATTTCTGTGAAATCAGAGCAGTATGAGATTATTTATGAATTGAACAGCAGTACGGCCGCCAGAGAGCTGTACGCGCAGCTGCCGCTTACAATCCAGGTGGAGCCCTTCAGCAATAATGAGATGACCTTTTATCCGGAGCGCCTGAAGATAGGGGATACCCCGCTCTCTGGCGGGGAACCGGGCTCCCTGTCTTACTATGAGCCCTGGGGAGATGTGGTAATGTTTTATGCGCCCTGCACGCCCAACAACAGCTTATATGAGCTGGGCACGGCAGTGTCCGGCGGGGAGAATATCAAAAATTTAAACGGAACCATTACTGTATCCGCGGTGGAAGAATAGACGGAGAGGAGAGAAAAAGGATGATTGAACATGTGACGCTGTACAACGGTGTTGCCATGCCCATGGAGGGCTTCGGGGTATTTCAGGTGCCTGAGCCGGAGTGCAAGGAGGTAGTGAAAAACGCCATCCGTACCGGCTATCGGCTCATTGATACCGCCAGCTCTTACAAAAACGAGGAGGCGGTCGGCGCGGCCATTAGGGAGACCGTGGCAGAGGGCACGGTAAAACGGCAGGAGCTGTTTATTGCCACCAAGGCCTACATTCAGGAGATGGGTTACGAAAACCTGAGAGAAGCCTTCGGACGATCCTTAAGTAAGCTGGGGCTAGACTATATGGACATGTACCTGATCCATATGCCCCTGGGCGATTACTATGGCGCGTGGCGAGCCATGGAAGAACTGTATCAGGAGGGAAAAATCCGCGCCATCGGGGTTTGCAACTTTGATGCAGCCCGATTGATGGACCTCTGTTACAACGCAAAAATAAAGCCCATGGTAAACCAGATTGAACGTCACCCGCATTTCCAGCGGGTCGGCGAGCTTGCCCTTATGGAAAAGCTGGGCGTACAGCCGGAGGGGTGGGCGCCCTTTGCCGAGGGACTGAAGGGAATGTTCACGGAGCCGGTTTTACAGAAAATTGCCGCGAAACATGGAAAAACGGTGGCGCAGGTGATTCTGCGCTGGAATATCCAGCAGGGTGTGGTGATTATCCCGAAGTCTGTCCATAGAGAACGGATGGAAGAAAATATGGCAATCTGGGATTTCGCTCTGGATGACGATGACATGAAAAAGATCGAGGGCTTGGACAAAAACTGCCCCTCCATGCTGGATTGTTCTAAGCCCAGCGAGATTGATCGGCTCTACGATTATCTGAATAATCCGGTGCTGACAACCCTATAGTCTAAGGAGAAGGATTATGATACTGAATATGGAGGTAAATCATAGAACAATTCAGGTTGAGCTGATTCCCAATAGCTCCGCAAAAGCTCTGGAGGAGCTGCTTAAGGGCGGTCCCCTGACTCTGCAGATGAAGGACTATGCTCATATGGAGAAGTTCGGAGATCTGGGCGCCAGCCTTCCCCGCAACGACCAGTATATCACCACGAAGGCGGGGGATGTGATCCTTTCCGAGGGCAATCTGCTGGTTATCTACTATGCACCCAATACCTGGAATTTCACCCGGCTGGGCCGCGTGGCAAATATGAGCGAGAGGGAACTGAAAAAGGTGCTGGGCAAGGGAAATATTACAGCCACGCTCACCTTGCCTGCAGAACAGAGAGGGGCCTGAATATGAAGAAAAAGAACCTTATTGAAACTACGGAACAGCTTCAGGATGGGCAGGAAGAATATTATATTTTTCATCTAAACGAAAATGTTAAGCGGATGGCGGTTACCTTTCGGAATCGTTACGGAATTGAGCTTTCTGGGGATTTATATACCGCGCAGGATTTAGATACGACAGCCAGCTATCCCGCGCTGGTAATTGGTCCGCCCTACGGCGGTGTAAAAGAGCAGGGGCCGGGGGTCTATGCAAATGAAATGGCGCAGAGAGGCTTTGTAGTACTGACCTTTGATCCGTCCTTTAACGGGGAAAGCGGCGGTGAACCGCGGCACGCATCCTCCCCGGATATCTTTACAGAAGATTTCAGCTCCGGAGTGGATTACTTGGGTACCTTGGACTATGTAGATCGCCAGCGGATTGGGGCGATTGGAATTTGCGGAAGCGGCGGTTTTGCTCTTGCCGCGGCCCAAGTAGATACCCGGATCAAGGCGGTGGCCACCGCCAGTCTCTTTGACGTGAGCGCTTTGGGCAATGGTCTGAATACGGAGGCATGGTTCGCCGGGGTTGATCCGGTGGCCCAACAGAGATGGGCTGACGTGGATAACGGAACGCCGGAATATATCCCCACTTATCCCGAAACTCCCACAGAAGACATTCCGGAAGAGCTGGAGAGTATTTGGGCAGAATTTTACAGCTTTTACGGATTGGAGCGAGGCCACCATCCCCGGGCATTGGGTGGATTTACAACCACCAGCAATCTGGCTTTCTATAATTTTCAGCTGTTAGATCATCTGGATATGCTCACGCAGCCGGTTCTGTTCATGGCAGGTGAAAATGCGGAAACCCGTCCAATCAGCGAAACGGCATATGGCCTTGTGTCCGGCCCCAAGGAGCTTTGCATTGTACCGGATGCCAATCATGTGGATCTGTATGATGACACAGATAAGATTCCCTTCGATACGTTAGTAGAATTTTTCAATGAGAATATGTCATAAAAAAGCGGGCGCTCTGCAGACCGGAAACGGACTGCGGGGCGCTTTCCCGTCTTTTTGTACGCTGAGATAAGAAAAGAGAAAAAAATACTTGCTTTTGCAAAGCAAAAGTGATATTCTGTCTATATCGGAGAGCGGTTCCGCTTCTCCCGTATTCTTACGGCAGGTTCCTGCCAATTTTTCCAAAGAAAGACGACAATGTAGCGCAGCGGCGCCAAAGGAGAGTCCTTTTTTGCCGCTGGCCGGGAGGTGATGCCTATGGGGGCAGGCAGTGATGGCTGACTGTTTATTTTGCGTACGAAAAAGGAGAGATCAATGAGAAAAAAGAAAATAGCAGTGTGGGCCGGGGCTGCGTCCCTGGCGGCAATCCTCTCGGCGGGGGGCGCCTGGGCGTATTTCACCGACCGGCAGGAGGCGGAGAACGTATTGACCATGGGCTCGGTGGAAATCCAGCTGGAGGAGCCCCAGTATCCCGGCAATGACACCGATGAGGTGCACAATATTTACCCGGGACAGACCATTCCCAAGGATCCCCAGGTGGCCAACACCGGGCAAAATCCTGCCTATGTGCGGCAGGAGCTCTGGATCCCCATCGGAAATGTGAAGGTGTTCCGGCCCCAGGGGGGCTACACCCAGCTCACCAGAGCGGAGCTGGTGACCTATGAGATTCAGGAGGGCTGGACGGAACAGACAGAACTGAAAAAGAAGGTGGAGATAGACGGAAAAGCCTACATCCGTCATGTGTACAATTACGACACGGTGCTGGAGCCGGGAGAAAAAACCACGCCCCTTTTTACGAATATTCAGGTGATTAACCTCATTGAGGGGGAGATTCCCGGGGGAACTCTGGAGCAAATTCCCATCAAGGCCCACGCGGTGCAGTCCCAGGGCTTTGGTAATGCGGCAGCGGCCTGGGAGGCCTACGGGGTTCAGAATGTTGAGAGCGGATGGGAGTGATAAGCCATGAAGGGAAAAGGTGTGTGGCGGGCGCTGGCGGTATCCCTATGGCTGGCAGCCCTTCCCGGCGGCGTTTTCGCCCAGGAGAGCGAGCCGCTGACCATTGAGAACAGGATTGTCCTGGACAAGGTAGAGATCAGTCTCCAGGAATTTCAGAGGCAGGGGGAGGAACTGATCCCCTGGGAGAATCCGGGGCAGATCTACCCGGGGCAGGTGGTATCCAAGATTCCGGTGATTACCAACCTGGGGGCTCCCTGTTACCTGCGGGTGCGGGTCAGTTTCAGCGGCTCCGAGGAGCAGCTGAGGCAGTGGGACGAGAGCTGCCTGGTGGGGCTGGACGAGGGAGAATGGCAAGCCTTCCAGGAGGAGGATCAGCTGGTGTATTACCGGCGGGAGGCCTTGGGTTCAGGGGAAAAAACAGAGCTTTTCCAGGGACTGCGGATACCGGAGACCTGGGGAAATGAGATGGCGGATCAGGAGTTTGGCCTAAAGCTGCTGCCGGAGGCGGTGCAGTCCGCCAACTTTGTCCAGAATCTGGACAGCGAAAGCCCCTGGGGTGAGCTGGAGATCCAGGATTACCGGGAGCAAAACCGGGAGGAGGCTTACGTGGGACAGGAGGGTCCCTTTTTGATCAGCTGTTCTCCCCTGGCCATGGAGCTTTTGGCCTCCCCGGAAGGGCTGTTTTTCCTGAATTTTAATGAACGGATGCCCGGGGAGCTGCTGACTGGAGAGATCGAGCTCTCTAACCAGTGGGATCAGGCGGCGGAGCTTTTTTTAAGGCTGGAGGGCGGGGAAAATAAAAGCCCCCAGGCCCAGGAGCTCCAGCAGGCCATCGCCATGAAGCTTACCTTAACCGGGGAGGATGGACAGGAACAGCTGGTATATCAGGGGCCGCTGGTGCCCCAGGAGGGCCAGCGGCAGCTGAGCCTGGGACGATTTCCCCCGGGATATAAAGGGCTTCTGCGGATGGAGGCACAGATTCCTGCGGAATTAGATAATGCGTTTACCCTGACGGATGTAATCAGCCGGTGGATCTTCTGGACATCCCGGGAGGATCCGGTGATCTGGGTGCCAAAAACCGGGGATGAGGCGCCGGTGGGAATCCTTTTGGGAGTTAGTCTGGGCTCAGCCATCGCCCTGGGGACAGCGCTGACCCTGGGAAGGAGGAGAATTGGGTGAGAAGGAAGGGTGGCCGGGCTGCCGCAGCCTTTGGCGCCGGAGTGATTATGGTTTTTCTCTTGGCCCGGCTCTGGGGCCTGCAGGTCTACACGGTGATGAGCGGCAGTATGGAGCCGGAGATACCGGTGGGAAGCCTGGTCCTTGCCGGGAAAGTCCAGGGGACTTCCCTGAGGGAGGGCGACGTGATCGTCTATCAGAGGGGAGAGAGCAGGATTATCCACAGGATCAAGGAGATTCGGTGGGAGGAGGCTTCTGTGATCACCCAGGGGGACGCCAATGAAAGGGAGGATGCGGCTCCCGTGAACTTTGGACAGATACGGGGCCGGCTGCTGTGGACAGTTCCCTGGCTGGGCTACCCGGGTCTGATCCTCCGTCGAACCCCGGGGCAGACCGTGATCTGGGGAGCCATAGGGCTGCTGGCCCTGGCCGCAGCGGTCCGGCTGTGGAGAAACAGAAGCAAGAGCAAAGGAGAGGAGGAGCTTACGAGTATTGAAGGAGAGAAAGGGAAAAGGGCCCTGGGCTATGATAGTTCTGGTTCTGGGAATCCTCTGCCTGCCGGCGGCGGGGCTCGCCTTCCTGACCGCCAGGGAACAGGTGCTCAACCAGGCGGTTATGGGGGAAAATACCAGTACCGTAGAGGAAAAATTTCAGGAGCCGGAGCCCCTGGATCCGGAAAAGTCCCATGAACTTCAGAAGGAGATTCGGGTGAAGAATCAGGAAAATGTGCCCTGCTATGTCCGGGTCAGAATTCTTCAGGGGGACACGGAAACCGCATGTACCTGGAAGGATCTGGATGATAAGCTTTGGCAGAAGCGAGGGGAGTATTATTACTATACGCAGATCGTCAATTCCGGGGAGAGCACGAAGCCCCTGGCGGGAACGCTGGTTATAGAGAAAACCGGAGAGGCGGCAGGGCAGGAGTTTCGCCTGTTGGTTTATGAAGAGTCCGTTCAGGCCTATAACCCGGAGTCGGGCGAGAACTGGCAGTGGCTGGAGGCCTGGAAGTATTATGTGGGAACGGAAGGAGGAGTCGTTTGATGAGAAAAAAGAGGAGACTGGCGGCCCTGGGAGCCTTGCTCCTTATGGCGGCAGGAGCCGCCTTCCCGGCCCGGGCCCAGCAGGCGGAGGGACTGCCCGGACTGGAAGAGCTCCCCAGCTATCAGCTGCCGGAGGGATTTGTGGTCAGCTGGGGAAAGGAGGAGGCAGATCCCAGCCAGAGGTACCGGCTATACCTCCCCAAGGGGGAGGGAGTCAGCTACCAGTACCAGCAGGAGCGGGTGCTGGAGGAGGATGAACAGGGGGTGACCCTGGAGTACGGCTATGGGGAGCAGGTGGAAATTTCCGCTCTTCCCCTGGAGGGCAGCGGCAAGCCCGACTTCTTTTTGCTGGAGGGGGAGACCTGCTGCCTTATGAGCACCAGCCCGGAGGGAATCTCCGCCCGAATGCCCGATGAGGATGTCCGGGCGGCGGCGGTCACAGCCAGCACCCTTAAGGCCAGGAGTTTCACGGAGGTGGAGGATGCCCAGGGAGATACCACCATCCACGTGACCGGAAAGGAGCCGGGAAATGATTACGTGGACGCCTATGATTCCGCCGGGAATAAGCTGGCCACCATGAAGTTCTGGGTGGAAAACCTCCAGACCGGGGAGAAGATGTTTGCCTTTTGCCTGGAGCCCGAGGACTACACCCCTAAGTCCGGCGAGTGGTACGCCAGCGTAAAGCAGGCGGAAAACGCGGGATTAAGCCAGGAAACCATCCAACAGATGCGCAAGATCCTCTACTATGGCTACGGAGGCCCTGGGAACCTGTTTGCGGACGACGCGGTGGGGCTGGTGACCACTCACCTGGCATTGGGATATGTCTACACGGGTAAGACCAAGGGATACCGGCTCTATGAGCCTTTTCTGCAGCAGCTGGAGAGTCTGGAGATGCCCTACGGGGAGGCCTCCCTCACCCAGGAGAGCTTAACCGGCAGGCTCAATGCAGAGGGGCGGCTGGAAACTCCGGTGACTACCCTGGAGGCCTTTGGAAGAAATCAGTTTTACTTCGATCTGCCCAGCCAGGTGACCATTCACCTGACCACGGGCCAGTCCCAGACCGGAGGCCGGTGCATGGTGTCGGGAGGCCAATCCTTTTATTTTACTGCTCCCGCCGGGTGCCAGGAGTCCATTCAGGCGGAAGGTATCCGGGGGACATACCAGGAGCCGGAGCTGTATCTGGTTACCCCCAGGCATGCCACCAGACAGAGCCTGCTGGGGGTAGACTGGCAGGAGGGCTCCCAGAGTATCTCTCTGTCGGTCAACTGGGAGAATCCCCAGGGGGAGGTGCAGGTGGAGAAGGAAGACACCCAGGGGAACCCGCTGGCCGGCGCGGAATTTGCCCTTACGGCCAGAGAAGATATTTTGCTGCCCTCCGGGGAGATAAAGACGCCGGCAGGTACCCGGCTGGGAACGCTGACTACCGACGGGGAGGGCCGGGGAACCTTCACCGGATTGGATCCGGGCAGTTACCTGGTGACGGAGACAAAGCCTCCGGCGGGGTATCTGTCGGCGGAAGCCCAGGAGGTTACCTTGGCAGCCCCAGACAGCCTGAAGAAGACGCTGACCTTTGTAGATCAGGAAAATCAGGTGAAGCTGATTAAGCGGAAAAAGGGGACGGATACGCCCCTTAAAGGAGCGGTTTTTCAAGTCTGGAATGTGAAGGAGATGAAAAAATCCTCCTACACCACCGATGAGAAGGGGGAAATCCTGCTGCGCAAACTGGCTCCCGGAACTTATCAGTACCAGGAGGTATCTGCCCCCGCGGGCTATCTGGCGGATAAGACGGTTTACAGCTTTGTGATCGGTGAGGACGGGCGTCCCACGGACAGCAGCTATGAGAGGGGCCATGAGATCGCCAACGCCTGCACCCGGCTGGAGCTGCTGAAAGTGAATGGAAGCACCGGGCGGGCCCTGGAGGGGGCTTCCCTGCGGCTGACGGATGCCTCCGGCAAGGAGGTGGCCCGCTGGGAGAGCAAAGAGGAGTCCCAGGTACTGGAGGCTCTGGAACCGGGAGAATATATTCTGGAGGAGCTTAAGGCCCCCGCGGGATATCTAAAAGCCCAGCCAGTGCGCTTTTCCTTGAAGGCGGAGGAGGGAACCCAGCGGGTAACCATGGAAAATTATCCCTACGGAAGCCTGACGGTTTCCAAGACAATCCGGGCCTCGGAGATTATCTGGGCCCACGGCGATCCCACCTTCTTCTTTACGGTGGAGGGGAAGGACCTGAACGGTGAAAACCATCGGTATCACGGCTATGTGCGCTTTACCCGGGAGGAGATCGACAGCTGCACGGACAGCCAGGGGATGGCTGCCTTGAGCTGGACCTTTGAGCATCTGCCTCCGGGGAAAGAGTACACGGTGACGGAAGAGCCGGTGAAGGACTACCGCTTTGTGTCTGTGTCCGGCTCCGGGGATGTGCGTATAGAGGGAGAGAAGGCCCTGGTGGATCTGACGAAAAAACCCACCGGACAGCAGGTCCTCTTCTGCAATGAGAAGACCCGGTACGATGGGTTTAAGCACAATGACTTGAAAGTCAACACCTTCACCTGGAAAGAAAACTAGGAGGATTTTACCTTCTTCCAGAGGTCGTTGTAGGTGGCGTCCACCTGGGAGCCCAGGTAGGTGAAGGTCTCGCAGTTGGCCAGCTCCGCTTCATCGGGGAAGGCGATATGGCTGTCGCGGATATCCTCATCCTGGATCAGCTCCCGGGCGGCCTCGTTGGGGGTGGAGTAGGTAATATACTCAAAATTCATCAGGGCAATGTCGGGGCGGCAGAGAAAGTTAATGAAGGCCTCGGCATTTTCCTGGTGGGGAGCGTTCTTGGGGATGACCCAGGAGTCAATCCAGACATTGGAACCCTCCTTAGGGATAACGTACTCCAAATCAGGATTTTCCCGCTGGGTGTAGATGGCCTCCCCAGAGTAAATCACCCCCAGGGCGGCCTCGCCGCTGATCATCTTATCCCGGACCTGGTCGATGACGTAAGCCTGAACCAGGGGCTTCTGGGTGATCAGCAGCTGCTGGGCATCGGTGAGCTCCTTAATGTTGGTGGAGTTCAGGGAGTGCCCCAGATATTTCAGGGCTACCCCGAAGGAATCCCGGACGGAGTCCTGCATGAGGATACTGTCCCGGTACTTGCTCTCCCAGAGAATTTCCCAGCTGTCCACAGGCTCGTCCACCATGGTTTTGTTGTAGAGAATTCCCACGGTTCCCCAGCAGTAAGGTACGGAGTAGAGATTTCCCGGATCAAACTGCTGGGAGGTGCGGTAGTACATATCTCCGATGTTGGAGGCGTTGGGGATATTGTCCCAGTTCAGGGGAGCCAGCAGGTCATTGTCAATCATTTTGCTGATCATATAGTCGGAGGGACAGACCACGTCGTAGGCCACGGCTCCGGCCTTGATTTTCGGATACATCATCTCGTTGGTCTCAAATTCCTCATAGACCACCTGGATTCCGGTTTCCTCCTCGAAGAGGTCCAACACCTCCGGGTCGATGTACTCACCCCAGTTATAGACGATCACCTGATTGTCGGAATCCAGCCTGGTCTTGCTGCCGTAATAGAAGCCTCCCACCAGAATTACCGCGGCCAGAGCGGCGGGGATCACCCGCCCGAAAATGAGCCGCCTCCGCCGGGGGGACAGAAGGTTTTTTTTGCCGTTGCCTGAGCCCTGCAAAAGCTTTTCCTCCGAGGGGGACAGGTTGACGATCAAAAGCAGCGCCAGCACCGTCACGAACATCAACGTAGACAGGGCGTACATTTCCGGCTTGATTCCCTTTCTCACCTCCGAGTAGATCTTAGTGGATAGGGTGTCCACCCCGGGCCCCTTGGTGAAGTAGGTGATGATGAAGTCATCCAGGGACAGGGTGAAGGCCATGAGAAATCCCGAGAGGACTCCCGGCAGAATATCCGGGAATACCACCAGGAAGAAAGCCCTTATGGGGGAGGCACCCAGATCCAGAGCCGCCTCGTAGGTGCTTTTGTTTACCTGCTTCAGCTTCGGCATCACGCTGAGGATCACATAGGGGATGCAGAAGGTAATGTGAGCCAGGAGGATGGTAGTAAAGCCCAGCGTCATCCGGCAGGCCAGAAACAAAAGCATCAGGGAGATGCCGATGACGATCTCACCGTTTAGGATGGGAACATTGTTCAGTCCGTTAAAGAAGGCCCGGGAGCGCCGGCGCATGTGATTGATGCCCAGAGCCCCCATGGTTCCGATTACGGTAGCGATCAGAGCGGCCAGAACCGCGATCAGCAGCGTGTTGTAGAGAGCCTGCATAATCTCTGTATTCTGGAATAAGGACACATACCACTGGCCGGTGAATCCGCCCCACTTGGCCCGGGTCTTGCTGGAGTTAAAGGATAACACCAGCAGGGTCACAATGGGGGCGTACAAAAACAGAAAGATGAGGCCCATATAAAAGCGTTGGATAAATTTTTTCAAAACAGAGAGCCCTCCCCGTCTTTATCGTATTTGGCAGTGACTGCCATGGAAAAGAGGATAAACAGCATCAGAACCAGGGAGAGCCCGGATCCCACATGATAATTGTTGGTCTGCTGAAATTCCTGCTCGATGACGTTTCCGATCAGCAAAATCTTGCTGCCTCCCAGCATACTGGAGATAACGAAGGTAGTCAGGGAGGGGATAAATACCATGGTGATGCCGCTGATAATTCCCGGCAGACTCAAGGGAATCAGAATCCGGGTCAGGGTCTGGAGAGGGTTAGCCCCCAGATCTCTGGCAGCGTTGACCACATCCTTATCAATTTTAATCATCACATTATAGATGGGCAGCACCATGAAGGGAAGAAAATTGTAAACCATGCCCAGGATAATGGCCCCCGGGGTGTTGATGATTTCCAGAGCCGGCAGGTGCAGGAAGGAGAGCACGCTGTTGATGACTCCGTTTTTCTCCAAAAGCGTCTGCCAGGCCAGTGTACGCAGCAGAAAATTCATCCACATGGGCAGGATGAAAATCAGCACGATAAAGCTGGTTTGATTTACCGATTTCTGGGCGAGGATCATGGCCAGGGGGTAGGCCAGAATCAGGCAGATGGCCGTGCTCACCACCGAGAGCAGCAGGGCCAGCGCCAGGGCCTTCATGTTTTCCGGGCTGGAAATTTCCGCCAGGTTAGAGAGGGTAAAACCGCCGGTTTCATTGTCGGTGAAGGCGTAGTATATCACAATCAGCAGGGGGATGATGGTAAAACCTACCGCCCACACCGTAAAGGGAGCGGCCAAAAAACGACTTTTATTCTTCAACGCTTACCGCCTCCTCATGGACAGATTCCGGCTTGTTCATGATCTGAATGTCAAAGGGATCAACCCAGATGCCCACTTCCTCCCCCACGGGCACCATATCGGTGCTGTGTACCAGCCAGGTGTATCCTCCGGCCTCCACATCCATCTCATAGTGGACGCCCCGGAAAATCAGATTAGTCACCCGGCCGGTGATGATTCCTTTTTTGGGCTTTACTAAGTCAATATCCTCCGGGCGGATCACCACGTCCACCGGTTTGTTTCTGCCGAAGCCAGTGTCCACGCAGGGGAACTTGGCCCCCAGAATTTTCACCAGCCTGTCCTCCAGCATAACCCCGTCGATGATGTTGCTGTCCCCGATGAAATCTGCCACAAAGGCGTTCTGGGGCTCGTTGTAAATATCCTCCGGGGTTCCGATCTGCTGGATATACCCTTGATTCATAACCACGATGGTGTCCGACATGGTCAGGGCTTCCTCCTGATCGTGGGTCACGTAGATAAAGGTGATGCCCAGCTCATTTTTCAGGCGGATCAATTCATACTGCATGTCCTGGCGCAATTTCAGATCCAGGGCCCCCAGGGGCTCGTCCAGCAGAAGCACCTTAGGCTCATTGACGATGGCCCGGGCGATGGCGATTCTCTGCTGCTGGCCGCCGGAGAGGGAGGCGGGGGATCGGTGCTCATAGCCCTCCAGATTTACCAGCTTTAGAGCATACTTGATTTTATCTTTGATATACTCCTGGGACTTTCCCTTGATTTTCAGGCCGAAGGCAATATTTTCCGCAATGGACATGTGGGTAAACAGGGCGTATTTCTGAAATACGGTGTTCAGCTGACGTTTGTTGGGGGCCAGGTTGGTGATGTCCTGGCCGTCAAAGATAACCCGCCCGGAGTCCGGGCTCTCAAAGCCCCCGATGATCCGCAGGGTTGTGGTCTTCCCGCAGCCGCTGGGGCCCAGAAGCGTGAGAAACTCGTTTTCCCGGATATACAGGTTTAAATTATCCAAGACCCTTTGGCCCTCATAGGACTTGGTAATATTTTCCAGATTAATTAATTTATAGCTCATGGATGGCCTCCTTTTTCAAAGGTAAGGTAAAAAGCGTCTCCCGCCCTTGGGATGCGGCCGGATATAGGGCCTTTTCGCAGTAGGGAGAACGGCCCTTATTATACTCGTTTTTGGAGCAATGTCAATTTCTTTTGCGGAAAAAACGGGTATAGAAAAGAGCTTTGTCCCATAAAGATAAGAGAAGGGGGCATGTTATGAAAAAAATGAGTAAAGTTATTGCCGCTTTGGGGGTATTTCTGCAGTTCTTTTTCCTGGGAATCCGGGCGGCGTCAGGCGGGGAAGCGCCGGGTCCCACAGAGCTCTATGCCAAGGCTGCCTGTCTGCTGGACGGAGATTCCGGGCGAGTCCTCTACGGGAAGGAAGAGAATCTGGCGCTGCCCATGGCCAGCACCACTAAGATTATGACCTGTATTCTGGTGCTGGAGTCCGGCACAGAGGAAGAGATGGCCACGGTCAGCTCCCGGGCAGCGGGGCAGCCCAAGGTACATTTGGGGGTCAGGAAGGGGGAGACCTATCGGGTGGGGGATCTTTTGTATTCCCTGATGCTGGAATCCCACAACGACGCGGCCGTGATTCTGGCGGAGCATGTGGGAACCACGGTGGAGGGCTTTGCCGCTATGATGAATCAGAAGGCGGAGGAAATCGGCTGTGAGGATACATATTTCATCACCCCTAACGGGCTGGATGCTTCCGACGATCAGGGGGTGCACCACACCACCGCGGCGGATCTGGCCAGAATTATGCGCTACTGTATCCGTATTTCTCCCAAGAAGGCTGAATTTCTGGAAATTACGGGAACCGCTTCCTACACCTTTACCGACGGCTCCGGCAGCCGGAGTTTTTCCTGCTATAACCACAATACCTTTTTGGATATGATGGAGGGAGCTCTGTCGGGAAAGACCGGCTTCACCGCCGATGCGGGTTACTGCTATGTGGGAGCCCTGGAGCGGGAGGGGCGCACCTTCATTGTGGCCCTTCTGGCCTGCGGATGGCCCAACAACAAGACGTACAAGTGGAGCGACACCAAAAAGCTGATGGTCTACGGTCTGGAAAATTATCAGTACAGGGACGTATTTCAAAAAGGGCAGGAGTTTCCGGCCCTGCCGGTGTCCGGAGGCCAGGCGGAGCTGGTGGATGAGCTCCCCCGGGTGCAGGTGGGGCTGAATATACCTTCGGAGGAGCAGCAGCTTACGCTGCTTCTGCGGGAAGATGAGGAAGTGCGGGTGGAGACAGAATTGCCTCAGGCCCTGGCAGCTCCCGTGGAGGCGGGCAGCCCTGTGGGGGCGGTGCGCTACTATCTGGGGGAAGAGTTGGTGGGCGAATATCCTCTTTATACCCTGAGCCAGGTAAAGAAGATTGATTTTGACTGGTGTTTTGATATAATAAAGAAAAGATTTCTGCACGCGGTCAGGGAGTGAGGCTGCGGCGGTACACAGGAGGCGAAGGATGAAGCAGTATATTATGGCACTGGATCAGGGAACCACCAGCTCCCGCTGTATTATTTTTGACGAGAAGGGCGCCATCTGCAGTATGGTGCAGAAGGAGTTTGAGCAGATTTTTCCCCAGCCCGGCTGGGTGGAGCACAATCCCACCACCATCTGGTCTTCCCAGCTCTCGGCGGCCATGGAGGCCATGAGCCAGCTGCGGCTGACGGCCCGGGAGATCGCGGCCATCGGTATCACCAATCAGAGAGAGACCACGGTTATCTGGGAGAAGGAGACGGGGCAGCCCATCTATAACGCCATCGTGTGGCAGTGCCGGAGGACTGCGGATATTGTGGACAGCATCCGGGAGCAGGGCAAGGATCAGATGATCAAGGAGAAGACGGGCCTGGTGCCGGACGCTTACTTCTCCGGCACAAAGGTAAAATGGATTCTGGATCATGTGCCCGGGAGCCGGGAGAGGGCCTGCCGGGGAGAGCTTCTCTTCGGAACCATGGATACCTGGCTCATCTGGAACCTCACCGGAGGGAAGGTTCATGTGACCGATTACACCAACGCTTCCCGGACTATGCTCTTTGACATTCACCGGCTCCAGTGGGATCAGGAGATTCTGGATCTCCTGGATATTCCTCGGCAGCTGCTGCCCCAGGTGAAGCCCAGCAGCTGCATCTACGGGCACACGGCTCCGGGGATTCTGGGGGCGGGGATTCCCATCGCCGGAGCGGCGGGGGATCAGCAGGCGGCCCTCTTCGGCCAGTGCTGCCTGGAGCCGGGAACGGTGAAAAATACCTACGGGACAGGCTGCTTCCTGCTGATGAATACCGGAGAGCAGGCGGTGGAGAGCAGAAACGGACTTTTGACTACCATAGCCGCTGGAGCCGGGGAGCAGGTGAATTATGCCCTGGAGGGAAGTATCTTTGTGGCTGGGGCGGCCATCCAGTGGCTCCGGGATGAGCTGCGGATTTTGGATAACGCCGCCCAGAGCGAGAAGGCCTGCCAGATGGTGCCGGATACCAACGGCGCCTACGTAGTTCCGGCCTTCACAGGCCTGGGCGCGCCCTACTGGGATCAGTACGCCCGGGGGGCCATCGTGGGCCTTACCCGGGGAACCAGCCGGGAGCATCTGATCCGGGCCACGGTGGAGTCCCTGGCCTATCAGACCTACGACCTGTTGGACGCCATGGAGCGGGATTCCGGCATTGAGATTCGGGAGCTGCGGGTGGACGGCGGAGCCAGCGCCAACAACTTCCTGATGCAGTTCCAGGCGGATGTGATGAAATGTCAGGTGATCCGGCCCAAGTGCATTGAGACCACAGCCCTGGGGGCCGCCTACTTGGCGGGCCTGGCGGTGGGCTACTGGAGAGATTCCCAGGAGATCCGGGAAAATTGGGCCCTGGATAAGCGCTTTGAACCCCAGATGGAGGAAGAACGCAGGGAACGGCTGATTAAGGGCTGGAAGAGGGCGGTGCGCTGTTCCTTCGGCTGGGCGAAAGAGGACTGAGGAAGAAGGAGAAGGCGGTATGAACGAGGCACTGAAAAAGCTGCTGAAGGCTCTGTCCAACCCGGAGGAGGAGTTGGATGTGATTAAAAGCCGTCAGCTGATGGATCTGAAGAAGCTAGATCCCTTCAAGCGCTTTTACCGGACTATTGACCAGAAAATTTATAATGGAGATCACCAGGTTCCCACCCGGATTTATTTTCCCAGCCAGGAGAGCTTTGAGACGGTCAATATTGAAGAGTATCACCGGGCCCGGGCGGATATCGACATGGGAAAGATGGTGGACAACACCTACCCGGTGCTGTTGTTCTTTCACGGCGGAGGATTTGTGACGGAGAGCGTGGAGAGCTATAACCGAATCTGCTGGAATATGGCCAAGGCCACCGGGCATGTGGTGGTGTCTGTGGATTACCGCCTGGCTCCGGAACACCGTTTTCCCGCGGGGCTTATGGATTGCTATGCGGTGGCCAAGGCGGTCTTTCAGGATCAGACCATCCTGCAGGTGAAACCGGAGCACATTACGGTGATAGGGGACAGCGCCGGGGGAAACCTGGCGGCGGCGGTCTGCCAGATGGCCCGGGACCGGGGGGATTTTCATCCCCGGCGGCAGATTCTGATTTACCCCTGCCTAAACAGCGACTATTCCGATGGCTCTCCCTATGCTTCTGTCCGGGAGAACGGCCAGGATTACCTGCTGACTCAGCGGGATATGATGGATTATCTGGATCTGTATCAGAGCAGCCCCGCAGACCGGGAAAACCCTTATTTTGCCCCCCTGGAGGCTCGGGATTACCGGGATCTTCCCCGGACCCTGGTGCTCACGGGAGAGTTTGACCCCTTAAGGGACGAGGGGGAAGAGTATGCCCGGCGGATCCGGCGAGCGGGAGGAGAGGCCTCAAGCCGAAGGATTGCCGACGGCGTCCATGGGTTTCTGATGATGCCCCTGCGCTATCCGGCGGTGAGAGAGCTGTACGAACAGATCAACGAATTTTTGAAAGAGGTGTCAGCCGGTGTTTCAGATACGGAAGAACAAATGGAGAAGTTTGGAAAATACGGCCAAGATTTTCCCGGCTACCAGCAGCGCTAAGGATGAGCGGGTGTTCCGCTTTGCCTGCGAGCTGAAGGAGGAGATCCAAAAGCCGCTGCTGGAGAAGGCTCTGGAGGCGGCCTTGGTGCGGTTTCCTTCCTTTGCCTGTGTCATGCGCAAGGGGTTTTTCTGGAATTACATGGAGGATCTGCCGGCCAAGGCCCAGGTTCGGGAGGAGTACAGGCCTCCCTGCAGTCAGATGTATGTCCATGATCAGAAGAATCTGCTTTTCCAGGTGACCTACTACAAAAGCAGAATCAATCTGGAAACCTACCATGCCCTGACGGACGGCACCGGGGCTATGATTTTTTTGAAAACCTTGGTTTACGAGTATCTGCGGCTGACCCATCCGGAGGAAGTGGCCGGGGATACCGGAGAGCGGATGGGCTTTGACGCCACCGAGGATGAAAAGACCGAGGACGGTTTCCTGAAATATTACGTCCGGGACAGGGAAAAGCTGGAGATCCCCAAGTATAAGGCCTACCAGATTCCCTATCGGAAGCTGGAGCACGGAAGCTTCCGGCTGACGGAGGGAAGAGCTTCCACCGGGGAAGTGCTGGCGGCAGCCAGAAAGTATGGAACTACCATGACGGTATTCCTGACTGCGGTGTATCTGCTGGCGGTGGCCCGGGACATGAGTCCCCGCCAGAGAAAGCGGCCGGTGGCGCTGATGGTTCCGGTGAATCTGCGCAGCTATTTTCCTTCGCATACCATGCGGAATTTCTTCGGATGGTTTGATATCGGCTACACCTTCAGCGGCCAGGAGAGCCTGGAGGAGGTGATTCCCTTTGTGGCGGAGTTTTTTCAGCGGGAGCTGACGGCGGAGCGCATGGGGGAGCGCATGGGAAGGCTCATGGATTTTGAGCGAAATCCCCTGGTGAGAATCCTTCCCCTGGAATTGAAGACGGTGGCTATGCAGATCGGGGCGGCCTCCACCACCGGCGAGGTGACGGCAGTGTTCTCCAATATTGGACGGGTGCAGATGCCCCCGGAGTGCGCGCCATTTATCCAGAGATTTTCTTTTTTTACCACCACCCCCAAGGCGGAGCTCTGTCTCTGCTCCTGGGAGGATGAGCTGATCTTTGGCTTTACCTCCGCTTACACCAATGAGCGGCTGGAGAAAAACTTTTTCCGGATTTTGGAGGAGCAGGGCATAGAAGTTTCCTTGCTGGACAAGGGGGAACGCTACCCGGATACGGGAAAGGAGAAGAAGATTGTTCACAAAAGCTTTCAGTGGTTTACCTTTATCTGCGTGGCGGTGGCTGTGTTGGCTAATGCCCTGAATTGGGTGGCCTTCCCCGATTCCTGGTGGGGGAAATATGTGCTGGTGGGGGCCGGCTGCGCCTGGCTGGTCACAGGCACAGGCCTGGCGAAAAGGCGCAATCCCCTGAAAAATGCGGTCTGGCAGATGGTGCTCTTAAGTGCCCTCTTGGTGCTCTGGGACCTGCTGACCGGCTGGAGAGGATGGTCGGTAAACTACGGGGTTCCCGTGACAATCACCGTCACCTTGATTTTCCTGACCGTGATCACGGCTCTGCTGCACCTGACCTCAGAGCGATACATGATTTATTTTCTCATGACCTGCCTGGCGGGACTGGTGATCTGGATACTGGCCGGGGTGGGAATTTTGCCGGTTAAATTGCCGGCGGCCGTGTGCGGAGCCGCCAGTCTGCTGACCTTGGCCGCCCTGGTGATTTTCCAGCGCCAGGCAGTGGCGGAGGAGCTGAAGAAGAAATTCCACCTGTAGGATAGCAGTGTGAGGGTAGAAATGAGACAGAAAAAAAGAGCCTTGGGCGTTGACCGCCCAGGGTTCTTTTTTCTGTCTCTGTATCATTTGATTTTCGCCAATGCCTCCTCGGAGAGAATCTTCTTTTTGGTAGCCAGGAAGAGGATACCGGCGATGGCGGCGGAAGTGATATCAGAGATAGGCTCCGAAAAGTAGATGGACATCACGTCCCCGCCGGTGAATATGGGCAGCAGGATAGCCAGGGGAATCAGAAGGATAACCTTCCGCAGGAGGGCGATAAAGAGAGAGATTTTCGCCTGCCCCAATCCCATGAAGGTGGTCTGACAGCCCATCTGGATACCGAACATCCAGATCCCTCCCATAAAGATAGGCATTACCCGGGCCAGCAGCTCCAGAAGCTCAGGATCTGTGGTGAACAGCCCCGCAAATACCAGGGGAAGCTGGGTGGTCAGCAGACAGCAGATGACGGCGGTGATAAAGGTGATGGTCAGGGTGATCCGGTAGGTCTGCTTTACCCGCTCAAATTTTCTGGCGCCGAAATTATAGCTGATGATAGGCTGTATTCCCTGAGTGAAGCCATGGACAGGAACCACAATCAGCTGCATGACGCTCTGGAGGATCGTCATGGATCCCACGTAGAGGTCGCCTCCGTAGGTCTGCAGCCCACGGTTGAGGATTACCTGAATGGCGCTCTCGGTGGCCTGCATGATAAAAGGGGAGATACCCAGGGCCATAACCCGCTTCAACAGGGAAAAATCCGGTTTTAAATAAGCCCGCCGGATACGGATGGCGGATTTCTCAGAGGTGAGAAACACCAAAACCCAGGCGGCGCTCATGGCCTGGGAGATAATCGTGGCCAGGGCCGCCCCCCGAACGCCCATGCCAAAGAGAAAGATGAAGATGGGGTCCAGGATGATATTCGCCACAGCTCCGATGAGCACCGACAGCATGGCTGTTTTCGCCCGGCCCTGGGAGGTGATGAACATATTCAGACCCAGAGAGAGCTGGACGAACACGGTGCCGATCAGATAAATGGTGATATAGTCGCTGCCGTAGCCCACGGTGGCGTCGCTGGCGCCGAACATGTAGAGCAGAGGCCGATGAAAAATCAGAAAGAAAACGGTCAGCACCAGGGAGAAAATCAGGAGAACCGTGGTGCCGCTGCCCAGGATGCGCTCAGCCTTTTCTCTGCTCCCCTTGCCCAGATAGATGGAAGCTAAGGGGGCGCCTCCGGCTCCGATAAAGTAGGAGAAAGCGGCCACCAGCAGCACGATGGGGAAGGTGACGCCCACCCCGGTGAGAGCTGTGTGGCCGATTTCCGGGATATGCCCGATGTAAATTCGGTCTACAATGTTATAGAGGACGTTGATCAGCTGAGCGATCACCGAGGGGACCGCCAGTGTGGCCATAAGCCTGGGAATAGGCGCTGTGCCCAGGCGTTCTTCTGACTGTGTTGCCATGTGTAAGACTCCTTTGTTATGTAAGATAAATTCAGTGTATTTCTTTTTGGGAGGGATGTCAAGCTTAGATGACTAAGAAAGAAATTCCCGGGGAAATATAAAAAAATTCTAAAAATTCACCTTCAACGCTTGCAATATGGTAGGAGGTTGACTAAAATACTTTAGACGACTAACTAAGTAAGTGAGGAGGAGAGAGATGGAAATGTTCGGGGAGGAAGACGGGATTCAGGCCAACAGCCTCCAGTCTTATTTTTTGAAAATTTCCCATATGTACTTCGCCAAAAGCTTTTCCCAGATGGCGGAATACGGGATCCATCCGGGACAGCTGTCCATGCTGAAACTTTTGGGAGTCCAGGACGGATTGAGCCAGAGTGAAATCTGCCGGGCCCTGAAAATCAAGCCCTCCACCGCAGCGGTATCTCTAAAGCGGCTGGAAAAAGCAGGGCTCATTGCCCGCAGGCCTGACCAGAAGGATCAGCGGGTGATCCGCGTATTTATTACGGAGGAGACAAAGGAGATCGGCCGAAGCGTCATGCGGCGCCAGGCTGAGAATGAGAAGATTATGCTCCGGGGCTTCAGCGAGGCGGAGGTCTGCCTGCTGAAGCGATTCCTGCAGCAGATTCTCGATAACACGGAGCTGCTGTCAGAGAAGCCGGCAGCAGATCCCTGTCATACCATGTTAAAAGACGAAGAAGAAGGAGAGAGACGATGCTGAAATTGTACCGACATTTAAAAGGCTCTTACCGCTACATTGTCTGTATTGTGCTGTTGCTGCTGCTGCAGGCCAACTGTGATCTGGCTCTGCCCAGCTATACCTCCAACATTGTCAATGTTGGAATTCAGCAGCAGGGGGTGGAAAACGGTGTGCCCAAACAGATACGGGAGGAGACGCTGGAGCATTTATTCCTTTTTATGGAAGAGGATGATATTGCCCGGGTGAAGGATGCCTACACCCTGGGGCAGGAAGGAATCTGGGAGCTGAAGAAGCTGAACAAGAGTGAGACAGAGGAGCTGGAGAAGCTCCTGGCTGTGCCGGAGATGATCGTCAGCGGCCTTTCCGGAGACAGCCAACAGGCGGCCCAGATGCGGCAGCAGATGAACCTGCCCCAGGAGGCGGACCTCTTTGCGGTGTTCGCGCAGATTCCCAAGGAACAGCTTCTGGCGCAGATGGAGGAGCAGGCCAGCAAGCTGGAGGAGATGCCCGACACCATGCTGACCCAGAGCGCCGTGCTGTTTGTGCAGCAGGAGTATGAGGCCCAGGGGATCAGCCTGGATACCCTGCAGACCGATTACATCAAGAGCTCAGGGATTCAGATGCTGGGGCTGGCCTTTGTGACTATGGCAGCGGCCATAGCGGTTACCTTCCTGTCCTGCCGCTTGGCGGCCTCCCTGGGCAGGAGTCTGAGAAATGAGATTTTTGGCAAAGTAATCTCTTTCTCCAGCAGTGAGATGAATCAGTTTTCTACGGCTTCCCTGATCACCAGAAGCACCAACGATATTCAGCAGGTGCAGATGATGACTACCATGATGTTCAGGATCGTGCTGTACGCCCCTATCCTGGGCATCGGCGGCGTGATTAAGGTGCTGAACACGGAGGGCTCCATGACCTGGATCCTGGCGGTGGCCGTGGCGCTGATTATGGTAGTGGTGGGCGTGCTTTTTAAGGTGGCTATGCCCCGGTTCCGCCGGCTGCAGACCCTCATCGACCGGGTGAACCTGGTGGCCAGAGAGATTCTCACCGGTATTCCGGTGATTCGGGCTTTCTCCCGGGAGAAGCGGGAGGAGGAACGCTTTGAGGAGGCCAACCAGAACCTGACCAGAACAAATCTCTTTGTCAACCGCTGTATGACCTTTATGATGCCGCTGATGATGCTGATCATGAACGGAATTACCGTTCTTATCGTCTACACCGGGGCTCACACCATTGACAGCGGTACCATGCAGGTGGGAGACATGATGGCCTTTATTCAGTACGCCATGCAGATTATCATGTCCTTCCTGATGATCACTATGATTTCCATTATGCTGCCCCGGGCAGAGGTGTCCGCCAAGCGGATCAACCAGGTGCTGGATACCCAAGTGGAGATTGAAAATCCCGCCATCTGCAAAAGTCCCCGGGAGGATAAAAAGGGAGAGCTGGAGTTTCGCAATGTATCCTTTGCCTACCCGGGGGCTGAGGAGAAGGTGCTGGAAAATATTTCCTTTACGGCGGCCAGGGGAGAGACTGTGGCCTTCATCGGAAGCACCGGAAGCGGAAAGAGCACGCTGGTAAATCTGATTCCCCGATTTTTCGACGTGACGGAGGGAGAGATTCTCCTGGACGGCGTGGATATCCGGGAGATGGATCTGAAGGATCTGCGCCGGCGCCTGGGCTATGTGCCCCAGAAGGGCGTGCTCTTCTCGGGAACCATTGACTCTAACTTAAGGTACGGCTGCCCCGACGCGCCGGAGGAGGCTATCCGCAGGGCGGCGGAGATTGCCCAGGCCACGGAATTTATCGAGGCTAAGCCGGAGAAATACCGCTCGCCCATCGCCCAGGGGGGAAGCAACGTGTCCGGCGGTCAGAAGCAGCGGCTCTCCATCGCCAGGGCCATCGCCAAGAACCCGGAGGTATATATTTTCGACGACAGCTTTTCCGCCCTGGACTTTAAGACGGATGTGACTCTGCGGAAAGCTTTAAAGGAGTCTACCGGGGACGCCACCACCCTGATTGTGGCCCAGCGGATCAGTACCATCATCCACGCGGATCAGATTTTGGTGCTGGATGAGGGCCGGGTGGCCGGAAAGGGAACCCATAAGGAATTGCTGAAAACCTGTGAAGTGTATCGCCAGATTGCGACTTCCCAGCTGTCAGAGGAGGAATTGGACAATGAGTAATGGAACAGGAAATCGTCCTCCCAGAGGGCCCATGGGCCGCGGTATGGGCCATGGCATGGGAGGAGAGAAGGCCAAGGATTTCACCGGGGCCATGAAAAAGCTGCTGAAATATATGGAGCGCTACAAGTTCCGGCTGCTGATTATGATTATTTTTGCCATAGCCGGAACTACCTTCTCCATCGTGGGTCCCAAGATTCTGGGAAAAGCCACCACGGAGCTGTTTAACGGCCTGGTGGCCAAGATTCAGGGCACCGGAGGCATTGATTTCGGAAAGATCGGACAGATTCTTCTTGGGGTGCTCTGCCTCTATCTGGTGTCCGCGACCTTTTCCTTCATCCAAGGATTTGTGATGACGGGCATCTCCAACGACGTGAGCTACTCCCTGCGAAGGGATATCTCCCAGAAGATTAACCGGATTCCCCTGAAATATTTCGAGAGCCGGACCTACGGGGAGGTGCTCTCCAGGGTAACCAACGATGTGGATACCCTGCAGATGAGCTTGAACCAGAGTATCACCCAGCTGATCACCTCTGTGACCATGCTGGTGGGCGTGTTCTTTATGATGCTCTCCATCAATGTGTGGATGACGCTGGTGGCCCTGCTGATTCTGCCGGTGTCCATGGCCATCATCGGTCAGGTGATGAAGCGGTCCCAGAAATATTTCCGGGCCCAGCAGAGATACCTGGGCGAGGTCAACGGCCAGGTGGAGGAGATCTACAGCGGCCACAATATTGTGAAAGCCTTTAATAAGGAAGGAGATGTGGAGGCCACCTTCCAGGAGACCAACGATCAGCTCTATACCTCCGCCTGGAAATCCCAATTTTTCTCCGGCATGATGATGCCCATCATGCAGTTTGTGGGAAATCTGGGTTATGTGATGGTGGCTATCCTGGGCGGTTATCTGACCATCAAGGGAAGCATCCAGGTGGGAGATATTCAGTCCTTCTTCCAGTATATCCGCAACTTTACCCAGCCGGTGCAGCAGATCGCCCAGGTGACCAACCTGCTTCAGTCCTCTGCCGCGGCCTCCGAGCGTGTCTTTGAGTTTTTGGAGGTGGAAGAGGAGGATCAGACGGTGGAAAATCCGGTGTCCCTGGAGGGACTCCAGGGAAATGTAAAATTCTCCCATGTGAGCTTCGGCTACCAGCCGGATAAAATCATCATCCACGATTTCTCCGCGGACGTGAAGGCGGGCCAGAAGGTGGCTATCGTGGGCCCCACGGGAGCCGGAAAGACCACCATGGTCAAGCTGCTGATGCGGTTCTACGATGTGAACAGCGGAGGAATCTTTGTGGACGGCCACAACGTGAAGGATTTTAACCGTTCACAGCTGCGGGAAATGTTCGGCATGGTGCTCCAGGACACATGGCTGTTCTCCGGCACGATTATGGAGAACATCCGCTACGGCCGCCTGGACGCCACTGACGAGGAGGTAATCGCCGCGGCCAAGGCAGCCCACGCCCACCGGTTTATCATGACCCAGCCGGAGGGCTACAACACGGTGCTCAACGAGGAGACCAGCAACATCTCCCAGGGCCAGAAGCAGCTGCTGACCATCGCCAGGGCCATCCTGGCGGACAATCGGATTCTGATTCTCGACGAGGCCACCTCCTCGGTGGATACCAGAACCGAGGAGCAGATCCAGAAGGCCATGGATAACCTGATGAAAGGCCGGACCAGTTTTGTCATCGCCCACCGGCTTTCCACCATCCGGGATGCGGACTGCATCCTGGTAATGAAGGACGGGGATATCATCGAGCAGGGCAGCCATCAGGAGCTCCTGGCCAGGGGCGGCTTCTACGCGGGTCTCTATAACAGCCAGTTTGAGAAAATCGGCGCATAAAAAATAAAATAAGGAAGCCCGAGAGGGCCGCGGCAGAGAGAGGACTCCGAAATAAATTCGGAGGAAAAATCTGCGGCGGCCCTTTTACCTGGGAAAAACATCCGGCTTCCTTTAGAAGGTGCGCCTAAAATTAACAGAAAGTCCCCGCTGCTTTTTGACAAAACTGACGGAAAACTATTGAAAAAAGTCGTCAAACCATGTATTATTAAAGTTGGCGGAAATTGGTCAAACTTTTTATTTTTATAGAAAATGGAGGACATAAGAATGAGTAACACATCACAAAGCTTAGCAAGTCAAAGAATCGCTTCTTTACTTGACGAAAACAGTTTTGTTGAGATCGGTGGACAGATTACTGCCAGAAGCACCGACTTCAACTTATCTGCGAAAGAGACTCCGTCTGACGGCGTCATCACCGGCTACGGTGTGATCGACGGCAACCTGGTTTATGTGTACAGCCAGGACGCTTCCGTGTTAAACGGAACCATCGGAGAGATGCACGCCAAGAAGATTGCAAGACTGTATGAGTTCGCTCTGAAGACCGGCGCACCGGTAATCGGTCTCATCGACTGTGCGGGCCTGCGGCTTCAGGAGGCCACCGACGCCTTAAATGGCTTCGGAGAAATCTACATGGCTCAGACCATGGCCAGCGGAGTGGTTCCGCAGATCACCGCCATCTTCGGAAACTGCGGCGGCGGCCTGGCTCTGATTCCCGCCCTGACAGATTTTACTTTCATGGAAGAGAAGAAGGCTAAGCTTTTCGTTAATTCCCCCAACGCTATCGAGGGAAATACAGCGGCTAAATGCGATACCGCCAGCGCTTCTTACCAGAGCAGCGAGGCTGGCCTGGTGGATTATGTGGGAGAAGAGGAAGAAATCCTTTCCCAGATCCGGGCTCTGGTTTCCATGCTGCCGGCCAACAATGAGGACGACATGTCTTACATGGAGTGCAGCGATGATCTGAACCGTGTCTGTGCGGAGCTGGAGAACTGTGTGGGAGATACTTCCATCGCCCTTTCCCAGATCAGCGACGACAACGTGTTCTTTGAGGTGAAGGCAGATTACGCCAAGGATATGGTTACCGGCTTCATCAAGCTGAACGGAACCACCGTGGGCGCTGTGGCCAACCGCACAGAGATTTACAACGAGGACGGAGAGAAGACGGACAGCTTCGACGCCGTGCTCACCGCCAGAGGAGCCAGAAAGGCAGCGGGCTTCGTGAAGTTCTGCGACGCTTTCAATATTCCGGTGCTGACTCTGACTAATGTAACCGGCTTCCATGCCAGCAAGTGCTCTGAGGCAAATATGGCCAAGGCAGTGGCAGAGCTGACATACGCCTTCGCCAACGCCACCGTTCCCAAGGTAAATGTGGTGATCGGCAAGGCTTACGGCAGCGCATATCTGGCCATGAACAGCAAGTCTATCGGCGCCGATATGGTTTACGCATGGCCGGGCGCAGAGATCGGTATGATGGATGCCCGGATGGCAGCTAAGATCATGTATGCCAACGCGGATGCAGCCACCATCAATGAGAAGGCCGCAGAGTACGCGGATCTGCAGTCCAATGTGACCTCCGCAGCCAGAAGAGGCTATGTGGATACCATTATCCAGCCGGAGGATACCAGAAAATATGTGATTGGTGCTTTTGAAATGCTGTTCACAAAGAGAGAGAATCGTCCCGACAAGAAGCACGGCACGGTTTAAGCGAGGTGAGCATATGAAGCAGAGAAAAAATAAAATAGTTACGCTGATGCTGGCAGGTCTGCTGACCTTCTCCCTTGCCGCCTGCGGAAACACGGAGGATGAGAGCGAGGCCAGAAGCCAGGCTCGGTACGAGGAAGTTAAGGCTGATCTGGAGACAGGGGCGGAGACCCTGACCAACACCCTGACTGCCCTGACCGACGCGGAGCGGGAGAGCTATAAGGAATCCACAGACTCCTTCACCGTGGCCGCTGTGGAGGCCTGGGAGGATGTCATGGACGAGGCCGGAGAGCTGGTGCAGATCCAGAGCGTTACCTCTGAGAATGACGAAGATAACTATACGGCCACCGTGCTGGCTGAGTGCTCCGAGAATGACGTGGAGTTTGTATACACCTACGACAAGGATACCGGCGCGGCTACCAGTATCGCCGTGAATGTGGAGTATTCCCTGGCCACCAATATGCAGCGGGCGGGAATGAACACCATCATGGGACTGGGCATTGTGTTCCTGGTGCTGATTTTCCTGTGCTTTATCATTTCCCTGTTCAAGCATGTGAATAAGGCAGTCAGCAGACAGGAGAAAAAGGAGGAGCCCGTGAAGGCAGCTCCGGCCCCGGCGCCTGTGGCAGAGATCCAGGAGGAGGATCTGACCGATGACCTGGAGCTGGTGGCGGTGATCACCGCGGCCATCGCGGCGTCCCAGCAGACATCCGCAGACGGATTTGTGGTGCGTTCCATTAAAAAAGCAAATAGAAGTAAATGGCAGAGAGCCTAAGTTTGGAGGAAGAAAAGATGAAAAATTATACCATTACTGTAAACGGAAACGTGTATGATGTAACTGTTGAAGAGGGCGGCGCAGGAGCGGCAGCTCCCGTGGCAGCACCCAAGGCGGCTCCCAAGGCAGCCCCCAAAGCAGCAGCTCCCAAGGCCGCAGCCGCAGCAGGCGGCGTAGCCATCAAGGCTTCTCTGCCCGGCAAGGTAGTAAAGATTGAGGCAAATGTAGGACAGGCAGTAAAGGCCGGCGATAACGTAGTAGTTCTGGAAGCCATGAAAATGGAAGTTCCGGTTGTTGCTCCCCAGGACGGTACCATCGCAAGCATTGACGTGGCAGTTGGCGACGCAGTGGAATCCGGAGACGCTCTGGCATCCATGAACTAAGAATTTACAGACTCTGTAAATTCCCAACAGCGAAAGATACATGTTTGCTGAATTATCGAAACGGGAGGTTAAAACATGTCTTATATTACAGAGACATTGTCAAATCTGGTGAACCAGACCGCATTCCTGAACCTGGAATGGGGCAACTACGTGATGATCCTCGTTGCCTGCGTGTTCCTGTATTTGGCAATTAAAAAAGATTATGAGCCGCTGCTGCTGGTGCCCATCGCATTCGGTATGCTGCTGGTTAATATCTATCCGGATATTATGGCTCAGCCCTATGTGGATGCCAACGGTATTTCCCATGCGGGCGGCCTGCTGCATTACTTCTACCTGATGGACGAGTGGAGTATTCTGCCGTCCCTGATCTTCATGGGAGTGGGCGCTATGACCGACTTCGGTCCCCTGATCGCCAACCCCAAGAGCTTCCTGATGGGAGCCGCCGCCCAGCTGGGTATCTACGTGGCATACTTCCTGGCCATCTTCATGGGCTTCAACGGGAAGGCCGCAGCGGCTATCTCCATCATCGGAGGAGCCGACGGACCTACCTCTATCTTCCTGGCCGGAAAATTGGGACAGACGGCCCTGCTGGGGCCCATCGCCGTGGCGGCATATTCCTATATGTCCCTGGTGCCCATTATCCAGCCGCCGATCATGAAGCTTCTAACCACGGAGAAGGAGCGGAAGATCAAGATGGAGCAGCTGCGTCCGGTGTCCAAGCTGGAGAAAATTCTGTTCCCCATCGTTATTACCATCGTTGTTTGTATGATCCTGCCCACCACGGCACCCCTGGTTGGTATGCTGATGCTGGGTAACCTGTTCCGGGAGTCCGGCGTGGTTCATCAGCTGACGGAGACCGCCTCCAACGCCCTGATGTACATCGTGGTAATCCTGCTGGGTACCTCCGTGGGAGCCACCACCAGCGCAGAGGCTTTCCTGAATCTGGATACCATCAAGATCGTTATCCTGGGTCTGGTGGCCTTCGCCTTCGGTACCGCCGGCGGCGTTCTTCTGGGCAAACTCATGTGCAAGCTGTCCGGAGGCAAGATCAACCCGCTGATCGGCTCCGCAGGCGTGTCCGCGGTTCCCATGGCAGCCCGTGTATCCCAGAAGGTTGGAGCTGAGGCAGATCCCACCAACTTCCTGCTGATGCACGCTATGGGTCCCAACGTGGCAGGCGTTATCGGTACAGCCGTTGCAGCCGGTACCTTTATGGCAATCTTTGGGGTAATGTAAACTGCCGATGCTTGAATAATGAATAGAGAGGAATAAGAATATGTCAGATATGGTAAAAAAACCGATTAAAATTACTGAGACTATTCTGCGAGACGCGCACCAGTCTCTGATTGCGACCCGTATGTCCACAGAGCAGATGCTGCCCATCGTAGAAAAGCTGGATAAAGTGGGTTATCATTCTGTGGAGTGCTGGGGAGGAGCCACCTTCGACGCTTCCCTGCGTTTCCTGAAGGAAGATCCCTGGGACAGACTGAGAAAGTTCCGGGAGGGCTTCAAGAATACCAAGCTGCAGATGCTCTTCCGCGGACAGAACATCCTGGGCTACCGTCCCTACGCCGACGACGTGGTGGAGTACTTTGTACAGAAATCCATCGCCAACGGTATTGATATCATCCGTATTTTCGACTGTCTGAACGATCTGCGCAACCTGCAGACCGCAGTAACCGCAGCCAATAAGGAGGGAGGACACGCTCAGGTGGCGCTGTCCTACACCCTGGGAGACGCTTACACCCTGGAGTACTGGACCAGCATGGCCAAGAAGGTTGAGGAGATGGGCGCTAACTCCATCTGTATCAAGGATATGGCCGGTCTGCTGCTGCCGTACCAGGCCACCGAGCTGGTGACAGCGCTGAAATCCGCAGTGAAGATCCCCATCCAGCTGCACACCCACTACACCTCCGGCGTGGCTTCCATGACTTATTTGAAGGCCGTTGAGGCTGGCGTTGACGTGATCGACACCGCCATGTCTCCCTTCGCGCTGGGAACCTCCCAGCCGGCCACCGAGGTTATGGTTGAGACCTTCAAGGGAACTCCCTACGACACCGGCTTCGATCAGAAGCTGCTGGCGGAGATCGCCGACTACTTCCGTCCCATCCGTGACGAGGCTCTGGACAGCGGTCTGTTAAATCCCAAGAATCTGGGCGTAAATATCAAGACCCTGCTGTATCAGGTGCCGGGCGGTATGCTCTCCAACCTGACCAGCCAGCTGAAGGAGCAGCACGCGGAGGACAAGTTCTACGAGGTTCTGGAAGAGGTGCCGAGAGTAAGAAAAGACCTGGGCGAGCCGCCTCTGGTAACTCCCTCCTCTCAGATCGTGGGAACTCAGGCTGTGTTCAACGTGATCATGGGCGAGCGCTACAAGATGGTTACCAAGGAGACCAAGGACGTGCTCAGCGGCAAGTACGGAGCTACCGTGAAGCCTTTCGACCCGGAGGTGCAGAAGAAGTGCATCGGAGACGCAGAGGTAATCACCTGCCGTCCTGCAGACCTGCTGGACAACGAGCTGGCTACCCTGGAGTCCGAGATGGCTCAGTACAAAGAGCAGGATGAGGATGTTCTGTCCTACGCCCTGTTCCCCCAGGTGGCTACCGACTTCTTCAAGTACAGAGATGCCCAGAAGACTAAGGTGGACGCCACTGTGGCCGACAGCGAAAACGGAGCTTATCCCGTGTAAGGATTTATAGTAAAAATTAGAGGACGATGGGGTTGTTGCACTATTCGATATTCGTTAATTGCAGCAGCCCCGGCGTTCTCTTTTTTTCTTTTTATAAGGAGGTACCAGAGATGGAGCAGATGAATATCGGAGAAAATATTCTGCGGCTGCGCCGGGAACACCGCATTACCCAGGAGGTGCTGGCGGATTTTGTTGGAGTCACCAAGGCATCCGTCTCCAAATGGGAGACCAATCAGAGCAAGCCGGACATTCTGCTGCTGCCTCAGCTGGCGGCCTTCTTTGGGGTCACCGTGGATGAGCTCCTGGGCTATGAGCCCCAGCTGTCTAAGGAACAGATACAGAAGCTTTATCGGGAGCTGGCCGAGGATTTCACCCGACTGGAGCTGGAGCAGGTGGAAGAGAAAATCGACGCCTACGTGAATCGCTATTATTCCTGCTATCCCTTTCTCTTTCAGGTTTGCATCCTGTGGCTCAACCACTATATGCTGGCGCAGGAGCCGGAGAAGCAGGCAGAGCTTTTGAAGCGGATTCAAAAGCTCTGCGGCCGTATCCAGGAGGGTAGCAGAGATTCCCGGCTGTGCGGAGATGCGGCTATGCTGTCGGCTATGGTTTCCATGTATCTGGGCAAGCCCCAGGAGCTTATCACTATCCTGGAGGAGGAGAGGAATCCCGGCAGGCTGTCCCAGCAGGGGGATGCCCTGCTGACTAGCGCCTACCTGATGAAGGGAGATCTGGAGAAGGCCCGAAGCTTTTCCCAGATCAGCATGTACCTGAATCTGGGAAATCTCCTGGGGAATGCCTCCCGCTATCTGGCGGCCTGCGCCGGAGAGCTGCCGGTTATCCGGGAGACTGTCCGGCGGATAGGGAGAGTGACAGAGGAGTACCGGCTGGTGAAGCTGATGCCCAACAATGTGGCGGGCTTTGCCTACCAGGCAGCCTTAAGCTTTCTGGCCTTTGAGGAGAAGGAGGAGGCCCTGGGGCAGCTGAAAATCTACATGGCCTGTCTGCGGGAGCTGCTGAAGGAGCAGGGGCTTCTCCTGCACGGGGATGACTATTTTGACCGGCTGGAGCATTGGATTCAGAGGTTAGACAGCGGAGCTGAGGCACCCAGGGACAGGAAAAGCGTCCTTAGGGATATGGCTGCTTCCCTGGACGCGCCGGCCTTCGCGCCCCTGGGGGAGGATAAAATTTTCCGGCAGCTGAAGACGGAGCTGAGGGAAATACTCCATTTCAGTTGAGAGGGCTAAGAGAATTGGTGGCGGTGAGGCCGAAAGGCTGAAGTGCTGCGAGAATTTTGCAAGAGTCCTGGAAAATGATTGCATTTTCCAGGGCTTTTGTGCTATAATGTGCCTTATGATGAAAGAGAACTTGCAAAAGAAAGGCAAAATTGCAGGAAAGTGTGAAGTGAGGAGCATGGAACAGGCAGAAAATCTCATCGGAAAAATAAACAGACAGTACGGCAAATTCAGCAAGGGCCAGAAGAAGCTGGCGGAGTATATCTGCCATAATTATGATAAGGCGGTATTTCTGACGGCCGCCAAGCTGGGGGCTGAGGTGGGGGTCAGCGAGTCCACCACCGTGCGCTTTGCCACCCAGCTGGGCTACCAGGGGTATCCTGAGTTTCAGCGGGCCCTGGAGGAGCTGGTGCGAAACAAGCTGAACTCTATCCAGCGGATGGAGGTGACCTTTGGCCGGGTGCCTCAGTCAGAGATTCTGGATACGGTGTTTCAGTCGGATATCAATAAAATCAAGCTGACCATGGAGGACATTGACCACGAGGCCTTTGACCTGGCGGTGGAGACCGTACTTCAGGCCAGAACCATATACATTGTAGGTATCAGAAGCTGCGCTCCCCTGGCCAGCTTCCTGGGCTTTTATCTGAATCTGATCATGGACGATGTGCGCTTAATTCAGACTAATTCCGCCAGCGAGACCTTTGAGCAGATGCTGCGGCTGGGGGAGGAGGACGTGGTGATCGGCATCAGTTTCCCCCGGTACTCCATGCGCACCCTGAAGGCTCTGGAGTTTGCCAACAACCGGAATGCCAAGGTGATCACCTTGACGGACAGCGTTCATTCTCCCATCAACCTGTATTCCTCCTGCAACCTGATTGCCAGGAGCGACATGGCCTCCATCGTGGATTCCCTGGTGGCCCCCCTGTCGGTGGTCAACGCCCTGGTGGTGGCCCTCTGCATGAAAAAACAGAAGGAAGTGGTGGGTACTCTGGAATCCCTGGAGAAAATATGGGATGAATACCAGGTCTACAACAGCGACGAGATCGATCACGTGGGCGGAAATGTGGACCTTTCCAGACGGTCGGAGAGGGAGAAGAAATGAGCGAGATATTGATTGTGGGGGGAGGCGCCGCCGGCATGTTTGCTGGAATATGCGCCGCGAAAAAAGGCTGCAGCGTCAAGCTTTTTGAGCAGAATGAGAAGCTGGGCAAGAAGCTTTTTATTACGGGGAAGGGGCGGTGCAATTTTACCAACGCCTGCACCCAGGAGGAGCTTCTGGAGCACACGGTCACGAACCCGAAATTCCTCTACAGCGCCTATCATGGCTGCAGCAGCTGGGATATGATTGCTTTCTTTGAGGAGCTGGGGGTTCCCACCAAGGTGGAGCGGGGGAACCGGGCTTTTCCCGCCTCAGATCACTCCTCGGATATTATCCGGGCCCTGGAGAGGGAGCTAAAAAGACTGGGCGTTCAGGTATTTCTCAACACCCGGGTGGAAAAACTGGATATAGACGGGGGAGCAGTCCGGGGGATTTTTCTGGAGACCGGGAAGAGGATCCCTGGGGATAAGGTGATCGTGGCCACTGGCGGCCTCTCTTACCCCTCCACCGGTTCCACCGGAGACGGTCTGCGTTTCGCCCGGGAGGCTGGGCTTACGGTTACCGATTGTTATCCCTCCCTGGTGCCCTTTAACACGGAGGAAGAGTATTTGCGCAGACTCCAGGGCCTGTCCCTGAAAAATGTAACCCTCACGGTGGAGCGGGAGGGGGAATGCCTGTATCGGGAATTCGGGGAGATGCTCTTTACCCACTTTGGGATCAGCGGTCCCCTGGTGCTGACGGCCAGCGCCCATCTGGCCCCCTTGGCCGCCCGGGAGAGGCTTAAGGCCTATGTGGATTTAAAGCCGGCCCTTACCAGAGAGCAGCTGGATGAAAAGCTTCTGCGGCTCTTTGAGGAGGGACACAAGAAGCAGTTTAAAAACGTGGTGGCGGGGATGTTTCCCGCCAAGCTGCTGCCGGTGATGGTGGAGCTCTCGGGCATCTCCGGGGAGAAGCCTTCCCACGGGGTATCCCGGGAGGAGCGCCGGCGGTTTGTGGAGCTTATCAAGGCGCTTCCCATGACGGTTACCGGCCTTCGGGGATATAAGGAAGCCATCATCACCAAGGGCGGTGTGGCGGTGTCTGAGATTTCCCCAAAAACCATGGAGGCCAGGAAGATCCAGGGGCTCTGTTTCATCGGGGAGGTTCTGGATCTGGATGCGGTGACCGGTGGATTTAATCTGCAGATTGCCTGGTCCACAGCCGCGGCTTGTGCCAGCGCTATATAATAAGGAGGTTAAGATGTTCAATATTGCCATTGACGGACCGGCGGGAGCCGGAAAAAGCACCATTGCCAGACGGGTGGCGAAGGCCCTGTCCTATATCTATGTGGACACGGGAGCCATGTACCGGGCCATGGCCCTGTACCTGATCCGCCAGGGAATTTCCCCTCAGGATGAGCGGGCCATCCAGGAGGCCTGTGCCAGCGCCCGCATATCCATCGCCTATGTGGACGGGGAGCAGCAGGTGCTTTTAAATGATGAGAATGTGACGCCCTATCTCCGGCAGGAGGCGGTGGGGAATATGGCTTCCGCTTCATCGGGAAACCGGAAGGTGCGGGAGAAACTGGTGGAGCTGCAGCAGCAGCTGGCCGCCCGGGAGAATGTGGTCATGGACGGCCGGGATATCGGAACCCAGGTGCTTCCTGAGGCTCAGGTAAAAATCTATCTCACCGCCAGCGCCCACACCAGAGCCCGGCGCCGTTTCCTGGAGCTGGAGCAGAAGGGCCTTACGGCGGATCTGAAGCAGATCGAGGAGGATATCAATCAACGAGATTATCAGGATATGCACCGGGAGATTTCGCCCCTGCGCCAGGCGGAGGACGCCGTGCTGGTGGACTCCTCGGATATGACCATTGATGAGGTGGTGGAGGCAATCCTGAGCCTGTGCCGGGAGAGGGGAGTATAGATGGAAATTCTGCGTGCGAAGACGGCGGGCTTCTGCTTCGGCGTGCGCCGGGCGGTGGATACGGTCTACCAGCAGGTGGAGAAGAGCCGGGAGCCGGTGTACACCTTCGGCCCGATTATTCACAATGAACAGGTGGTGGCTGACCTGGAGGCCCGGGGCGTTCAGGTGGTGGAGAGGGCGGAGGAGCTGGAAAAGCTCTCCGGCGGAACGGTGATTATCCGTTCCCACGGAGTGCCAAAATCCGTCTGCGATAAGATTCACGCCTGCGGCTTAAAGTGTGTGGATGCCACCTGTCCCTTTGTAAAAAAGATTCACCGGATTGCGGAGCGGGAGAGCCAAAAGGGCCGCCATGTGGTGATCATCGGCAATGACGGACATCCGGAGGTGGAGGGAATCAAGGGCTGGTGCAGCGGCCCGGTGACGGTTCTGGGAACCGCCCGGGAGGCGGAGGAATTTGCCCCAAAAGAGGGCACAACTCTTTGTATTGTTTCCCAGACGACATTTAATTACAACAAATTTAAAGATTTAGTTGAAATTCTTGAGAAAAAGAGGTATGATAGTATTGTTTTAAATACGATTTGCAGCGCTACAGAAGAGCGGCAGGCGGAAGCCAGGGAGATTGCGGCCCAGGTGGATACCATGATTGTCATAGGAGGAAGCCACAGTTCCAACACCCGGAAGCTCTATGAGATCTGCAAACAAGAATGTGAAAATACTTACCATATACAAACAAGTGTTGATTTGGATAAAAAGCCTTTTCAATGTATTGGTCGTGTAGGTATTACAGCTGGGGCGTCAACCCCAAATAATATAATTGAGGAGGTTCAAAAACATGTCAGAGTTGAGTTTTGAACAAATGCTGGAAGATTCTTTAAAAACTATCAGAAATGGAGAGGTAGTCGAGGGCACCGTCATCGATGTCAAGGAAGATGAGATCATTTTAAATATAGGCTATAAAGCAGACGGTATTCTGACCAAGAACGAATACAGCAACGACAACAGCATTGATCTGAGCCAGGTTGTTCACGTGGGCGACACCATGGAGGTGAAGGTGCTGAAGGTGAACGACGGCGAGGGCCAGGTGCTTCTGACCTACAAGAGACTGGCTGCCGAGAAGGGCAACCGCCGCCTGGAGGAGGCTTTCGAGAGCCAGGAGGTTCTGAAGGCTAAGGTTACTCAGGTGCTGAACGGAGGCTTAAGCGTAGTGGTTGACGAGGCCAGAGTATTTATCCCTGCCAGCCTGGTGTCCGACACCTACGAGAAGGATCTTTCCAAGTACGCTGATCAGGAGATTGAGTTCGTGATCACCGAGTTCAATCCCAGAAAGCGCCGCATCATCGGCGACAGAAAGAAGCTTCTGATGGCTGAGAAGGCCCAGAAGCAGAAGGAGCTCTTTGAGCGCATCCAGCCCGGCGATGTGGTTGAGGGCGTGGTGAAGAATGTGACCGATTTCGGCGCATTCATCGATCTGGGCGGAGCAGACGGACTGCTTCACATTTCTGAGATGTCCTGGGGAAGAATTGAGAATCCCAAGAAGGTTCTGAAGACCGGCGAGACCGTGCGCGTGCTGATCAAGGAGATCAACGGCGACAAGATTGCCCTGAGCCGCAAGTTTGAGGATGAGAATCCCTGGCTGAACGCTGCTGAGAAGTATGCGGTAGGCAACGAGGTAGAGGGTAGAATCGCCCGTATGACCGATTTCGGCGCATTTGTGGAGCTGGAGCCGGGTATCGACGCGCTGCTGCACGTATCTCAGATTTCCAGAGAGCATGTGGCAAAACCCTCTGACGTGCTGACCATCGGACAGGTGATCACCGCTAAGGTTGTGGACTTCAACAATGAGGAGAAGAAGATCAGCCTGAGCATGAAATCTTTGGAGGCCCCTGCAGATTCCCAGGAGGGAGCACAGGAGTAAATTTCGGAAACTTTAAAAGGGTGTCTGCAAGGACACCCTTTTTGTATTAGGCAGATTAGCGGAAACGAGGAAAAGCGGACGGGGGATCAGGCATAAGAAGCGCTAAAAACATAAGGAAGGAATAGGAACATTGAGGACAGAGGGGCAGGAGATATGGAACAGACGGGAACTGAAACGCAGGGCCCGGGGAAATATGAAGCGCCAGTACTGGCGGCTGATGGTGGTGTGGTTTCTGGTGGCCTATGTCACCGGTATTTTTGGAGACGTGCTGGGGGCTTTCGGTTTTTACAATGAGAGCGCAGCCCTGGAGAATGTGGTGGAGACCAATATGGGCGAGCTGCAGCAGGATAATTCCGAAATTTTCCAGGAATTTCTGGAAGAGACCGGGATGAATAAGGCCCAAGACTCTTCCGGGGAGAACGGTCAGTATCCCGGGGCGGAAAGCGAGCCTTCCCGGGAGGAAGACGGCCCCTCCCTGGAAGAAGGGGAGGCGCCCCAGGAGGAGGGCCCTGTGCTGGCCAAGGATATCCCTGCCAATTCCCGAGGCGTGCTGGCAGCAGTATTTAACAAGGTGACGGAATCCGGCGGCATCTTTTTTGCTGTCTTAAATGTGGTGAACACAGCCATGGGCGGAAGGACCTCCGCGGTGGTGATGATGTCCCTGGGCGTTGTGCTGGTCACCCTCTGGTGGTTTTTCGTCCAGCAGGTGGGACAGATCAGCGGCTACCGGTTCAGCGCGGAAGCAGTCACCTACCAGGAGACGCCCATGAACCGACTGCTGTTTCCCATCAAGGTGCGCAGAATCTGGCGGATTGCCAAGACTATGCTGTACTGGTGGTTTTTCCAGCTGCTGTGGAATCTGACCATCGTCGGGGGAGTAATCAAGCATTATTCCTACTATATGGTGCCCTTTTTGATCGCGGAGAATCCCAACATTACCGGGAAGCAGGCCCTGACCCTCTCCAAAGCCATGATGCAGGGGGAAAAGTGGAAGGCGTTTCTGCTGGATTGCTCCTTTCTCCCCTGGCACATCTTAAACACCTTTACCCTGGGGCTGAGCAATATCTTCTGGTCTAACCCCTACCGGATGCAGACCAGGGCACAGCTCTATGTGCAGCTGAGGGGGGAGGCCATCCGCCGGGAGCTTCCCTTCTTTGAGGAGCTCTGCGACCGGTATCTGACAGAGAAGCCCACGGGCCTGGAGGGATATCCCCAGGATCTGGAGGAGTACCCGGTGGAGCTCTATTTCATCCCCGAGCAGGAGAGGCGTCAGTGGATCACCATCAACTGGCGCAGGGACTACAAGCTGAGATCCCTGATTCTGATGTTTTTCACCTGCTCGGTCATCGGCTGGCTCTGGGAGGTGAGCCTCCACCTGGCCAAAGAGGGATTTGTAAATCGGGGCGTTATGCACGGTCCCTGGCTGCCCATCTACGGCAGCGGCGGTGTGCTGATGCTGGTGCTGCTGAAAAAGGTGAGGGAGAAGCCATGGCTCACCTTCCTGCTGGCGGTGGTTGTCAGCGGCGTGGTGGAGTACGGTACCAGCTGGTATCTGGAGGTGACCAAGGGAACTAAGTGGTGGGATTATCACGGTTATTTCCTGAACCTGAACGGCAGGGTCTGCGCCGAGGGCCTGTTGGTCTTCGGCCTGGGAGGCTGCGCCATCATTTATCTGTTGGCGCCCCTTCTGGACGAATTATTCACAAAAATACCGGCCAAAACAGCCAGGCTGCTCTGTGCCGGATTGCTGGTGATCTTTGCGGCGGATATGATCTATTCTAATGGCCACCCCAACACCGGGAAGGGGGTCACCGATTATGCCGCCCGGGCGGAGCAGGAGGAGCCTGAGGCGGAACTGCCGGAGGGAGGAAGGGCGGCCTACTGCTCCCAGAGGGAGAGCAGCAGGTGGCGGGCGTAGGCGGCGGGCATTTCGCTGCCCGTTTCCCACTCCTGGGGCAGGTAGGCAAAGTAGGACAGGGCGTCCCCGTATTCCAGGCGGAAGCCGGGGGCGCGAAAGTCTGAAAACTGGGGCAGATAAAGCCCCTCTTTTTTTTGATAGCAGTCCCGGGCCTTGGCCTGGCGCCGGTACCGGCTGTCCACGTAGGCTCCCACGCTCTTGTGGATGGCAGTGTCCTCCAGGGGAAGGTAGTAGTAGTCCCGGTAATTTTCATAAAAGTATTTCAAAACCCCTTCATACAGGGGTACCCGGATGAGGCCCTCCTGTCCCCGGAAATGGCCCTCCGCCGGGGACAGGGACAAGTCCAGGGAAATCGGCAGGCTTCCCGGCAGCTTCAGATGGAGGGACAGCCATGGATCCTCCCGGGAGGGCAGGGAGAGGGAGTGAAGCTTCCCCTGGCCCTGACGCAGCCGCTCCAGGGTCAGCAGGGGGAGGATCCGGGCCATGCCGGAGACGTCCTCCCGATTGTGCAGAAGAAGGGTCTGATACAGTCCTAAATCGGCGGTTTGGAGAAACTCCCGGTACAGGGCGATGAGTTCCCCGCCGGAGAAGGGATCCTCCCGGTGGAATCCGCAGAGCTCCTCGCAGTCCCGCTGGCGGCAGTGACTCAGTCCCAGAAGATCCCGGAAGGGGCGGACTTTCTTGTAGAGATCAATCCCCTCCTGGCGGGGCCAGGGCTGCTTCATCTGGTAAAACTTGTATTTACTGCGAAGATAAGGGATGTCGAAGGTGTCCCCGTTAAAATGAACCAGGCAAGTCTCGGGGCGGCAGTGGCGGGAAAAGCTGCGCAGCAGCTCCTCCTCCTGGGAGGGCCTTTCGGCAAAGTACTGGAACAGCTGCCAGCCATCCTCCAGGCGCTGCAGCAGGCCCAGCAGATAGAGATGGGACCGGCGGTGATCTAACCCCGTGGTTTCAATATCGAAAAATAGCGTGTGCTCCGGAAGCCCTGCAAGATCCAGGGAGCGCTGCAGCGGCTCCGGGAGTTTCATCTGTTCTGTAAGCAAAATAAGTCCTCCTTTTGTATTCGATTATATACCAGCCGGGGAAAAATAGATAGTGATTTTTCCCGGGGGATGGGGTATGATGGGAGGAGAAAACCCTCTAGGGAGCGAGGGCAGGAAAGAGCGCAAAATTTTTGAAGGGAAGAGACGCATGCTGCAGATTTCGATTTTAGGGATAAACTTGTATCATATTTTGGCCTGGTTTTTTGTGTACAGCTTTCTGGGCTGGGTCTGGGAGAGCTGCTACGTTTCGGTGAAAGAGCGCAAGTGGGTGAACCGGGGATTTGTGGCCGGGCCGGTGGTGACCCTCTACGGGGTAGGGGCAGTGACGGTCTACGTCATCCTCCGTCCCCTGTCCGGCCATGTTCTGGCCCTCTATCTGGGGGGAGTGGTGCTGGCCACAGCCCTGGAGTATGTGACGGGGAAGCTGATGGAAGCCATCTTTCACACCAGCTGGTGGGATTACAGTCATAAACGGTTTAACTTCCAGGGAGTCATCTGCCTGGGCAGCTCCCTGGCCTGGGGCTTTTTTACCCTGGGACTTTTCTACGGGCTGCACCCGGTGGTAAGCCGCCTGGTGGATCTGGTGCCGGTGAACGTCGGCGCTCCCCTGATCTGGCTGAGCCTCCTGCTGTACCTGCTGGATTTTTCCGTGTCCATGGTTCAGGCGGCCCGACTCTCCGGAAAGCTTCGCTCCCTGGACAAGGCCTGGGAGGATTTCCTGGACTATGTGCAGGGAAGCCGGCTGGCGGAGAGCGCTGCGGACTTTAGGGAATGGCTGGGCGCCTACCGGAGAGAGACCTCCAGGAAGAAGGCCATCCGTTATCTGGCAGAATATAAGGACAAGGTAAAAGGCTATATATCCCGCTTCGGGGACGCCAATCAGGATTTGCAGAGCGCATTCTGGGAGAAATATGACAGCTTTATGAAGGTTGCCCAGGAGAAAAAGAGCAGCCTTTCCAGAACCCACAAGCGTCTGCTGCGGGCCTATCCTAACCTGAGTATACGGGTGAGACGCAAGGATAAAAAACAAAAAACACAGGAGACAGAGGAGACGAAATGATCGGGTACATCAAGGGAATTGTGGCGGATCTGGAGGAAAACCAGATTTTGCTGGAGAATAACGGAATTGGCTATGAGATTCTGATGCCGGCCTCGGCCCTGGAGAGGAGCCTGCGGGAGGGCATGGAGTGCAGAATCTATACCTATCTGCAGGTGAAGGAGGACGGGCTGCAGCTCTTTGGATTTCTGACTAAGGATGATCTGCAGGTGTTCCGGCAGCTGCTGACCGTCAGCGGCATCGGCCCCAAGGCAGCCCTGGGAATCCTCTCGGGCCTAAGCGCCGACGAGCTGCGCTTCGCGGTGCTGGCGGACGACGCGGCCACCATCGCCCGGAAATCTCCCGGGGTGGGGAAGAAAACGGCTCAGAAGCTGATCCTGGAGCTGAAGGATAAGTTTGATCTGCAGGAGGCCTTTGAGAAAAAGCTGGAGCATCAGGCGGCTCCCGCCGCCCAGGAGGCCGGAAGCGATGTGCGCAGCGAGGCGGTGCAGGCTCTGGTGGCTCTGGGCTATTCCAGCACGGAGGCCCTGCGGGCGGTGAAGCAGGCGGACGACGGCGCAGCCGCGGACGCGGAGGAGCTTTTGAAGGCATCATTAAAACGACTGATATAGAGGTAGACTATGGAAAAGCGTATCATTACCACGGAAGTGATGGAGGAGGACCAGCGCATCGAGGGGACTCTGCGCCCCCAGAGGCTGGAGGAATATATCGGACAAGAGAAAACCAAGGAAAATCTGAAGGTCTATATCGACGCGGCCAAACAGAGGGGGGACTCCCTGGACCACGTGCTTTTCTACGGCCCCCCGGGACTGGGCAAGACCACCCTGGCGGGGATTATCGCCAACGAGATGGGGGTACATATGAAGGTGACCTCCGGGCCGGCCATCGAGAAGCCCGGGGAAATGGCGGCTATCCTCAACAATCTGCAGGAGGGGGATGTGCTCTTTGTGGATGAGATTCACCGGTTGAACCGGCAGGTGGAGGAGGTACTCTACCCGGCCATGGAGGATTTCGCCATCGACATTATGATCGGCAAAGGCGCCTCCGCCCGGTCTATCCGGCTGGACCTGCCCCGCTTTACCCTGGTGGGGGCCACCACCAGGGCGGGACTGTTGACTGCCCCCCTGAGGGACCGCTTCGGTGTGATCCACCACCTGGAATTTTACACCCAGGAGGAGCTGCAGACCATCATTCGCCATTCGGCCAAGATACTGGGAGTGGAGATTGACACTAAGGGAGCGGCGGAGCTGGCCAGAAGGGCCCGGGGAACCCCCCGGCTGGCCAACCGGCTTCTTAAGCGGGTGCGGGATTTTGCCCAGGTAAAATACGACGGCAGGATCACCCAGGAGGTGGCGGCCTTCGCCCTGGATCTGCTGGAGGTGGATCAGTATGGGCTGGATCAGGTGGACAGGAGAATCCTGCTGACGCTGATCCAGAAATTTCAGGGGGGCCCGGTGGGACTGGACACCCTGGCGGCGGCCATCGGGGAGGATTCCGGCACCATAGAGGATGTGTACGAGCCCTACCTGCTGCAGCACGGATTTTTGAGCCGTACCCCCAGGGGAAGGGTGGCCACGGAGCGGGCCTACGGCCATCTGGGCCTCACCCCGTAAAAAAAGGTTGTTTTTCCCGGGGATTCAGGTATAATATAAAGATAAGTTATGATTTTACATTTGGAGGAAATGCCGGCTATGTCAGCAAAAAATACAACACAGGTCATTATTGGCGGAAAGATTATTACCCTGTGCGGCTACGAGAGCGAAGAGTACCTTCAGCGGGTGGCGGCATATTTAAATAACAAGATCAGCGAGCTGTCAGAGCTGCCCGGCTACAACCGGCAGCAGGTGGAGATGAAGCAGACGCTTCTGAGCCTGAATATCGCAGACGACTATTTCAAGGCCAAGAAGCAGGCGGAGATCTTTGAGGAGGACTCCCAGCTGAAGGATAAGGAAATGTACGATCTGAAGCATGATCTGATCTCTCTGCAGATTCAGAACGAGGCTCTGAAGAAGGAGATCGAGCAGGCCCAGGCGGAGCGGAAGACTCTGGAGGAGGAGAACGCCAGACTGGCAGGAGAAGTGGACGAGCTATTAAAAGGATGAGGGAAAACGGGAGATTGCGCAGGTAATCCCCCGTTTTTTAGAAAGGAAAAGAAATGATTGAATTATTGGCACCGGCGGGAAATTATGAGACCATCCTGGCCGCCTACCAGGCGGGGGCGGATGCGGTCTACGTGGGTGGCGGCCGGTTTGGCGCCAGGGCCTACGCCCAAAATCTCAGCCAGGAGGAGCTGCTGTCGGCCATAGATGAGGCCCATCTGCGGGGAAAGAAGCTGTACCTGACGGTGAATACGCTGATCAAAAGGGAGGAGCTCTATGGAGAGCTCTACGAGTACCTGCTGCCCCTGTATCGCCGGGGGCTGGATGCGGTGATTGTCCAGGATCTGGGGGTAATGGCCTGGCTGCGGCGGCAGTTTCCGGGGCTGGCCCTCCACGTGAGCACCCAGGCGGCAGTCACCGGTCCTAAGGGGGCCCGCCTTTTGGAGGAGCTGGGGGCCTGCCGGGTAGTTCCCGCCCGGGAGCTGTCCCTGGAGGAAATCCGGGACATCCGCCGGGAGACGGAGCTGGAAATTGAGACCTTTATCCACGGGGCCCTCTGCTACTGCTATTCGGGCCTCTGCCTGTTTTCCAGTATGCTGGGAGGCAGAAGCGGCAATCGGGGGCGCTGCGCCCAGCCCTGCCGCCTGCCCTATCAGCTGCTTCAGGGGGGACGCAAGCTCTCCCGCCCGGGACAGGATTACCTGTTAAGTCCCAAGGATATCTGTACGGTGGATTTGCTGCCTCAGATTTTGGAGGCGGGAGTCACCTCCCTGAAGATTGAGGGGCGGATGAAGCGGGCGGAGTACACGGCGGGGGTGGTGCGGATCTACCGAAAGTACCTGGATCTCTGCCTGGAGGGGAAGCCCAGGAAAATTTCCCGGGAGGATATGGCCCAGCTGATGCTCCTCTTTAATCGGGACGGATTTTCCCAGGGATATTATCAGACCCGCAACGGCCGGGAGATGATGGCCTTAACCAACGCCAAGGAAAAGGAGCGGGAGGAGTCGGCCACGGCAAAAAAGCGGGAGGCCCTCTACGGGGAGATTCAGGAGAGCTTTCGGGAGAAAAAAGCTCAAGAAAAAATTAAGGGAAGCTTAAAGCTTTCTGTGGGCGAGCCTGCTATATTAGAACTGGAAAAGGGAGAAACCCGGATCCGCGTCCAGGGAGACCTGGTTCAGGAGGCGAAGAATCAGCCCCTGTCCCGGGAGCGGATTGGGCAGCAGATGGAGAAGACAGGGAACACACCCTTTGTCTTTGAAAAATTAGAAATCACTCTGGAGGGGCCGGTGTTTCTGCCCATGCAGGGGTTGAACCAGCTGCGAAGAAACGGTCTGGAGAACCTGGAGGAAGAGCTGCTGAAACCCTGGCGCCGGGAGGAGCCCGGAAGACAGCAGGAGATCGCAGAAGCCTCCAGGACGGAGAGGGCTTCCGGAGAGCGCCAGCTTCCTGAGGCTGGCAAAAATTGGCTTGCGGCTTCCCCAAAGAGTTGTTTCTGCGCCTCGGCGGAGACTGGGGAGCAGCTGGAGGTTCTGCTGGCGGAGCCGGAGATTTCGGCCATTTACGCCGACTGCAGCTGCTTTGGGGAGGATAGATTCCCGGAGGAGGCGGCACACTATCTGCAGAGGGCGAAGAAGGCCCGGAAGGAATTTTTCCTGGCTCTGCCCCAGGTGATTCGCCGGGGTGATCTGGAGAGGCTGCAGCCGACGGTGGAGGCCTTGAGGGATAAGGGAATCAGCGGATTTCTGGTCAGGAATTTAGAAAGCCTGGCTTTCCTTCGGGAGCTGGGGCTGGCGGAGAGCACGGAGCTGGACGCCGCCGTCTATACCTTCAACCCGGAGAGCCAGAGGCTGGCGGAAGAGCTGGGGGTTCGGGGGGACACCGTTCCTGTGGAGCTGAACCTTCGGGAGCTGCGGCAGCGGGACAACCGCGGCAGCCAGATGGTGGTGTACGGCCATCAGCCGCTGATGATTTCCGCCCAGTGCCTGGGGAAAACCACCAGGGGCTGTGACAAAAAATCGGGAATTTATCAATTAAAGGACCGTTATGGCAAAGAATTTTGTGTAAAATGCCACTGCAGGTTCTGCTATAATGTAATCTATAACAGCGTGCCCACGGATCTGTCCGGGGAGCTGGAGGAGATCAGAGGGCTGAAAGCCCGGGCCCTGCGTCTGGCCTTCACCCTGGAGAGCGGGGAGAAAACCCGGCAGGTGCTGGACAGATTTCTGGGAAAAGAAAACGGGAAGGGAAAAAGACAACAGGAAGCCGCCTACACGAAGGGACACTTCCGTAGGGGCGTAGAGTAGGTGATAAGATGATTCATTTAATTGTGGAGCTGTCAAAATATTTTCTTCTTATCCTCATGCTGCTGTATTCCATGCAGTGCTTCTCCATTGTGCGCAAGCGGGATGAGGATGAGCGGAAAAACGGGGAGAGGAAGCAGATTATTCTGATGCTCTTTCTCAATCTAGCGGCTTACACCGTCATGTACCTGCAGACGGAAGACATCTGGATGGTGTACGGGTGCGCCGCGGTGGTGGCGTACATTCTGGCGGTACAGATACTGTACAGGATTTTTTACCGGAAGGCTAACATGCTGCTGGTAAACAATATGTGTATGTTGATGACCATCGGATTGATTATGATATCCAGGCTGAATTTTGACAACGCCAAAAAGCAGTATCTGATCATCGTGGCGGGAACAGCCCTGTCCCTGGTGGTGCCGGTGCTCATCCGCAAGGTGAGGTCCCTGAAAAACTGGACCTGGCTGTACGCGGCGGCGGGCATCGGCATGCTGATGGTGGTGCTGGCCCTGGCGGCCATCAGCGGAGGAGCCAAGCTGTCCATTGAGATCGGCGGGATTACCTTCCAGCTGTCGGAGGTGGTGAAGATCACCTTTGTGTTCTTCCTGGCCAGCATACTGCGGGCGGACACCAGCTTTAAAAATGTGGTGAAGGCCTCGGCGGTGGCGGGAGCCCACGTGCTGATCCTGGTGGCCTGCAAGGACCTGGGAAGCGCGGTGGTGTTCTTCATGGCCTACCTGGTGATGGTCTATGTGGCCACCAAGAAACCAGTCTACGCCCTGGCGGGAACCCTGGGCGGCTGCGGAGCTGCGGTGGCCGCCTACTACCTCTTCAGCCATGTGCGCCAGCGGGTGGAGGTGTGGAAGGATCCCTTCGGCACCTACGACCAGGTGGGCGGCGGCTATCAGATCGCCCAGTCCCTCTTCGCCATCGGCGCCGGGGGATGGTTCGGCACCGGGCTTTTTGCGGGCTCCCCGAATTCCATACCGGTGGTGCAGAAGGACTCGATCTTCGCGGCCATCTGCGAGGAGCTGGGAGGGCTCTTTGGCATCTGCCTGGTGCTGGTCTGCATGAGCTGCTTTTTGATGATTGTCAATATTTCGGTGAAGATGAGCAATCGGTTTTACAAGCTGGTCGCCCTGGGACTTGGCACCCAGTATGCGGTGCAGGTGTTCCTGACGGTGGGAGGAACCATCAAGTTCATTCCTCTGACAGGAATCACTCTGCCCTTAGTCAGCTACGGAGGAAGCTCGGTGATTGCCACCATTTTGGTTTTAGCGATCATACAGGGATTGTATCTATTGAGAGAAGATGAAGGTGAGCAAGTTGAGAGACAAAGACAGGAAAAAGAAATCCAAAACCGGGAAAGCCGCTACAGCCAGCAGCCGCAGTACCAGAGGCCGGAGTACCGGAACCAGTACCAGCAGCCGCAGTACGGGCAGCCGGACTACCGGAGCCAGGGCTACCGGGAGGACTACCGGGGACCGGTACCAGGAGCCGGGTATGGAGTACCGGGCTCCCAGGCAAAGCCCCAGCGGGAAAAAACCCTCGAAGAAAGAATCGAGGAAGAAACAGAAAAGAGCCTCAACTGGTAAGGAGTACGTGATCATCGCCTACCTGTGCGTGGGCATGTTCCTGTCCCTGATCTGCTACATGGTTTATTTTCATGTGAAGCTGAAGGACGACGTCATCAGCAGCCCCTACAACCGCAGGCAGGACACCTACGCGGAGCATGTGGTCCGGGGAGAGATCCGGGCCTCCGGCGGGGAGGTGCTGGCCAAGACGGAGACCGACGGTGAGGGCAATGAGCAGAGAGTCTATCCCTACGGGCGGGTTTTCGCTCACGCGGTGGGCTACGACAGCAACGGCCGGGGCGGCATTGAGCTGTCCAAGAATTCCCAGCTGCTCACCTCCCACGCCTTTCTGCTGGAACAGGTGCAAAACGGCCTGACGGATCAGAAGAATCAGGGAGATAACGTGATCACCACCCTGGACGCCAATTTGCAGCAGGTGGCCTACGATGCCCTGGGGAACAACCAGGGGGCGGTGGTGGTGCTGGAGGCGGACACCGGAAAGGTGCTGGCTCTGGTGAGTAAGCCGGATTTTGACCCCAACACTCTGGCTGCCGACTGGGACGCCATGGTGGCGGATGAGAACAACAGCAGCCTGGTGAACCGGGCCACCCAGGGCCTCTACCCGCCGGGTTCCACCTTTAAGATCATCACAGGGCTGGCCTATCTGCGGGATAAGGGAACTCTGGAGGGCTTCAGCTACAACTGCGCCGGGGAGATAACCCAGGACGGCTACACCCTCCACTGCTACGACGGGGAGGTTCACGGCCAGGAGGACTTTACCAAGGCCTTCGCCAAATCCTGCAACACGGCCTTTGCGGAGATCGGTATGCAGACCTCTCTGTCTGTGTTCCAGAAGACCGCCAAGGATCTCCTCTTTAACACGGATCTGTCCCTGGGGGATATGCTCTCCAATTCTAGCTCCTTTACCCTGGATAAGGACGCGGGCCGGCCGCTGACCATGCAGACCTCCATCGGACAGGGAAATACTCTGGTGACGCCCATGCACATGGCTATGATTACCAGTGCCATCGCCAACGGCGGTACGGCCATGAAGCCGTATCTGGTGGATGAGATCCAGAGCTATGAGGGAAACCGGGTGAAGAAATATACCCCCAAGACCTACGCCACCCTGATGACCGAGCAGGAGGCCCAGACCTTGAGCGCCCTCATGCAGGAGGTGACCGCCTCCGGTACGGCCAGAAGCCTCTCCGGGACCGGCTACACGGTGGCAGGAAAGACCGGATCTGCGGAGCATGCCGGATCAGATATTCCACATTCCTGGTTTGTGGGCTTCTCCAACGTGGAGGATCCGGATATCGTGGTGAGCATCATTTCCGAGGGCTCAGGAACCGGAAGCCAGGTGGCGGTTCCCATCGCCAAGAAAATTTTCGACGCCTACTATAATAGCTAAAAACCTTCTTGCGTACGCCGGGAAAAAGCGTTATACTGTTCCTAGCAAAAAATACACAACGCACATCCCGGCTGAGGCCTGGGATAGCAGGAGGTCTTGCAGGATGATTGAAGCAACGAGCTGTGGCGGGGTGGTAATTTATCGGGGTAAGATCCTGACCTTATACAAGAGCTACAAGAATAAGTATGAGGGCTGGGTGCTGCCCAAGGGAACTGTTGAAAAAGGCGAGGAATATAAGGATACCGCAATCCGGGAGGTGCTGGAAGAGGCGGGAGTTCAGGCGTCCATCATCAAGTATATCGGCAAGAGTCAGTACACCTTCAATGTGCCGGAGGACACGGTGGAGAAGGATGTACACTGGTATCTGATGAGGGCCAACAGCTACTACAGCAAGCCCCAGAGGGAAGAATACTTCGTGGATTCCGGGTACTATAAGTTCCATGAGGCTTACCATCTACTGAAATTTTCCAATGAGAGACAGATTTTGGAAATGGCCTACAATGAATACTTGGATTTGAAAAAGTCCAATTTGTGGGGAAACCGGAAATATTTTTAGCGTTAGAGGGGCTACCGCAATTAGTAGATAACTGCGGCGGCCCCTTGTTCGCAGATCGGGCCGGCAATGGCAAAAAGGAAAGATTATGCTGGATTGGTATAAGAAGCTATATGTGGGGGAAACTGCAAAAAAGAAGGAAAAAAAGCTGGTGAGAAGGATCAGCAGAGGCCGGATGGCCCCGGGCGTCTACCTGATCACCCTGGCCTCCAACGGCCGGGATCAGCTGGATATTCTGTCCGCCGTACAGGCGGTCTGGAGAGGGAAGCGCGGTCTCTGCCCCCCCATTGTGGGGCTGGCCGGCAGCTACGGGGAGGCCCTGGAGCTGGTGGAGCAGATGGCCCGGGAGGCCTTCGATCAGACTGGCCGGGCGGATATCCGCAGTTATCTGACAGAATGGGAAGAGGAAGGAAAGTAGAAGGTGCTTATGGTACATATTATACTGACCATCTTAAAAATCATAGGGATTTTTCTTCTGGTTATCCTGGGACTGCTTCTGCTGGCGCTGCTGTCGGCGCTCTTTGTGCCCCTGCGTTACAGCGGCAGAGCCCAAAAAGAAGGGGAAGTGATGGAGGCGAGCCTGCGGGTTTCCTGGCTTCTGCACCTGATTCATTTCACCCTGGGCTGGCGGGAGGGAAAATTAGACTGGAACCTGAGGATTTTTGGTATCTCCCTGAAAAAGCTGGGGAAACTATTGGAGAGAAGACAGCGGAGAGACAAGGCCAAGGCTCCGGGGGAAGGCCGGCGGGAGACAGAGGAGCCGGAAAGCGTTCGGGAAGAAAAGCCTGAGCCCCGGGCAGAGGAAAAGGAGCCCGGGCAGCTCTCCCGGGCAGCCGCGGAAACACAAAAGCCGCCCCAGGAGGATATGGAAGCTCCCCGGTCGCTCCAGGAGGATGCGGAAGCTCCCCGGTCATCCCAGGAGGATGCAAAGACGCCCCAGCTGGAGGAGGGCTTTCGGCCGGCGTCTCTGCCGGGTCCAACCATAAGCTTTTGGGAGAGGATTGCCGGGGCTCTGAGAGCAGCCCTGGGGGCGGTGAAAGGATTTTTTGTGAAAATATGGCGGGGAATCCGCTGGATTTTGGGCCTTCCCGGAAGAATTTTCCGGGGGGTTAAGAAAATCTGTTTCACAATCCAGGGAATGTGTGATAAAATAGAGAAATGGAAAAGGTTTGTGCGGGAGGAGGATACCCGGGAGGCCTTTAGGCTGGTGAAACGGAGTATCGGCGGAGCCCTCAGGCATGTGCTTCCCCGGAGGATTCGCGGGCGGCTGCTCTTTGGGTTTGAGGATCCGTCCCAGACAGGCCGGCTGCTGGCAGCCCTGTCCCCCTTTTATCCCGTGTACGCCAAGAGCCTGGCCTTGACCCCGGCCTTTGACCGGGCAGTGCTGGAGGGCAGGATTTCCTTCCGGGGACGGATATACGGCGTCTTTTTCGTGAAGACAGCCCTCAACATATGGATGGACAAGCACGTGAAGAAAACGGTGAAGCGATTCCGCCAGGTGAGCAGCCTGTAGGCGGAGACAGCAAGGAGGTAACAGAGATGGCCAATGATTTTCAGACCACAGTGTCCGCCCTCTTTAAGGGAATGGACAGCTTTATCACCACAAAGACGGTAGTGGGTGAGGCAATCCACATCGGCGACAACATTATTCTTCCGCTGGTGGACGTCAGCTTCGGCGTGGCGGCCGGGGCCTTTGCGGAGAACGCCAAGAATAACGGCGGAGGCGGTATGGGAGGAAAGGTATCTCCCAGCGCGGTGTTGGTGATCAACAAGAACGGAACCCGCCTGGTGAACATCAAGAACCAGGATGCGGTCACTAAGATTCTGGATATGGTTCCGGATCTGATCAACAAGTTTACCAAGAAGGATGACGGTTCTGAGTATTCAGCCGAGGAGGTAGAGCATATATTAGAGCAAGAGGCAAAAAAAGAACAGGAGTAGGTTAATGAACCGAGTGCTGGGCTTCTTGCTATTTTGGACCGGCGTCGGGATGATGATTATGATTATCATTCCCACTAATTTCTGGACCGTATTAGCTGCGGCGGTCTGTATGCTGATCGGGTACAATCTGTTTTGCAGTTCATAGGTGTTCGGGGATGCTTTCTCGGGCACCTTTTATTCTTCTCTAGAAAATTACACAAGGAGAAAACGTGAATTTATGAGTATACTGAATGTGGAGCACCTGTCCCACGGATTTGGGGACAGAGCAATTTTCCAGGATGTCTCCTTTAGGCTGTTAAAGGGGGAGCATATCGGCCTGGTGGGAGCCAACGGGGAGGGAAAATCTACTTTCCTGAATATCGTCACCGGGAAACTGATGCCCGATGAGGGCAAGGTGGAGTGGGCCAAGAATGTCCGGGCCGGGTATCTGGACCAGCATGCAGTCCTCCAGAAGGGGATGACCATCGGGGAAACGCTGCGCCAGGCCTTCCAGCCCCTTTTTCAGATGGAGCAGCGGATGAACGAGATCTGCGACGGGATGGGGGAAGCCTCCCCGGAGGAGCTGGAGGCCATGATGGAGGAGCTGGGAACCATCCAGGAGCTGCTGACAGCCCACGATTTCTATATCATCGACGCCAAGGTGGAGGAGGTAGCCCGGGCCCTGGGACTATTGGAGCTGGGCCTGGATCAGGATGTGACGGAGCTCTCCGGCGGTCAGCGGACCAAGGTGCTCTTGGGAAAGCTGCTGCTGGAGAAGCCGGATATTCTGCTGCTGGATGAGCCCACCAACTATTTGGATCAGCAGCATATCGCCTGGCTCACCCGGTATTTGCAGGAGTATGAGAACGCTTTTATTTTGATTTCCCACGATATCCCCTTCTTAAACAGCGTGGTGAATCTGATCTACCACATGGAAAATCAGAAATTAGACCGTTACGTGGGGAATTATGACAAGTTCCTGGAGGTCTATGAGGTGAAGAAGGCCCAGCTGGAGGCGGCTTACCGTCGGCAGCAGCAGGAGATCACCCAGCTGAAGGATTTTGTGGCCAGAAACAAAGCCCGGGTGGCCACCAGAAATATGGCCATGTCCCGGCAGAAGAAGCTGGATAAGATGGAGGTTATCGAGCTGGCGGCGGAGAGGCCCAAGCCTCAGTTTCTCTTCAAGGAGGCCAGAACCTCCGGGAAAATGGTATTTCTCACCAGGGATTTGGTGATCGGCTATGAGGAGCCCCTGTCCAAGCCGCTGAATCTGGAGATGGAGCGGGGGCAGAAGATCGCCCTGACGGGGGCCAACGGCATTGGAAAAACCACGCTGCTAAAGAGCATTCTGGGGCTGGTAAAGCCCCTGTCCGGCTACGCTCAGCTGGGGGATTATCTGTATCTGGGATACTTCGAGCAGGAGATGGCTCCGGGAAACACCCGCACCTGCATAGAGGAAATATGGGAGGAATTTCCCTCCCTGACCCAGTACGAGGTGCGCTCAGCCCTGGCCAAATGCGGCCTTACCACCAAGCATATCGAGAGTCAGGTGCGGGTGCTCTCCGGCGGGGAGCAGGCCAAGGTGCGGCTGTGCAAGCTCATCAACCGGGAGACCAACCTGCTGCTTCTGGACGAGCCCACCAACCACCTGGACGCGGACGCCAAGGCGGAGCTGAAGAGGGCCCTGCGGGAGTACCGGGGAAGCATCCTTCTCATCTGCCATGAGCCGGATTTTTATGAGGATATTGTGACGGAGGTCTGGGACTGCAGTCGGTGGACCACGAAAATTTTATAAGGAGGTAGAGCAATGAGCGACTATGTATTGGAAAATGGGGAACTGCGGGCGACCTTCCGCAGCCAGGGGGGCGAACTGACCTCCCTGGTGAAAAAGGAAAATGGACAGGAGTATCTCTGGAAGGGGGACGGCGCCTACTGGGGCTGGCATTCTCCGGTGCTCTTTCCCCTGGTGGGCTCCCTGAAGGGCGGCGGATATACCCACGAGGGCAAGAGCTACGCCATGGGGCAGCACGGCCTGGCCCGGCGGCTGGAGTTTGACCTGCTGCGGCAGGAGGAGGACAGCCTCTGGTTTGTGCTTCAGGATACCCCGGCCACCCGGGAGAGCTATCCCTTCGCCTTTCGGCTGGAGATCGGCTACGAGCTCACCGGTAAGGAGCTGAAGGTACTCTGGCGGGTGAAGAACCCCGGGGAGGAGACGCTGTATTTTTCCATCGGAGCCCATCCGGCCTTCCTGTGCCCTCCGGGAGGGGAGAAGCCCCACTGGCAGGGCGCTTACATCGGCTTTGATACCCGGGAGGACCGCATCGTTTACCGGCTGGTGGATCCCAGCTGCGGACTGGCGGCCCCGGCCACCTATGTTCAGCCCCTGGAGGAGGGGATGTTCCCGGTGCAGCGGGATACCTTTGACCGGGATGCCCTGATCCTGGAGGACAAGCAGGTGAGCCAAGTGTTCCTGGCCGGGGAGGATAAGGTGCCCTACCTGTCGGTGAAATTTGACGCCCCCCTGGTGGGCCTCTGGTCTCCGGTGAAAAAGGACGCTCCCTTCATCTGCATCGAGCCCTGGTACGGCCGGTGCGACGGCGTGGACTTTGAGGGGGAGTGGAAGGATCGGAAGTACGGGAACAGCTTAAAGCCCGGGGATACCTTCGCGGCAGAATATACCATTTCAGTGAACTAGCAGGAGGTACATATGGATAATTTTACATTTTGCAGTCCCACGCTTTTTGTGTTCGGCAGGGATCAGGAGAACAATGCGGGAAAATACGTGAAGCAGTTCGGCGGCACCAAGGTGCTGCTCCATTACGGGGGAAGCTCCGCGGAGAAGTCCGGCCTTCTGGGCCGGGTGGAGAATTCCCTGAAGCGGGAGGGAATTTCCTGGGTGAAGCTGGGAGGGGTGCAGCCCAACCCCAAGAGCCCGCTGATCTATGAGGGAATTGAGCTTTGCAAAAAGGAAGGGGTAGACTTTATCCTGGCGGTGGGCGGCGGCAGCGTCATCGACTCCGCCAAGGCCATCGGCCTGGGGGTGGTGTATGAGGGAGATATCTGGGAGCTGTACTCCAAGCAGGCAGCTCCGGCGGCTTCCCTGCCGGTGGGCACAGTGCTGACCATTGCCGCCGCCGGCAGCGAGGGCAGCAACGGCAGCGTGGTCTCCTTCCAGCGGGAGGACGGCGTTTATAAGAGGGACTGCGGCGGGGAATTTATGCGGCCTAAGTTTTCCATCCTGAATCCGGCCCTGACGCAGACCCTGCCCCCCTATCAGACCGCCTGCGGCATTGTGGACATCATGTGCCACGTGCATGAGCGGTATTTCACCAACACGGAGCACGTGGAAATCACCGACCAGCTCTGCGAGGGCGTCCTGCGCACGTTGATTAAAGAGGGGCCCAAGGTTATGAAGGATCCCAACGACTACGAGGCCCGGGCCAACATCATGTGGGCCGGCACCATGGCCCACAACGACATCTGCGGCGTGGGCCGAGAGCAGGACTGGGCCAGCCACAACCTGGAGCACGAGCTGTCGGGACTTTACAACTGCGCCCACGGAGCCGGCCTGGCGGTGATTATGCCCGCCTGGATGGATTATGTGATGAAGCATGATATCAAACGGTTCGCCCGCTATGCGGTAAATGTCTGGGGCTGTGAGAAGGAGGAAAATCCGGCCAACACTGCCCGGGCGGGAATCGCAGCCTTGAGAAAATTCTGGAAATCCCTGGGGATGCCCCTGAATTTCCAGCAGCTGGGCGCCCGGGAGGAGGACATTCCTCTGCTGCTGAACTATCTGCAGATCGAGGGCAGGACGGAAGGCCATTTCGTGAAGCTGGGAACGGAGGACTGCCGGGCCATCTATCAGCTGGCGGCGGACTATCCGGGATAAGGAGAGAAGAATGTACAAGATTCTGTTGGTGGAGGATGATCCGGTGATTGCCGGGACCGTGAAAACTCAGCTCTCCGGCTGGGGTTATCAGGTGGAGTGCGCGGAGGATTTCCAGCATGTGCTGGAGCACTTCTGCCGCCTGGATCCCCAGCTGGTGCTGATGGATATTTCCCTGCCCTTTTTCAACGGCTACCACTGGTGCAGCCAGATACGGAAGATCTCCAAAGTGCCGATTCTCTTTCTCTCCTCGGCCTCCGACAACATGAATCTGGTGATGGCCATCAACATGGGAGGGGACGATTTCCTGGCAAAGCCCTTCGACATGAGCGTTCTGGTGGCCAAGATTCAGGCCCTGCTGCGCCGGACCTACGAGTTTGCCGGCCAGACGGCCCATCTGGAGCATCGGGGAGCCATCCTGAACCTGGCGGAGGCCACCTTAAGCGTGGGGGAGGAGAAGCTTTCCCTGACGAAAAATGAATTTCGGATTCTCCAGGTGCTGATGGAGCGTAAAGGGCGGGTGGTGTCCCGGGATAAGCTCATGGAGCGGCTCTGGGAGACGGACAGCTTTGTGGACGACAACACCCTGACCGTGAATGTGAACCGGCTGAGAAAGAAACTGGCGGAGGCGGGCCTTGAGGATTTTATCGCCACCAAAAAGGGGATCGGCTATGTGATTGAACAGGAGCAGCTATGAGATTTTTCTTTCGTTATCTTAAGGGACACTGGAAAATATGCCTGGGATACCTTCTGGGCTGCGGGATATTCTGGCTGATCTGCTGCGTCTACCGCATTCCGGCGGAGGCCTCCGGCTACACGGCCTTTCTCGTCTCCTTTGTGATGCTCCTTCTGGGAGGGACGGACTGCCTGCATTCCTGGCAGAGATGGCGGATTCTGGAACAGCTTAAGGAGAGGGAGTTTCTGACGGAGGAAATGCTGCCGGAGCCCCGCTCAGAGCTGGAGGAGGGGTACCAGGAGCTTCTGGGAGAGTTGATTCGGCGGAAGCAGCGGGAGGGAGCGGCCCAGCAGGGAAGGCTGTCGGAGATGACCGATTACTATACCATGTGGGTGCATCAGATCAAGACGCCCATTGCGGCCATGCACCTGCTGCTGGAGCAGGAGAGCCCCCAGCAGGAGAGTCCCAAGCAGGGAAGTCCCCACCTGTCTGGGGGGCAGGAGGGCCCGGTGGAAATTCCCCAAAGAAGCCGGGAGGAGCTGCTGGAGGAGGAGCTTTTCCAGATTGAGCGGTATGTGGAGATGGTGCTGGTCTATCTGCGCTCCCAGCAGATGGGGGAGGATCTCTCCCTGGCTTACCACCAGCTGGACGACCTGGTGCGCCAGGCCGTGCGCAAATATGCCCGTCTCTTTATCCGCAAACGGATTTCCCTGGATTTTCAGCCCACGGGGATGCGGGTACTCACCGACGAGAAGTGGCTGGTGTTTGTGCTGGAGCAGCTTTTGTCCAATGCCCTCAAGTACACTCCCGCCGGGGGCCGGGTGACCATCCGCCGGGAGGATCCGGGAAGCATGGTGCTGGCGCTGGAAGATACGGGTATCGGCATTACCCCGGAGGACCTGCCCCGGATATTTGAGCGGGGATACACGGGATACAACGGGCGCATGGATAAGAAATCCACAGGTATCGGGCTTTACCTGTGCCGGCGGATCACCGGGCGGCTCTCCCACAAGCTGACGGTGCGCTCCCAGGTGGGACAGGGAACCCGGGTGTTTCTGGATTTCACCCTTTATGGCGGGAGCAATGAGTGAGGAAGGCTGTCTCAACCTTACAGAAATGTAAGGTTGGGGCGGCCTTTTGTAAGTTAGATCCATGGAAGGAAACCCAGGGAAGGGGGTATAATGATACCATCAAAGAGAGAAAGGGGAAAGACAAATGGCATTGCTGGAAGTACAGAATGTGAAGAAAATATATACTACCCGCTTCGGGGGAAATCAGGTGGAGGCTCTGCACAACGTGAGCTTCTCTGTGGAGAAAGGAGAGTACGTGGCCATTATGGGGGAGTCCGGCTCCGGAAAAACCACCCTGCTGAATATTCTGGCCTCACTGGATACCCCCACCGCCGGGGAGGTGCTGCTGGACGGCAAGAGTATTCTGGGAATCCGGGAGAAGGAGCTGGCCTCCTTCCGCCGGGAGCATCTGGGCTTTGTGTTCCAGGATTTTAACCTGCTGGATACCTTCAGCCTGGAGGACAATATCTACCTGCCGCTGGTGCTGGCTGGGAAGGATTACCGGGAGATGCGGGAGCGGCTTGCTCCCATCGCCAAACTTCTGGGCATTCAGTCCCTGCTAAAAAAATATCCCTACGAGGTGTCGGGAGGCCAGAAGCAGAGGGCGGCTGTGGCCCGGGCCCTCATCACTCAGCCGGAGCTTATTCTGGCCGATGAGCCCACCGGAGCTCTGGATTCCAAGGCCACCGACAAGCTGTTAAATATGTTTCAGACCATCAACCAGGGCGGCCAGACCATCCTCATGGTAACCCACAGTGTCCGGGCAGCCAGCCGTGCCGGCCGGGTGCTCTTTATCAAGGACGGGGAGGTCTACCACCAGCTCTATAAGGCCGGCAGAAACGATGAGCAGATGTATCAGAAAATTTCGGAGACCCTGACGGTGATGGCGACGATGGGCGGTGATTATCATGAGTAAATTCTTCTATACAAGACTGGCCAAGGAAAATCTGAAGAAGAATAAGTCCAGCTACTTTCCCTATATCCTCACGGGAATCTGTACGGTGGCGGTATTTTACATGATCCTCTCCCTGACCATCAATCCGGGGGTCCAGGAAATGAACGGCGGCCGGGATATGCAGATGGTGCTGCAGTTCGGCACGGCCATTGTGGCGATCTTTGCGGCCATCTTCCTTTTTTACACCAACAGCTTTTTGATCAAGCGCAGAAAGAAGGAGCTGGGCCTTTACTGTATTCTGGGCATGGATAAGGGAAATCTGGCGCGGCTGATTTCCCTGGAGACTCTGCTGGTATCCCTGGCCTCCGTGATTGGGGGACTGGTGGCCGGCGTGGTGCTGGACCGGTTGATCTTCTGGATTCTCCTGCGGGTGGTGCGCTACGAGATACCCATCCAGTACCATTTCTATGCCCCGGCCCTGGTGATGACTGGGGCGGCCTTCGCCGGCATCTACCTTCTGACTCTGCTCTTTAACCTGCTGCAGATTGGAAAGGCAAAGCCTGTGGAGCTGCTGCGGGGCGGAAACGTAGGGGAGAAGGAGCCCAAGACCCGGCTGATTATGGCGGCGGCGGGAGCCCTGTGTATGGGAGCGGGCTACTATATCGCCATCACCACGGAAAATGTGATTGCGGCCTTTGCCCTGTTCTTCGTGGCGGTTCTGCTGGTGATCCTGGGTACCTATCTGATTTTTACCGCCGGCAGCATTGCGGTGCTGAAGGCTCTGCGGTGGAATAAGGGGTATTATTATCACCCCAGACATTTCATCTCTGTGTCAGGGATGATTTACCGGATGAAGCAGAACGCGGTGGGGCTGGCCAACATCTGTATCTTAAGCACCGGCGTGCTGCTGGCGGTGGCCACCTCCGTGTCCATGTACGCCTCTGTCCAGGAAATCATTGAGACCCGCTATCCCACGGACGTCTCCTTTGTGATGGAGAATGATTCCTACAGCTTTGCGGGAGATATGGAGGAGGTAGTCCGGCAGACGGCCCAGGAGGTGGGCGTGGAGGTGAACAGCTACGAGGGCTATGCCAACCTGGAATTTACCGCCGTGAAGGAGGGCTCTGTTTTTTTGACAGATCAGGATTACACGGGAATGGATTTTTCCCAGGTGATTTTGGTTAATGAAGAGGAATATGAGCAGCTCACCGGCCGAAAGGCCCAGCTTGAGGCGGATCAGGTGCTGATATATACCCGGCGGGGGGACACTGACGACGCCCAGGTGGAGCTCTTCGGCAAGACCTATCAGGTGAAGGAGCATCTGGAGAATTTCCCGGAAAATGGCTCCGACCTGGCTTTGCTCATGGACAGCTATTATTTGGTGATGGATAACGACACGATGGAGGAAGTTTACAATGGACAAAAAGAAGCGTATCAGGACTACAGCAGCGACTATCGGTACTATGGGAGCATTACTCTTGCTGAGACGGGGAAGGAGACGCAGAAAGAATTCGCGGGGAAATTAAGGGAAAATCTGGCGGCCCGCTATCCGGAGATGGGAAATGAGAACGGAATGTTCGCCTACCTGGAGGGCCGGGTGGAGCATCTGGAGGATATCTACATGCTGTACGGCGGTTTCCTTTTCCTGGGGGTATTCCTGGGACTGCTTTTCCTGATGGCCACGGTGCTGATCATTTACTACAAGCAGATCTCCGAGGGGTACGACGACCAGGCGCGGTTTGCCATCATGCGCAAGGTGGGGATGAGCGACCGGGAAATCCGAAAGACCATCGACGAGCAGGTGCGCAAGGTGTTCTTCCTGCCCCTGGGTATGGCCACGGTCCACGTGTGCGCCGCCTTCCCTTTGATGAACCGGATGCTGAAGCTGATGAATATGTATAATACCAAGCTGTTTTTGGCCTGCACCGCCGGGGCGGTGGTCCTCTTCGCCCTGTTTTACACCCTGGTCTTTAAGGTCACTGCCAGAACATATTACAAGATTGTAAAGGGATAAAAACAATTTTGCAATATCTCAAGGATTGTGCTATACTGGTAACCATGAAATTATTACAAAAAGAGGAAACAGTATGGCAAACAAGAAAAAAGCAAAGAAAAACCGAAAGAAACAGCTGGTGGGCAGAATTGTGATTTTCGTTCTCCTTCTTCTGTGCCTGATTGGAATAATCTTTATGATCTGGCGCCTGCAGGGAAAGGAGCAGGAGAGCGGGAAGGATGTGCCTGCCGTGACAGCCACGCCCGCCCCGGAGAGCAGCGTCACCCCGGAGGCGACGCCCACGGCTACTCCCTCGCCCACACCGGAGACTTCCGCCATTGATACCAGTGAGCTGTACAGCAAATATGCTGTTCTGTACCGGGTGGACGGAGATGAGAAGGAACTGCTCCTGGATGTGAAGGGCGATGAGAGGATGTCCCCGGCGTCCATGACGAAGATGATGACGGCTCTGGTACTCCTGGAGCAGCTGGGCGGCGACCTGAATCAGGAGGTGACCGTGGACGCGGACATGTTTGATGAACTCTACGCAGAGCAGGCGTCCCTAGCGGGATTTTCCCCGGACGAGGTGGTTCCGGCCATAGATCTGCTCTACGGGGTAATGCTTCCCTCCGGTGGAGAGTGCAGCATGGCTCTGGCCCGGAAGACCTGCGGCTCCGAGGAGGCCCTGGTGGATCTCATGAACCAGAAGGCTCAGGAGCTGGGCATGGAAGATACCCATTTTGTAAATGTAACAGGACTTTATGATCCGGATCATTACTCCACGGCCAAGGATATAGCAACCCTTCTGCAGTATGCCCTGCAGAATGACCAGTTCCGTCAGATCTTTGAGACGGACCGTTACAGCACCAGCTCCACCAACAAGCATCCCGATGGAATCACCTTCAAGAGCTCCATGTTCTCCAAGATGACGGATTACTCGGTAAATGGCGGGGAGATCCGCGGGGGCAAGACGGGCTATCACGACGAGGCGGGTCTTTGCCTGGCCAGCGAGGCGCTGATCGGCGGAGAGGAGTATATTCTGGTGACCGCCGGGGCGGAAGGCTCCGGATATACGAATCCCTACCACATCATGGACGCCTTCATGATTTATAATCAGGTGGATCCCGACGGAATGAAGGGAACCGGTGAGGCGATTCTCATTGAGACTGAGGATACTGATGAAGCCAATGGAAATGCGGCGGCGTAAAGGAGTGTAGAAGAAATGTCGATTGAGCGAGTGCGTGAATATATGGCAGAGAGAGGACGGGACTCGGAGATTCGGGAATTCTCTGTGTCCAGCGCCACCGTGGAGCTGGCAGCCAAGGCTGTGGGCGTGGAGGGGGCCAGAATTGCCAAGACCCTTTCCTTCTACGACCGGGACCGGGAGCACAGCATCCTGGTGGTGGCCGCCGGGGACTGCAAGGTGGACAACAGCAAATTTAAGCATTTCTTTGGCATGAAGGCCAAGATGCTCAGCGGCCCGGATGTGGAGGCCTTCACCGGCCACGCTCCCGGAGGGGTCTGCCCCTTCGCCAACCCGGCGGGGACGGAGGTTTATCTGGACGAATCCCTGCGGCGTTTTGAGACGGTATTTCCGGCCTGCGGCAGTGGGAACTCAGCCATCGAGCTCACCTGCCCGGAGCTGGAGGAGCTTTCCCAGGCCAAGGGCTGGGTGGACGTGTGCAAGGAGGCGACTCCTGCGCCGGCCGCTGAATAATAATAAAATCTTTCCTGGAGGGGAGGCTGCATAAGAAAGCGGCCTCTTTTTCTAGTTTTCAATAACGAGATTAGATTGATAAGATTACGAAGGAGACTAAAAAATATTTATGTGTGACGACCGAGAACTAAAGTGTTTAAAGTTTGTTCAAAACAATATATTTTGTAAAGATAAACAATCAATAGAAAATTCTTATATTTATAAAACATATTTGAATATATCAAATAATGAGTTAAAAAAAGAAAGAGACTATTTAGTTAATCCAGAATATAATAAACCATATTTTGGATTATTAGAGAGAAACCGTGAAGAATTTGAAAGCATTTTACGAGTTGCCAATAGAAATCGTGATACGAGTTGTTTTCCGGATTTCACATTCGAGAATGGATTTATTGAACATTTTCAGGTGACATCATCAATTGAGAACAGCAAAGGATCTAAGCATAAGAGAAAAGAAAACCAGTTTTGTCGAAAAGTCGATACTGAGACGAAGAAACAAGTATTAGAGTGGAGCGAAACATCAAGAGATGCTGTGCTACATTCAAAATCATGGAAATTCCAATATCCTGAACACTCTTATAAATTTTTATGTGAGTCATTTAAACGTAATTGGGAGAATCATATGGAAAGTTATGGAAAGTATACGGGTCCCCAAAAAATTGGTATATTTATGGTTGAATACTCAGAAAGTGCGTTGGAGATGTGTGAAAATGTTTATTGTGACTGGATAAACGGCATGGCACAAGGAGATATGCGAAAGCAAGAAAAGTTTAATGAATATCGCCTAAGTCGTGATAAAAATTTATTAAA
>DVHU01000105.1 GCA_018711815.1 Candidatus Egerieimonas intestinavium
CTCCAGCTCTTCCATGGACTGGAGACGGTAGCGCTGAAACACCGCCAAGCCCTGCATCAGGGCATTCTCCTGCCAGGGAGCTATGGGAATCCCCAGCTGGGAGGGACTTCTCAAGGTGTCCTCTGCTACCCGATCCAGGGATTCCTCCGGTACCTGTCCGGTGATGGCCCGGTACATGGTGGCGCACAGGCCGTACACGTCCGTCCAGGGGCCTTGTTTTCCCCTGCTTCGGTACTGCTCCTCCGGGGCATAGCCGGGTTTCAGCATCACAGAGAGACTCTTCTCTCCCTCCGCCAGGAAGTCCCGGGCAGCCCCAAAATCAATGAGCTTTACCCGGCCGTCCCGGGCCACCATCAGGTTGTCTGGGCTGATGTCCCGGTGGATCAGTCCTGCCTCGTGAACCTTATTCAGGGACTTCATCACCGGCCGCATCATGGCGAAAACCCGCTCCGGCGGCAGCCTTCCCTGGGAAGATTTTTTCAGGATTTCCTTCAGGGTATGCCCCTCGGCAAACTCCATAACGATATATCCGGTTTTATTTTCCTGAAAATAGTCCTTCACCGACACGATGCCCGGCAGCTGCCAGAATTTTCCCAGCCGTCTGGCCTCGTCCACAAATTTGTCCAGCCCTTTCTGGAAAAATTCTCCCCGGGATCCGGTGAGCACCGTCAGCGTTCGGTTAAAGGTGCTGTTCCTCGTCACGAATCCGTTGGGATAATACTCTTTTATGGCCACCTTGAGTTCCAGATTCAAATCCCAGCCCACATAAGTAATGCCGAAGCCGCCTTCCCCCAGCACCCGCCCCACCAGATACTTTCCTGCCAGGATCGTCCCCAGAGGCAGGTGGTGAGGCTCCGCCTCATATGCCTCCGGGTCAAAGCCGCAGTGCGGACAGGAGCCGGGCTCCTTTTTCTCCTTCATACAGTTAAAACAAAGATTTATTTCCATGTCCTTTCCCCCACGCTAATCCCAGGTTATCCCAGGGTGTGCCTGATAATAAATTCATCGATTTTCCCCTGCTCCTCCAGGGAGCCGATCACTTCGTTAATCTGATCCAGCAGCTCCTGGTTGTCCCGCTGAACGCAGAAACAGCTGGGTTCAGCTATCTCCAGGGGCTCCTCCAAAGCCTCCAGCCTTTCATTGTCCGCGGCCAGCTTTCGCGCTGTGGCCTCGCTGGTGAGCACGCAGTCCACCTCATTTTTCTCCAGGGCCGAAACCGCATCCGCAAGCTTGTCATAGGCCACGGTTGAAGAGTAGGTGTATGTACAATATCCATGGGCGTCGGAGTCCCGCTGCACTGCGATCGCTGTGAGGCCGCTCAGATCCTCAGGGCTGCTCGCCGCCTGCGCCTCCCTGTTGACTAAAACCGCCAGATCTGCCGTCATATAGGGGTCAGAAAAAGCCATCAGGCTTTCCCTCTCCGGCGTATGAGAGAAGCCCGCAAAGCAGTCTATCTCTCCGGAATCCAGGGCCATTTTCACATATTCCCCATCCAGCATTACAGCTCCCAGAACCTGCACCTCCAGATCCATCCCCAGACTCTCGGCGATCTCCTGGGCCACGTCAATCTCCACTCCCCGGCAGTTCCCGTCCTCCCCCAGATAGCTGCTGGGAATCGAATTCCCGTATACCCCTATCCGAAAGGTGCCGTTGGAGGAAACTTCTGTATCCCCTGACTCCTTGTTTCCCTCCGGCTCCGAATCCGGTTCCCGGGTGGTCTGCGACGGGGTATCGGAGCTTTCCCGGGCGCTCTGGCTCTCGGAATCTTTCTTCCCGCCCCCCAGCGCGGCCACGGCAATGACCACCGCCGCCACGGCGGCAAGTCCCGCTGCCAAAAGCTTTCCTTTGCCCCCGGATTTCCCTCCGGCAGAGGCCACATAGTCTTTGCCCGCGGTCTTTGCAGGATCTTGGGCCACTGTCTCGACGTTCTCCTGGCCCGCAGTTCCAGCATTCTCTTGGCCCACAGGCTCCGCAGGGCCTTGAGCCGCAGGCTCGGCAGATTCTTGGCCTGCAGGCTTTTTCTCCATCTCCTCCTGAGATGCCGGTCTCACCCTCCGGGTGATATCCGAATCCTCTTGCTCCTGTGGGGCTTCTTCTTTCCGCTGGCTAGTCTCTTCTTTTTCTTGCTTCTCTTCCTTCGGCTCCGTGTACAGGGCCGCCTCCAGCTCTTTCATGGACTGCAGTCGGTCCTTCTGAAACACGGCCAAGCCCTTCATCAGAGCCTTCTCCTGCCAGCCGGAAAGGGAAACTCCCAGCTGGGAGGGCCTTTTCAGGGTGTCCTCCGCCAGCCGGTCCAGGGATTCCTCCGGCACCTGGCCGGTGATGGCCCGGTACATGGTAGCGCACAGAGAGTAGACGTCTGTCCAGGGGCCCTGTTTTCCACGGCTTCGGTACTGCTCCTCCGGGGCGTAGCCGGGTTTTAGCATCACCGAGAGGCTCTTCTCTCCCTCCGCCAGGAAGTCCCGAGCTGCCCCGAAATCGATGAGCATCACCTGCCCCTCCCGATCCACCATAAGATTGTCCGGGCTGATGTCCCGGTGAATCAGCCCCGCCTCATGAACCTTATCCAGGGACTTCATCACCGGGCGCATCATCTGAAAAATCTGCTCTGCCGGAAGCCGCCCGCCGGATGCGCTCTTTAAGATCTCCTTTAAGGTGCTGCCCTGGACAAACTCCATGACAATGTAGGCCGTCTTATTCTCCTGAAAATAATCCTTCACCGCCACGATTCCCGGCAGCCTCCAGAATTTTGCCAGCCTTCTGGCCTCCTCCACAAATTTTTCCACGCCCTTCTGGAAGAACTCTCCCCGGGGGCCGGTGAGGATGGTCAGCGTATTGGCGCGCCCGTTGTCCCGGGTCACAAAGCCGTTGGGGTAGTACTCCTTCACGGCCACCTTCATTTCCAGGTTCAGATCCCAGCCCACGTAGGTGATGCCAAAACCCCCTTCCCCCAGCACCCGGCCGATCAGATACTTCCCGTACAGAATTGTCCCCGGGGGAAGATGGTGGGGTGCCGGCTCGTAGGCGCTCTCATCGAAACCGCAGTGGGGGCAGGGGCCGGGGGCTCCCTTCTCTTTCATGCAGCTGTAGCAAAGATTCAGTTCCATATGTCCTTCCTTTCCGGCTTGCCGTCCTACTGTATGATCTGCAGCCCTTCCAGCCCGTCCAGGCAGGAGATGTCGGTCACCGGGGTATCGGTAATCGTCAGTTCCGTTAGATTGGTAAATCCCTTTAGGGGACTGAGATCCGACACCGCCGTATGAGCGATGTTTAAGATTCTCAGCTTTTCCATCCCCGCCAGGGGCGTAAGGTCAGAAACGCTGTTGGTATCCAGAGATAGCTCCTCCATATTTACCAATCCACTCAAGGGCGCAAGATCCTGGAGCTCATTCTCATACAAAACCAGTACCTGCAGGTTGACCAGGGAGCTTAAGGGAGTAAGATCCGCCAGCCTTCTGCCGTCCCGGGCCAGCCCCCCGAGATTTAAGGCCTGAAGTCCCGAAAGTCCTGCCAGAGGAGCGATATCCGTCACCTGGGTTTCGGATACATCCAGGGTATGCAGGGCCCCAAGTCCGCTTAAGGGGGTGAGATCCGAAACGCAGGAATTTCTCACATAAAGCTGCTCCAGCTTGGTAAGGCTCCTTAAAGGAGTCAGGTCTTCTATGGTACTCTCATTTATGCCCAGGTAGGTCAGTTCCGTCAGTCCTGACAGAGGGCTGATGTCTGGGATTCTGTTCCCGCTCATATAAAGCCCCTGCAGTTTCACCAGGCCGCTTAAGGGGGAAATATCCGTCACCTGGTTATCCGCCAGCCTTAGCTCGGTCAGCTCGGTCAAGGCGCTTAAGGGGGAAATATCCGCCACCCGGTTGTTTACCAGATTTAACTTTGCCAGCTTTGTCAGACCGCTTAAGGGCGCAATATCCGTCACCTGATTATCCCATATATACAGTGTTCTCAGCTCGGTCAGGCCGCTTAAGGGGGAAATATCTTCCACCTGATTCTCCCACAGATACAGTGTTCTCAGCTCCTTCATGTCCTTGAGCGGGGAAATATCTTCGATCTCATTGTTTTTCACGCTCAGCTCCTGCAGCTTCACCAGGCCGCTCAGGGGCGAGATATCTTTCACGCGGTTGTCGGCGATTCCCAGCACCGTCAAACCCGTATACTCGGCCAGGGCAGATATATCCGACAGCCCGTTCCCCTCCAGATCCAGCTGCTTGAGATTTTTCAGCCCTGCCAGATCCACCAGCATTTCCTCCGTCACATGGTAGGAGCTCAGCTGCAGCCTTTCAAGATTGGGGAAATACCGCAGATCCTCCAGGGACTGGATGCGATCCCTCTTCTGGATGTTTTCATACTCGAAAATGAAGCCGCTGTTCTCCTCTGAACTATCTCTGCAGAGGTGCACCTCATTCCCGGCGATACACAAAACGGTGATCTCTTCCAGTTCGCTCTCGTAAATGGCCCCCTCCGGCCGGTTCAGGCCCTGACGGACCAGCCGCTCCATGTTGCTGTCCGCCCAGATCACCTGGACCTCCTGGCTCTCCAGGCTCTGGACGTTTTCCCGGTCTGTTCCCTCTGCGCTTTTTCCCACCCGAAGCTCTGTGAGCACCACCGCCAAGACCCCTATGGTGATGGTGACAGCCAGGTAAATGCTCAGCTTGCGCAGATATCTCCTCTGCTCCTCATTTAATCCCTTTTTGCCCTGAAGGCAGATCTTCTCCAGCTCCTTCATGGACTGGATTCTGTCCCGGGGAGACAGGGCCAGCCCCCGCATCAGGAGTTTTTCCTGCCGGGGCCCAATCTCTGCTCCCAATCGGGAGGGCGGCTGCAGCTTATCTGTCTCCAGCCGGTCCAGGGCCTCCTCCGGCACCTGTCCGGTGATGGCCCGGTATATGGTGGCGCACAGCCCGTAGACGTCTGTCCAGGGGCCCTGCTCTCCCCGGCTCCTGTACTGCTCCTGGGGAGCGTAACCGGGTTTTAGGAGCACAGAGAGGCTCTTTTCCCCGGCCCCCAGAAAATTTCGGGCGGCGCCGAAGTCAATGAGCTTCACCTCTCCCTTGGGGCTCACCATCAGGTTGTCCGGACTGATATCCCGGTGAATCAGCCCCGCCTTATGTACCTCCTCAAGAGCGTTCATCACCGGGCGCATCATGGAAAGAACCCGTTCCACAGGCAGGCGGCTACCGGGACTTTTCTTCAGCAGTTCTTTTAGAGTCTGACCCTCCACAAATTCCATGACGATGTAGGCGGTCTTATTCTCCTGGAAATAATCTTTTACCGACACGATACCCGGCAGCTCCCAAAACTGTCCCAGCACCTGGGCTTCCCTGATGAACCGCTCAAGGCCCTTTCGGAAAAATTCTCCCTCCCGTCCCGTGAGCTCCGTGACCCTCCGGTCAAAGCCGCAGTTTCTGGTGACAAAACCATTGGGATAGTATTCCTTCACGGCCACCTTCACCTGCAGATTCAAATCCCAGCCCACGTAGGTGATGCCAAAACCCCCTTCTCCCAGCACCCGGCCCAAAAGGTATTTTCCCGCCAGGATAGTCCCCGGCGGCAGATGATGCACCGCCGGGTGGTAATCTTCCCGGTCGAAACCGCAGTGAGGGCAGGGGCCGGGCTGGGGCTTCTCCTCCATGCAGCCGAAGCAAAGATTGATTTCCATAGTATTCTCCTTTGACAGCTTAAGCGCTATTCTTATTCATCCGCAGGCTGATCTCCGTCAGCGGGCCGCACAGAATCAGCAGAAAGGCCAAATAATTCAGCTCGTAAAGGGAAGAATCAAGGCAAACGGCCTCCAATATTGCCCCCGCCGCCACCAAAAGCAGGGAAAAGCCGGAAAGCAGCCGAAGGCTCTTCCAGCCCTTGGCCAGCCGCCAGAGGATGGCGCCGCCCGGAAGTACGAGGAAAAAGATCATCATCCGCAGCAGCCGGTATTGTGCGTAGATACTGTAATTCAGTGTCCCATTCATAATTCCGCTGTAGAGAAAGTACAAGACCGGGAACAGCAACGTCATCAGCCAGGCCGTCAGCCGCAGAAGCCGCCGCCGGGAGCTGAGACTCGCCGTCCCCCCAAAGCTCCAGCCCTTCCTCTTGGCCTGCCGGGAAAACAGGAACAGCCCCAGCAGCGGGAGGAGCTCCCACACCCAGGATATCTGCATCTGCAAAGCCCGAAATCCCTTAACTAATCCCCATGTACTGTTATCCCCCAGGGCGTAGAGCAACCCGCCGCAGAAGCCAATGTACAGCAGCTCAGCCAAGCTCTGCACCCAGAAGAGCTGACGGCACAGCCCCCAGGATTTTTTCAGAAGGACTGCCGATACCCCTAAAAAACAGAGGTTTACCAACAGACAGAGAATACTGTAGCCGGAATCCCTAAGTATCCCCCCTTTAATCAGAGCCTCTTCTACAATGCAGGCTGCCGCTACCCTGCTCAATGCCCAGACTGCGTAAGCCAGCAGAAACCACTTTTCCACCGCCTGGGCCTGCAGGACTTCCTGGTAGGCTGCTTCCGGAGAATTCTCCTTGGGGGGAGACTGTTTTTTCCGCCTTCCCAACCCCATTTCCTTTAGCCCATTTAGCCCGGTCTTATGCTTCTGTTCCCGGGACTGCGGCCCTTCCTGGGTCTGCTGGGCCTGGGTATAGAAGGCTGTCTTTTGTCCGGCTTCCCCTCGGTTTTCCCCGGTGGACGTCTCCTGGTACAGGGCTTTCTCCAGCTCGTCCATGGACGGATACCTGTCCCTCTGGAATACCGCCAACCCCTTCATCAGCGTCTCCTCCTGGGAGACAGAAAGGGAGACGCCCAGCTGTGAGGGTCTTTTCAGGGTGTCCTCCGCCATCCGATCCAGAGATTCCTCGGGAACCTCCCCGGTGATGGCCCGGTACATGGTGGCGCACAGGCCGTAGACGTCCGTCCAGGGCCCCTGATTTCCCCGGCTTCGGTACTGCTCCTCCGGGGCGTAGCCGGGCTTTAACATCACGGAGAGACTCTTCTCCCCCTCCGCCAGGAAATCCCGGGCCGCTCCAAAGTCGATGAGCTTCACCTGCCCATCCCAGGATACCATCAGATTGTCCGGACTGATATCCCGGTGAATCAGCCCCGCCTTATGTATCTCCTCCAGAGATCTCATCACCGGGCGCATCATGGTGAACACCGCCTCCGCCGGAAGGCGCTTTTGGGCGCTATTCTTCAGGATCTCCTTTAAAGTCTGGCCCTCCACAAATTCCATGACGATGTAGGCAGTCTGATTTTCCTGAAAATAATCCTTCACCGCCACAATGCCCGGCAGACGCCAGAATTTCGCCAGTCTCCGGGCTTCGTCCACGAATTTTGCCAATCCCCTCTGGAAATATTCTCCCCGGGAACCGGTGAGAGCCGTCAGCGTGTTGGTTCTCCCGTGATCCCGGGTCACAAAGCCGTTGGGATAGTATTCCTTCACGGCCACCTTCATCTCCAGATTCAAGTCCCAGCCCACGTAGGTGATGCCAAAGCCCCCTTCTCCCAGCACCCGCCCCACCAGATATTTTCCCGCCAGGATGGTTCCCAGGGGCAGCTGGTGAACTGCCGCTTGGTACATCTCCTGGTGGAAGCCGCAGTAGGGACAGGGACCGGGCTGGGTCTTCTCCCTCATACAGCCAAAGCAAAGATTCAGTTCCATATTCTCCTTTTCCCCCTTCATTCCTTATACACAGCCCGGGCCACAAATGATCCCGCCCCCGCTGCTAAAACCAGATGATCTCCAGACCCTCTATGTCCTCCAGGCAGGCGGCCTGCTCCTCCATCCCTTCGTCCAGCACCAAGAGTTCCAGGTTATAAAGCTGGCTTAAGGGGGTTAAATCCGTGATCGTATTGTCGGCTAACGTAAGCACCAGCAGCTGCTTTAATTGCGCCAAACTGCTAACGTCCGTGATACCTGCGCCCATCAGATCAAGCAGCTCCAGCTCAGTCAGATTGGCAATGGGCGCCAGGCTTTCTATGGAAGTTTCGGCCAAATTCAGCTGTCTCAGAGAGGTAAGCCCGGACAAAATGGTGATATCTGTGAATTCATTGAAGCTTAAATCTAAGATCTCCAGGGAAGTCATCCCCGATAAGCTGCTGATGTCCTGCAAATAATTGGAACCCACATTGAGGTTTTTCATGGAGGTTAGGCCGGACAGGGCTGTAATGTCCGCTATATCGTTGGCATATAAATTCACACTTGTCAGGGAAGTCAATCCCGCCAGGGGGCTGATATCCGCTATAGCATTGAGATTAAAGGAAATCTCCTTCAGGGAGCTTAATCCCGCCAGAGGACTGATGTCCGAGATCTGATTGCCGTCCAGGTTCAAATTTTCCAGAGAAACGAGATTTGCCACTGGACTGATGTCCGCCACCCTCTGCTGCTCTATCTGTAGGGTTATCAGGTTGGGAAAATACTGCAGGTCCTCCAGGGACACGATTGCCGCCTCCTCTTCTACCTCCGCGTAATCCGTCGCTATCAGCTTTCCCTGGTCCTCATCTTCGTTTTCGTACAGCTCGACGCCCGTCGCCACAATGCGCAGCACCCGGATCTTCTCCAGCTCCTCCCGGTAGATGTCCCCCTGGGGCCTTCCCAGCCCTGCGCGCACAAACCACTCCATATTGCTGTCCGCCCAGACTACTGCTTCCCCCTGGTAAACCTCCTCTGATTCCTCCGGGGAAGCGCTCTGCCCCTTTTCGCTCTCTCCGGCCGACCGGCTGTCAGCCTTTTCTCCCGGCAGCAGGAGGAAAATCAGAGCCGCTGCCAGCACCGCCGCTCCCGCCCCGAAGAGAGGAAGCTTTCTTCTGCTTTTTCTGACCGCCTGTCCGTAGGCCAGCTTTTCCAGCTCCTCCATGGACTGAATCCTTTTGCTGGGGAAAATTGCCATTCCGTCCATCAGCGCCCTCTCCCGCTGGGGATCAATAGACACCTGAAGCTGAGAGGGGGGCTTTAGGGGATCCTTGCCCAGGCGATCCAGGGCCTCCTCCGGCACCTGCCCGGTGATGGCCCGGTATATGGTGGCGCACATGCTGTACACATCCGTCCAGGGCCCCTGATTCCCCCGGCTCTGATACTGCTCCGTGGGGGAGTAGCCGGGTTTGAGCAGCACTGATCGGCTCTTCTCCTCCTCCGCCAGAAAATCTCGGGCTGCTCCGAAATCGATGAGCTTCACCTGGCCCTCCGGGGTCACCATCAGGTTGTCCGGGCTGATGTCCCGGTGAATCAGTCCCGTCTTATGCACCTCCTCCAGCGCTTTCAGCACCGGGCGCATCATGGTGAAAACCTCCTCCACCGGAAGGCGGTTATCCGGGCGCTGCTTAAGCAGCGCCTTTAGGGTCTGCCCCTCCACGAATTCCATGACAATGTATCCGGTCTTATTCTCCTGGAAATAGTCCTTCACCGACACGATTCCCGGCATATCCCAGAACTTCGCCAGCCGCTGGGCCTCATCCACAAATTTTTCCAGTCCTCGCTGGAAAAATTCTCCCAGCCGGCCCGTGAGCATGGTAACGCTCCTGCTGGTGCTGCCGTCCCGGGCCACGCAGCCGTTGGGATAATATTCCTTCACCGCCACCTTCACCCGAAGATTCAGATCCCAGCCCACGTAGGTGATGCCAAAACCTCCCTCACCCATTACCCGGCCCAGGATATATTTGCCCGCCAGAATCGTCCCCGGCCGCAGATGGTGTGCAGCCGGCTGATATGTGCTCCCGTCAAAGCCACAGTAGGGACAGGGGCCGGACTCCTGCTTTTCCCTCATGCAGCTGAAACAGATATGCAATTCCATATGCGCCCCTCCCTCCTGCAGTCCTTATCTTCTTAGGCCCTAAGAAGCCTGTTCAGACAGGCCCGCCGTTCTCGGGCACGCGCTCCGGGACCACCTGCTCCGGCTCCTGATCCTCCTGACCGCTGCCGCCCAGCTCTTGGTCATCCTCCGAAAGCCCCTGGCTGCCGTCGTCTATCTCCTGGCCGCCGTCCTGAATTTCCTGGCTGCCGCCGGTCTTTTCCCTTTGTTCTCTGCCCTTTTGGTCCTCCGCTTCCCTGGGTTCCTCCGCTTCCCCCTCCTGGGGCGTTTTATCCTCCGGGGTCTCCTGATCTTCAGCGTTCCCGGGCTCTTGTTCCCCGGCGTTCTCCTGGGGCGCAGTCTCTTCTGTACCTCCGCCGCCCAGCTGGAGCGCCAGCAGAATTACCAGGGCGGCCAGGGATAACGCAAACAAAATCCCCGTGATGATGACCGCCGTTTTCCCGTTACTCTTCTTTTCCATTATTTTTCTCCTGTCACCAGTGAATCCGAAATTCTGAATTTCCTATCTGAATAATATCGTCGCAGCTTAAGGGATAAGGGGCGGTAATGGGCACGCCGTTTACCTTAGTGCCGTTTCTGGAGCCTTTATCGCAGATAATGATGCGGTTGTCAAAGTAGCTGAGGGAGCAGTGTACAGCCGACATGTGCAAATCCTCCGGGAAAGCGTAGGCCGCTCTTTCCGGTTCCCGTCCCAAAGTAGTCTCCCCCCGCAGGGCGATCCGATAAGATTTTTCCTCCGACATGCCGATCTTGGTCAGATAGACCACCGCCTCCGCTTCCTCTGGTCCAAAAGCCGTCTCCTGACGGTCTGCTTCCTGATCAGCCGAACCTTCCCCTTCCTGGCCGGACGCCTCCGCCTGGCCTTCCTCTCCCTGCTCCTGGGGCGAATCCAACGCCTCCGCGGCCTCCTGGGCTTCCGGCTGCTCTTTTAGGCTTCCGGTGCTGGGATAATCCTCTGCCGGACTTGGCTCGCCCAGGACAGTAGCTTCCTCTTCCTGGCGTCTGGCTTCCTCCCGGCGCCGTTCCTCCTGCCGGCGGGCCTCCTCAGCCTGGCGGCGCTTCTTCTTTCCCCGGGCTGCCGCCGCTGCCAGGACGATCATCACCAGAACTCCGCCTCCGGCTGCGGCCCACACCCAGGGAGAAATTCCTTCCTGCTCTTCCTCCGGGCTCTCCTTTGGCTCCTGGTCCTCCTTTTTTGGCTCTTCCTCTGTATCTTCACCGTCCTCGTCGCTGTTCTCTCCATCGGCGGCCTCCTGGGCCCCGCTGGGCTCCTCCGGCTCCTGATCCTCCGTTTCGGTCTCTCCCGGGGAAAGGCCTAAATCCTTCTCTTGAAAGGCTGCGCTGTCCGAGGCAGTCCCGTAGCCCTCCACGGTTCCTTCTACCTGGAGGTAAGCCTGTCCCTCCCCGGGGGTATATCCGGAGGCGTCCGCCGTCAGCACCAGGCTGTCCCGAAGGGAGGCCGTCATCCGCGCCGCGCTGTCCTCCGGGGAAATATTATCCACGCCTATGGCCGTATGAATCCCTCCTGCGGAGAGCCGGGCAAAGCTTCCCAGAATCTTGGCAAATTCCTGCTGGCTTTCGCTGGAATTGCTTCCCAGCATGGCCACGGTGTACACCGGATACGTATATCTTTCCAGAGCGGAATTCACTTCCTCCCGGGTGATACCGGAGGCCTGATCGTCCTCCCCGTCGGAGATAACCAGCAGCGCCTTCTTTCCCTGTGTCTGGCTGTCCGCCGCCAGTATCTCCAGAGCTTTCACAATCCCATAGTAGAGGTTGGTATCGTCTCGAAGCCGCTGAATTCCGTCAATCTGGGCGTTGATGGCCTCCTGGCCGTTGGTAAATTCTCCCACCGCCAGCTCATTTCCCAGGGTGATCAGGCATGCTCTGTCCCCTTGGCCCATTCCCGCCGTCACAAGCTTGAGATAAGATTTCATCTGCTCCAGCTTTTCGCTGCTGATGGACCCGGACACATCTACCAGGAACACATAGGTCACCGGCTCTCCGGTGTCGGAAAAATACTGAACCCCCGTGCAGGGCAGCTGTGTATTTCCCAGAACCACCTGAAAATTGTCGGCGGAGAGCTCTGCCTCGCTGCGGCTGATGCTGGTATTCACATATATTTTCAGACCGTCCTCGGCCACCCGGCTGCTCTCCACATAAAGCTTCAGGGGATCCCCCACCGCCCCGAATACCGCCGCCGGAAGCAGCGTGCACAAAAGCGCCGCCGCCAGCAGGGCAGAACAGAGAAGCCTGCCCGCTGACCTTCTTCTCCTCGGTTCCCTTCCTTTCATCATCCTCAACTCCTCCCATTGCTTCAGGCCGGCACCCCGCCGCCCGGTTCGCCAGCGGCAAAAAACATGGCCGCCGCCGTATAATTATCATTTCGGCCGTCTACCTTTTTCTCCAGGCGCTCCGTCATGAGGGAGATCCACTCCGCCGCAGTCCCCGCCTTGGCCAGGTCGATCTCCATCTCTCCCTCCAGCACATACTCCCAGAAGCCGTCGCTGCACAGGAGAAAGGCGTGGAAGGCTCCGTCCTGCAGATTCGCCCCGTCCATATCCGGTTTCACCTGCTCCTCAGCCCCAAAGGCCCGCAGCACCCGGTTGCGGTCCTCGTGAAAGCGGATCTGCTCCCGGGTGATCTCCCCGGAGAGCACCGCCATCTGGGAGACGCTGTGGTCCGTGGTGAAAAACGAGAGCTGTCCATCCACAAAATGATACAGCCTGGAATCCCCCAGATGCGCCCAGAGGGCCTGTCCCTCCTCCACGAAGAGACTGACACAGGTGGTTTTCATCCGGCACTCTCCGGTCTGACAGTCCAAAACCCGCCTGTTTACCTCCTCATAAACCTCCTGGATCCAGGCCATGTCAATGTGCTCAGCCTGGGCAAAGGCCTGGGTTAAAAGCTCCGCCGCCGTGGAGGATGCGATCTGGCCGCCCCCGTGGCCCCCCAGGCCGTCCGCCACGATCACGCACTGCCGCGCCCCCTCCTCCCAGAGGGCGGCGCTGTCCTCATTGTAAGCTCTGCCTCCGGGGCTTGAATAACTGGATATATCCACCATGCTTTTTCCTCCCATTTTTTCGGTCAAGGGCTACCATCCCAGGACATCCACCTCAAAAATTTCCTGTTCCCCAAAGGAAAATCTGTCCCCCGACTTTAAAGACACAGGTACGCCTCCCGGAATCCGCTGGCCGTTGACCCAGGTTCCGAAGGAGGAGTGCAGATCCTCCAAAATCATCTGATTTCTGGCGCCGTCTAAGTACAGCTTCAGGTGGCGCCGACTGACCCCTCTGGCCGTCTGGGGATAGACCAGCTGGCAGGTCTGGGGATCCCGCCCCACCCACAGGGTCTCCCGGGAGGTGAGGCTTGCCCCCGCATAGAATCCTCCGATTCCGTAAATGCGAAAGGCGCTCTGGGGATCATCTCCCCACTGGGTTTTCTCGCTCTTTCCCAGCAGAGCGCCCCGGAAATCCGTCACCCGCTGATACCGGGACTCCGCCCGGACAGCAAGGGCCGTCATGAGGGCGCTTCCCGCCTGGGCCGGCAGCTCCGGCACCAGGGTTCGGATGTCCTCCAGCCGGTCGCTGACCAGCCGCTCCGGGGCCTCGGGTACCATGGTGCCGCTTAAGGCCATATACATGGTGCCCGCCAGAGCGTAGATATCTGTCCAGGGGCCCTGCCTTCCGTGGGAGCGGTACTGCTCCTCCGGGGCAAAGCCCCTCTTCAAAATAATGGAAAAGCTCTTGCTCTGTCCCGCGAAGGCGGTTCGGGCCGCCCCGAAATCAATGAGCTTCACCGTATCTCCCAGGTAAATATTGTCCGGGCTCACGTCCCGGTGGATCACGTGATCCCCGTGGACATACTCCAGGGCGTCCATCACCGGAAGCACAATCGTCATCAGCTCCTGAAATCCCAGCCGTCCGCCGCGGATTTTCAGATACCTTCTTAAATCGCAGCCCTGCAGGTACTCCATCACATAGTACGCCGTTCCGTTTTCCCGGAAAAGCTTATAGATATGGACGATGTTCGCGTGATTCCGGTACCGGTAAATGGTTCTGGCCTCGTCAAAAAAGCGGCTTAAGCCATATTGAAAATCTTCCCCTTTTCTGGCGGTAACCTTCAGCTGCCCCGGGGCCCTGCCCGCCGCGTCCGCCGGCATAAATTCCTTGATGGCCACCCGGGTTTCATGCTTTAAATCCAGCCCCAGATAAGTGATGCCGAAACCGCCGTGGCCCAAAACGCCTCCCACCAGGTATCTGCCGTCCAGAATACTTCCCGGCGTCAACGCGAAGGCAGGCTCCTGGGCAAAGCCCACTGGGGCCCCGCAATTTAAGCAATAGCCCTGGCTCACCGCCGGACTCATGCACCTTAGACACAGCCGGTTAAAATCCAGACTCATTCTTCCTCACCTACATACATTCCAATATCAGCGCCGTATAGTTATCCTGGGCCGCCGCATTCTTCTGCCGTATCATCTGGTGGATCGCCTCGCTGCTCTCCGCCACAGGAAGCTTCATGGCCGCTGTGAGCTCTTCCTCTGACAAGGTGCCGAACACCCCGTCGGTCATCAGCAGCACCCGATCCTTTTTCTGAAGGGTGAGGGGCCGGATATTGCGGTCAATCTTCTCAATTCTGCCCATACCGATGAAGCTGGTCAGCGCCTTTCTCTGGGGATTCTGAGCCGCCTCCCGGCTGCTTATCTCCCCTCGGGCGGCCATCTCATCCAGAACCACACTGTACACGTGATCTCTGTTGATCTGCATCAGCGCTCCGTTGCGGTACAGGTAAATGTGGCTGTCCCCCACGGCAATCCAGTAGAGCATCCGTTCCCGGATGATGGCAGCCACCACGGTGGAACCGCTCTTGCCCTGGCCGGAGGGCTTCAGCATATCATTGACCCGTTCGTTGGCCTCCCCCAGCATCCCCAGGAGGGCCTGATCCGGAGAAACCTGTCCGGACATCACATCGAAGGCCTGCATCATGGTCATGGTCACCAGAGCGCTGACCGCTCCGCCATTTTTCAGACCGCCCATGCCGTCCGCTACGATGGCGAAGATTCCCTTTCCCCCGTCGTCCAGCTGCTGGCCGTCGCCGGATATCCCGAAGGAATCCTGCTGGCTTGACCGGCGTCCAATATCGTGTACCTTTCCTACATAGATTCCCGGGGCAGGCTCTTCCTGGGTCTGCCTCACCGGCGCAGCTTCCCGAGGGAAGGCAGGCTCTCTCTCCAGCGCAGGGGGCTCCAGGGAAATGGTGCTCCCGTAATCCGGCTGGGCAGAAAACTCCTTTGCCTCATGTACCGGTTCCCGTCTCTCTGTCACACTCTCCGCCTCCTTTAAACGCCGTGCTTCTATCTTTCGCTCTTTCGCCTGCCGGGCCCGCTTCTGTGTGTGCAGATATTTTCTCAGGCACAGGAAAAATATTACCCCAAACAGCACCGTCAGCACTGCGGCAGCCCCTATCCAGGGCCAGTAGCTTACCGCCTCCGCCCCGGTCTGGGCCTGGACGGAAGCCGTCTCCTGGCCTTCCGTCAGCGCCGCGGCGCTATAATTAATTATTCTCACTCTTCCACTCAAACCTTTCTCCACAGAAGGGGATAAATATCAGTTTGGTTACTCCGATTTCCAGCTCGTCGTAGGGATTGAGGATCACCGTCCCCAGCATAGCCTTTCCGTTGACCCGGTTGATGCTGCGGCCCTCCCCCGGGGCGAAATAGAACATCCGCTCCCTGGTGTCGTAGGCAATCACCGCGTGGTTGACTCTGGAAATGGTATCGTCTCCCCGGATGCAGATGTCCATCTTCTCGCTCCGGCCGATATAATTATTGTCCGAGTGAATTCTGTAATCCCGGCCCTTCTCCGCGCCGTTTATGGCCACCAGCCAACCCACCACCGGGTCGATGCCCAGCTGCTGGTGTATCACTGCGATGGTCTGCCCCTCGTCCCTGGAGGCGCCGCCCATTCCGCCGGTCATCGGCGCAGTATAGCCTCCGGTCACAGGAGCCGTGTAGCCTCCGGTTAAGGGAACAGTCCCGCCCACCGGCGCTCCCCCTCCCAGGGGGCTGGCCCCGGTCACAGGAGCCGTGGCACCGTAGCCGCCGCTGCCTGAACCGCCCTCATACATGCCGCCGTTTTGGTAGCCGGCCCCGGGGGCTTCTCCGCTCACCGGCGCAGTAGTTCCGTAACTGGAAGAGCCTCCGCCGTAGCCTAAGGGCAGGGTCTGGCCCTGTCCTGTTCCGCCGCCCATGGTCTGGCCCGCGCCGCCGCCGTTCTGCATTTCCTTGCATGTGGGGCACTCGGAGTAAAGCGATGCGTCATAATAGTGGCCCTCCGGGCATTTTTTTAATTCCATAATCCTTCTACCTCCTGTATATATAGTTTTTAAACTTGAATATCAAATTGATTTTCCGGTCTAGCCAGGTAAAACTTCACGTGTCCCTTGATCTTATAGGGTACGTTGGGCTCCAGCCTGCTGCCGTTGGAGAAAAATGTTCCATAGGTGGAATTCCGGTCTATGAGCACCGGGATGCCGTCCTTGATCTTAATCTCACAGTGGAGTCCGCTGACCCCCTTGGTGTCCGGCGGAAAGGCCACATTGGCCCTCTGGGGATCTCTTCCGAAGATGAGACTTCCCCCGGCGGACAGCTCATATATCTTTCCGTGATTTAACTGTCCCGTGGCCCGCACCGTCAGAATGGCCCGGTTCCCCGCCAGGGCTCCCGCCGGTCTGGCTGCCGCAGCCCCGCCGTAGCCTGTGCCTTCCGGCTGACGGTTGTAGAATCCCTCCACAGCCACCATCTGCCGGATACATTTTCGCATAATAAACAGGAGCAAGAGCCACCCCAGAACAATCAGAAGAATATATTTCACATAGTAGGCGTCCAGCTTCATGAGAAACAGCACTACCCCCTCCGGCAAAATTCCCAGGAAGGCCACCCCGCTGAAATTCCAGACAGTGTGCAGGAGGAAGGCCCCGGAGAAAGTCATGATCACCAGGGGATCCACCAGGCTTTTCAGGCTCAGCTTTCCCTTATATTTCAAGAGCCCCAGGGCTCCGCCGTACAGAGCTGCCCACAGAACGTGACCGCCGATGGCCAGGATCCCCCGGTTGAGAATGGTGTCGGTCATGGCCTGGGTGGCCAGGGTGATTCCCGAGCCGTCTCCCCCGAACATGGCGCTTAACATCCCTTCAAAGGCATTTTCCGCCGCCACCACGTCCAGCTTCTGCATGAAGTTCATCCAGGCATAATAGGCGGATTCTATGGCGGAAAATCCCACGCCCACGGCTCCTCCCACCAGAATTCCCTGGACGCCGTACTTGAATTTCTTCCGGCTTAGCAGCAGCCATACCACCAGAAACTTGGCGATCTCCTCCGGCAGTGGTCCGCTGATATAGGCCTGATCCGTGAAAGGCAGCGTGACGAAGGCGTGGAAGATTCCCGTGGCTGCTATGGATAGAATTCCTCCCACCAGCATCATCATCAGTGTGTCTAAGATAGAGGAAGAGCCGGTCATATCCATCTCCCAGAAAAAGATCAGCACCGCCAGGGGCACCACAAAGGCCGGCACAATAAAGAGCACCAGCATCATGGCAGGGATGCTGTACACCGCTCCGCTGTTCCACAGAAACATGGAGATCAAAGCGATGGCCAGGCCGATGGCTCCGGCCCACAGAAACAGCCAGGGTTTCTGCCACTGACGGAGCATCTGGGCCGGGGAGGGCACATGGTTTCCCATCCCCTTTAACATCAGCCGGCTTCTGTCCTCCCGGGTGTGCGGCTTGAATACATCGGAGAAAATATCCTTCCAGCTGAAATCCTTTGACAAATTGGATGCCTTTTCAAAAAAAGTTGTATTCATCTTCCCCACCTCCTATATCACGCGAAAGGTATTGCACGGCTCCGCCAGGTAAAAGCTATCGCCGCTGTTGAGCCTGCAGGGAGTGTTGGGCGCCAGCCTGCGCCCGTCAGCCAGGTATGTACCGTAGGTGGAACCGCAGTCCGTGAGTATCACGTCGTTGCCCGACTGCACGATCTGACAGTGCAGCCCGCTGATTCCTTTGGTGTCCGAGGGGTATACGGCCGTACAGTGGGAGGCGTCCCTTCCGAAAATCACCGGGCGGCCGGAAAGCTCCAGCCTTCTCCCCTGAAAATATCCGCCCACCCCGGTGAGGGCCCGGGCTCCTCCCGGCTGGCCGCTCTGTCCCAGGTAGGAGAGCATCTCCTTAAATTCCGGCTCCCCGTTGGTACGCTTCTTCATTTCCCGGTTCTGGTACACGAAGAGGCTGGCCACAAAGGCCGCTATTCCGCCAAAGAATGCCACCAAGAAAAATACGCTCAGCACCGGAACCACCGCGGAGAGTCCCTCATCCGCGCTGATTCCGCCCCCTTGAGTTTCTCCCCCAGTACCTCCGCCAGAGGTACCGCCGCCAGTTCCGCCGGTACCGCCCCCCGGAGTCTCTTCCCCGGTGCCGCCGCCCTGGGACTCTCCGCCTGAGCCGCTGCCAGATCCGGCGCTTCCCGGCGAGACAGTATTCACGATATAATCAATGGGTAAGATTCCTCCCCTGGAGGACAGGACGCCCACCAGCTTCCCCTCCGAGGAAAATACAGGGCCTCCCGCTAAAACAGCGTCGAAATCCTCCGCCAGCACGCCGAAGGTGTAACCGTCCGCTTCCGTGAACCCGGTCAGCTGCCCCTCCATAAAGATAAGAGCATCCTCGGGATCGCTGACATTGGCCGCCAGATCAAAGCCCCCATAGATTACAGTATCTCCCTCACTGAGCGCCATAAGGCTGGCCACAGCCCCCTCGGGACAAGCGGTCATGCTCCCGGAGAAGTCCATCAGCGCCACTCCGGCCATACTGTCGTTGACCGTCACGGCGGCCTCCCCGTCCCCAGTGAGGGACGCCACCTGAATAGCCGAGGCCAGCTCCCACTGCTGATTGTAGGCACTGATCAAAACCTGGTTCCCCCCGCTCTCCAACAGGAAACAGTTGTGAGCTGCCGTCATTTCCCCGGAACCGTTTACCGCCGCCGCCATAGCCGCCACATCCTGCATAGACGCGGCGGAAACGGTTAGCGGAAATACCAGTGAGCAGAGCATGCCTGACAATATAATTTTCCATTTCTTTTTCGTCATTTTTCCCATATTGTCTCCACCCTTTTTTCATCTTTCTTGCGGATTTACTAAATACTTATAAAAAGGATACCAAATTTTTTACAAAAATACAATTAATATTTTGCAAAACTTTGTAAACTTAAATCTTTTTGAGAATTTTACCCCCCCCCAACTTTTTTTCAGATAATTTTAAGCGTGGTTCCTGCGGAGTCCTTTTCCAGATTTCCTTTTCTTGCGTAACATTATCCTTTATGATAACATTGTGTAAGAAAGAGGTGGAACCTATGAGCAATATTTACAGTCTCCGTATCTACGACACGGAGCTTATGCGTTTTTCTATGGAGAAGCAGGGACTGTTGGGCCTGGTGGCTGAAATCCTCTATACTAACGAGGAACAGGCCCGTTTACTGCCTCTGGATATGGAGCGCACCGGCGAGGGTGTTATTCACTGGCTGGAACGGCGGGTGATTCCGAAGAACCGCGCCTTTGTGGATGAGATTCTGAAAACCCTGGGCCTCAGCCATAACGATACCAAAGGGATCATTGATGTATGTAAGGGGCTGTCCCTCAATGATAGCTTTTGGGTAGTGCCGGAGGGCTTTGAGGGAAAGTTTTCCCAATATAACCTTTATGAAAACCGCTTTTCCGAGATTTTGGCCCTGGTGGCCTACACCGGAGCAGGAGGAAGCCGTCAGGCATTTACCACTTCACCGGAACTTACCACAGGTGGTATGCTGCCCAAAGCGTGGCGTTATGTGGAACAGGACGGGATTTATCTCTACAAAGGCGGTACAACCGGCGCGTCCAATGCAGGCCGGGAGCCCTACTCCGAATACTATGCGTCACAGATTGCAGAAACAATGAAGTTAAACGCCGTCCACTACGATTTGGAAAACTGGAAAGGAATTACGGCCTCGAAGTGCCAGCTGTTTACCAACATCGACACGGCGTATATCCCTATCGGACGCATTGTGCGCACGGGAGGGATCGCCGCCTGCCTTGCCTGGTACGACAAGCTGGGGGCAGAATTTTCCGAGCAGCTTCGCAGTATGCTGGTGTTCGACGCGCTTATTTATAATGAGGATCGGCATTTCGGCAACTTCGGCATCCTGCGGGATAACCATAGTGGGGAGATTATCTCCCCAGCCCCCATTTTTGATAATGGGCTGTCCCTGTTCTGCTATGCTGGGAAAGAGGACTATGCCCATCTGGAGGAGTATGCAAAAACCCGTTCCAACCCCTACAACATTTCCTATGAGGAGGTGTGCGCGGAGGTTATGGGGGCCAGGCAAAAAGAGCAACTTCGACGGATGATCGGTTTCCATTTCAAACGGCATGAAAGCCTCAATCTGCCGGAGGAACATTTGCAGGCCATTGAGAAACTCCTGGAGGACCGGGTGCGGAAGCTCCTTGCCATTCCTACCCGCCGCTGTCATAAATAAGAAAAGGCAAGATAAACTAAAACATCCTGCGGATAATCAATTATGAATCTGAAAGAGAAAGAAAAAACTGCCGCAAAACCCGTTCCTCAGCTTTTGCCAAGACAGGTTTCGCGGCAGTTTCTTTGCGCATAATATTATTTTTTTATTGGTCCAGCTGGGCCCGCTCCATCAGCTGCCCGTCTCTCCAGATTCTCTCCAGATCGTAGAACAGACGGTTCTCCTGGTCAAATACATGAATCACCAGGTCGCCGTAATCCATGAGAATCCAGTTGGCGTTCTGGTAGCCCTCGATCTGCCGGGGATGAATTCCCTCCCGGCCCAGGGTCTCCTCCACGTTGTCCGCCATGGCCTGCACCTGGTTCCGGTTATTTCCGCTGGCGATCAGGAAATAATCCGCCAGGGTCGAAATCTTCTCAATGCTGATTACCCGGATATCCTCCGCTTTCTTCTCCTCCAGAGCCTCACAGGCCAGACGGGCCAGCTCTTTACTGTTTCTCGCTTCACTCATCTTCCTCTGCCTCCAGTTCTCTTCTCTCATAAATATTCCGGTAATAGTTAAAGGCGTCCTGGGTCATCCCGTCGATGTCCTTGGGATTTGTCTTCAGATAATCCAGGGTGTCCTCCAGGATCCGGTAGGTACAAGTATCCAGATCCACAAAGGCCAGCCGGCGGATATCCTCCAGGTTGGGCGCCTTGCACCGGTTGGGTTCAATATAATCCGCGATGAATATAATCTTCTCCAGAAGGCTCATATGGGGCCTTCCGGTGGTGTGCCAGACAATGGCAGAAAGAATCTCCTCGTCCTCCACATCGTATTTTTCCCGGGCCAGGTAAGCGCCCAGCTTGGCGTGGAGCATGAAGGGATTTTTCTTCTCGTAGGGGGACATAAAAATGTTCTCCCGTTCACAGAGCTTCAGCTTTTTCTTGGCCGGAATACATTTGGCGCAGTCGTGAAGGAGTCCCGCCACCTGGGCCTTCATCATATCCGCTCCGTGAGCCATAGCCATGGCCGCCGCCGTGTAGCGCACCCCCTGGGTGTGCGTGTAGCGGTCCTCATCCAGATAACGCGCCAGCCTTCTAGACATTTTCTGCAAATCGTACGTTGTTCCCATCTTCTGTTGTACCTCTTTTGTTATCTTTTGCGGTAAATGCGGTTTTCATACAGATATTCCGCCACGGAATCCGGCACGTAGTAGCGGATGGTCCGCCCCTCCTTCACCCACTTGCGCAGCTCCTTGGAGGACACGTCCATATTCAGGGAATCCAGCTTCAGGAATTTCCCGTCAAACATGCTGTTGAGCTCCAGGAGCTTCTCGTTGATCAGGGCCGGGCTCACCTGGTTTCTGGTGGCCGCCACGATGGTGCAGGCACGGCTGATGCGCTCCGGCTCCTTCCACCCCTGAAAATCAAAGAGGGAATCCGCCCCGATGATAAAATAGTAGGCGGTACGGGGATTGGCCGCCTTCAGCCGCTCCAGTGTTCGGTAGGTGTAGGAATACCCCTCCGCGTTCATCTCCTCCAGAGACAGGGTAAAGTGGGGATTTCCGGCGATGGCCAGCCGCACCATCTCCACCCGCTGCTCGTCGGTGGCCCGCCCCTCCCGATGCTGCTTGTGGGGGGGATTGCCCGCCGGCATAAAGAGCACCTGGTCCAGGCCGAACTGCTCGTAGGCGGTTTCCCCCAGAATCAGATGGCCGATATGGATGGGGTCGAAGGTTCCGCCCATGATTCCGATTTTCTGTATTTTCTCTTCCATAAAGAAACGCCTCCTAGGGAAGCACGATCTTTTTCTTGTCGTCCTTTCCTTCCCTGTACAGTACAATCTTTCTGCCGATCACCTGCACCACCTGGGCTCTGGTGCGCTCCGCCAGAATCTCCCCCAGGGCTCTGGGATCGTCGGCGCAGTTCTGGAGCACATGGATCTTGATCAGCTCCCTGGCTGCCAGCGCCTCCTCCACGGAGGCGGTAAATTCCGGCGTCACGCTGCCCTTTCCCAGCTGGAGAATGGGCTCCATGGTCATGGCCAGACTCTTTAAATATGCCCTCTGCTTGCTCGTCATCATTCTCTCTCCTATTTGTAATAATCAAAATCAAAGCCGTACATCCGCACGGTATCTCCCTCCTGGATGCCCAGGTTCTCCAGCTCCTCCAAAATGCCGGTCTCCTTTAAGAATCGCTGGAAGAACAGGAAGCCCTTCTCCGACTCCAGGTTGGTGTAGCCCAGCATCTTCTCGATCTTGGGCCCTTCGATCACGTAGGTATTCTCCTCCTCCTGGGATTTTGATACCGTGAAGGGCAGCTGCTCCTGGATCAGATGGTCCTCCGGGAAGTACTCCTGCTTGAAGAATACCTTCTCCTCCTGGGTCTGCTCCAGCATCCCCTTCACATGGTAGAGAAGCTCCTTCACTCCCTGGCCGCTGACGGCAGAGATGGCAAATACCTTCACTCCCTTGGGCTCGAATTCCCGGCGGAGTCTCTCCACCGGATCCTCATCCCCCGGGTACAGGGCGTCAATCTTGTTGGCCGCGATCACCTGGGGCCTGGAGGCAATCTCGGGATTGTAAAGCTCCAGCTCCCGGTTGATAGTATAGATATCCTCCACCGGATCCCGGCCTTCCGTGGAGGCCGCGTCCACCAGGTGGATAATCACCCGGGTTCGCTCGATGTGCCGCAGAAATTCATGGCCCAGGCCCACGCCCTGGGAAGCTCCCTCGATGAGGCCGGGAATATCCGCGATCACAAAGCCGCCCCCCTCCAGATCCACCACGCCCAAATTGGGGGTTAAGGTAGTGAAGTGATAGTTGGCGATCTTGGGCTGGGCGTTGGTCACCCGGGAAAGGAAGGTGGATTTGCCCACATTGGGGAATCCCACCAGCCCCACATCCGCGATCATCTTCAGCTCCAGGCGCACCTCCAGCTCCTGGGCCGGCTGTCCCGGCTGAGCGTACTTGGGGGCCTGCATGGTGGAGGTGGCGTAGTGCATGTTGCCGTTTCCGCCTCTTCCTCCCTTTAACACCACCTGGCGGCGGTTCTCCCCGGACATATCCGCGATAACCTGTCCGCTCTCCGCCTCAAAAATTACGGTTCCCTCGGGAACCTTCAGAACGATATCCGCCCCGTTGGCCCCGTGGCAGCGGCGCTTGCCGCCCTCCTGGCCGTCCTGGGCCGCATATTTGCGGCGGTGCCGGTAGTCCGAGAGCGTATTCATTCCCTCATCCACCTGAAAAATCACATCGCCGCCTTTTCCGCCGTCGCCCCCGTCCGGGCCTCCGGCCGGAACATAGAGCTCCCGGCGGAAACTCACATGTCCGTCTCCGCCCTTTCCTGAGCGGATGATAATCCTTGCTCTGTCTGCAAACATAATACACCTGCCGCTTTCTATTTTGTCTATAGGAAAAAAATGGGCTTCAAACCAATTTCGCGTTGATTTGAAGCCCTCTTTCTTACTCTGCCTCTACCGGGAATACAGACACCTGCTTTTTGTCTCTTCCCTTTCTCTCGAAACGAACAACACCGTCAACGGTTGCGAATAAGGTATCATCCTTACCGCGTCCCACATTCACACCCGGGTGAATCTTGGTACCGCGCTGTCTGTACAGGATGTTTCCAGCCTTTACAAACTGTCCGTCTGCTCTCTTGGCACCCAGTCTTTTGGACTCGGAATCACGGCCGTTCTTGGTAGAACCAACACCTTTTTTATGTGCGAACAACTGAAGGTTCATCTTCAACATCGTATTACACCTCCTTGGTATCAATCTGAATATAACAATCGCCATAGCTCTCCTGGACACTGGTAAGGCCCAGAACCATGGCCTGCAGCAGAAGCTCTGCCGCGTCGCCGGGAATATCCTTCAGCCGAAGCTCCAGATAACCGTCCCTCTGCTCCCCCTCAAACTCCTCCTGGGTCAGCTCCTCAATGGCGTTGACCGTGTTGGTAGTCAGAACGGAGACAGCGGCGCAGATGATGTCCGCACCCTCCGGGGCGTATCCGGCATGTCCCTCCGAACGAAAGCCCGCCCAGCGATTCTGCCGTCTGAATAACGTGACTTGGATCATAGTCTCTGATTAAGCGTTGATCTTCTCAATCTTAACCTTGCTGAACTGCTGTCTATGACCGTTCTTCTTGTGATATCCAGTTTTTCTCTTATACTTGTAAACGATAACCTTTTTCGCCTTACCGTTTTCAACTACAGAAGCGGTTACAGTAGCGCCTGCTACATCTGCGCCCACCTTCAGTCCGTCATTGCTCACTGCAAGTACGTTGTCAAAGGTAACGGTCTCACCGGCTTCTACACCAAGCTTCTCAACATTGATAATGTCGCCTTCGGCTACTTTGTACTGTTTACCACCTGTTGCAATAATTGCGTACATATGGCACCTCCTATCAATTACTCGCCAAATACGGTGGCCCGAAACCGGGCTCTTCAACCTCTTTGTGCGGCATACCTTGTAATAGTAGCACACTCTCTTTCAATCGTCAACTGATTCCGGCAATTTTTTTTGTTTTCTTCCAAAATTAATAGTCTACCTTCTTGGAGAGGGCCACTGCCAGAACTCCCGGGCCCGTGTGGCAGGCGATGCTTAAGGAGAGCTCTCCCTCGTCGATTTCGTATCCCGGGAAAGCGGCTTTTACTTCCTCCCGGAAGCTGTCCAGTCCTTCCGCTCCGTGGGCGTAGGCAATTTCCATGTGCATTTCTTTTCCTGCGAAACGGGTCTCCAGATCATTCTTGATGGCGTCGATAATCACCTTGCGGGCCTGCTTGGGTCCCCGCACCTTGGCATAGGTATCAAGCTTATCCCCCTGGATCTGCAGCACCGGCTTAATCTTCAGCACAGTTCCGATCATGGCCACCGCCGGGGTGATCCGTCCGCCCTTTTTCAGGTATTTCAGGGTATCCACCATCAGATAAATGCTGGATTCATGGCTCTCCCGCTCCAGAATTTCCTTAATCTGCCCGGCGGAGAGGCCTGCCTTTGCCATCTCCAGGGCGTCCTTGGTGGCCTGCATCTGCGTCACGGATATCCGCTGATTGTTGACCACATACACTTTCCCCTCATAATCCCGGGCCAGCCCCATGGCTGTCTCGCAGGAGGCGGAAAGGCCGCTGGACATGGGAATATGCACAATCTCCTCATACTCCTTGAGCAGCTCGTCCCAGAGCTTCATCACATCCCCCGGGGAGGGCTGGGAGGTGGATACGGAGGAACCGTCCTCCAGACACCGGTAGAATTCCTCCTGGCTTAAATCTATATCCTCGTAATGCACCTTTTCATTGATAAAGAAGGGCATGGGAAGCACCCGAATCCCCAGCTCCTTGGCCTCTTTCTGTGTGATACCGCTATTACTGTCCGTTACAATAGCAATACGTTCCATACTAATTCCTCCGTAATATGATCATTGGCGCGGATTTTTCCCCGGGGACAGCCGAAGAGGCCGCAGCTAGGGAAGCCCGTTTTTCCTGAATTTGCCGAGCACAGCTTCGAGACTACAGGCTCGAAGTGAGCGCAGGCTGAAGGAAAAATGGATTCCCTAGCGTATCTCTTGGCTGTCCCCGGGGAAAACCGCACATTATGAGCTATTATAGCACATTTTTTTTGATTTTCAAAGAATCTTCCAGGGATTTCCGAACTTTTTTTCGGGTTACCTCCACCAACTGCAGGGCCGTCATGTCCACCACCTGGGTTTTGATGGGATCCCGGCGAAGCCAGTTCTCCAGCTCCTCCAGAAGCTCCTTTTTGTCCTCCGGGGCGTCCATGTTGATAAAGTCGATGAGGATGATCCCGGACAGATTCCGAAGCCTCAGCTGGCGGGCGATCTCCCCGGCAGCCTCCAGGTTGATCTTTTTATAGACCTGGGCGGCCTGCTGCTTTCCGGCATATTTGCCGGAATTCACGTCGATGGCCACCAGGGCCTCCGTCTGCTGGATCACCAGAAAGCCGCCGGATTTCAGCCAGACCCTTTCCTTGAGCGCCTCCTCCAGAGAGCTCTCCAGCCGGCAAAGCTTGTGAAGGGGCAGGAGGGAATCCTCATACAGCCGCAGCTTCTCCAGATTCTCCGGCTGATGGAGCGTCAGGTAATCCCTCACCTGCCTCTCGATGTCCGGCAGGTCCGTCACAATCTCCTCCAGCCCCTGCTGGTACACATCCCGCAGGAAAGAAAGGTAGAAGGGCTCCGCCTCCCAGAGGAGAGAAAAGCAGGTCCGGTGATATGCTGCCTCCCGGATGGAAGCCCACCGCTCCTTTAAGATTTTTAACTCTTTCAGGATCTCCTCCCCAGAAACGCCCCCGGCGTTGGTGCGGATCACCGCCCCGTCCTGGCCAAAGCTCTCCGCCTCCGTCAAAACCCGGCGGATGCGCTCCTTCTCCTCTGGCTCCAGCTTGGAGGAAAAGCCAAGTCTGCCTCTGCCCAGGGTCAGCACCAGATATTTCCCCGGGAACTCCGGGTGAGCGGTCAGCCGGGGGACCTTGGTCTTGATGGCCTCCTTGCTCACCTGCACCAGCAGCTCGTCCCCGGGCTTTACGCCGCCGCCCTTTCGCTGGTTCACCCGCAGGGCCTGCTCCGCCTCCGCAAGGGGCAGGTAGCAGGGAACCCCCGGGGCGATCTCCACGAAGGCGGCGCCGATATTCTCCAGCACCTTCTCCACCCGGCCCAGATAAATATTTCCCAGCAGAGACCGCTCCCCCTCCGGCTGCAGCTGCACCTGCACGATCCGATCCCCCTCCTGGAGGGCGCAGACCAGATACCGCTCTCTGTTTCGCAAAAGTCCTGTGATAATCAGTTTCTTACTCAATGTTCTCTCCCAAATCCTCCAGAGGACAGAGGCGCTTCTCCCCCTGCTCCTCCAGCTCCGCGTATACCTCCAGCCGCTGTATCAGAAGAGCCATGGGCGCCAGCTCCTGGCCCAGAAAGCGGGCGAAGGCCTCCAGCACCAGCTCCGGCTTCAGGTTGTGGACGCTGCCCTGGGAAACCCGCATGAATATTCCCTCTCCGCGGGCCTCCAGCTGCAAAATCCAGGGGCGAATGTCCGTCTCCTTTTCGCTGCGCTTGGTTTTCCTCATGATTACAATGGAATCCTGGCCGTAAAATTCAGCGATTTTCTCCCGCCAGCCGGTAAGCTCCATTCCCTCCCGGAAGGACACCAGATAATCCGCCGCAGCCACCAGGGACATGGCCTTGCTGGCCTTCCCCTCAGGAATCCTGCGCACGCTTAAGACCTCCATGCCCTCCACCATCTGGCGGTTGAGCCGCTCCTTCAGCTCCCTGGAGGGCAGCTCCTGGGTGAGCTCCATATCAAAGTATTCCCCGGCGCTGGTGATTCCAACCCCCAGGGGCGCCGCAAAGGACATAATCATATGAGGGCTGAAGCCCTCGGAGAAGGCCACCGGCAGCTCTGCCCGGCGGATAGCTTTCTGGAAAAACCGCATAATATCCAGATGGCCGATGAATTTCATGGCTCCGGTCTTTGCAAATTTTACTCTAACCTTCATAGCACACCCCTCCTCCAAAACATTTTGCCCCACAGCCGGAGCAGGCGGCCCGGCAGTTGGGCGTCACCTTCTCCTGGCGGGCTCTCTTCCACTCCCGCAGCAGGAAATCCTTGGTCACACCAATATCGATGAAATCCCAGGGGAAGAGCTCCTCCTCTCCCCGTTCCCGAACCGTATAGAAATCTGTGTCAATGCCGCAGTGCGCGAAGGCCTCCCGCCAGTACTCCGGGTGGAAGGTCTCAGACCAGGCGTCAAAGAGAGCCCCGTTCTCGTAGGCCCGCACAATGGCCGGAGCGATTCTCCGGTCGCCCCGGGCCAGGATTCCCTCCAGCACCGTCACATCCGCCTCATGCCAGTTGTAACGGATACTCTTCTGGTTTAACTGGGCGTGAATCTCCTCCCGGACGATCCTGGCCTTCTCCAGGAATTCCTCCTCCCGGCACATGGGGGCCCACTGGAAGGGGGTAAAGGGCTTGGGCACAAAGAAGGAGGTGCTGGCCGTGATCTGGCATTTGCCATTCCGCTGCTCCTTGGGGATCTCATAGTACCGCTTGGCGATCTTCTCCGCCAGATGGGCGATTCCCCGGCAGTCTTCTTCTGTCTCCGTGGGCAGGCCCAGCATGAAATAGAGCTTTACCTTGGTCCAGCCTCCCTCGAAGGCCTTTCCCGCTCCCTCCAGAATCACTTCCTCTGTCAATCCCTTGTTGATCACATCCCGCATCCGCTGGGTGCCCGCCTCCGGGGCGAAGGTGAGACTGCTCTTCTTCACATCCTGCACCTTGCCCATCACGTCCAGGGAAAAGGCGTCGATGCGCAGGGAGGGCAGGGAAATATTCACATAGCGCTTCTTACACTCCTCAATGAGGAAATTCACCAGCTCCTGCAGGGCTGAGTAGTCGCTGGAGCTTAGGGAGCTTAAGGAAATCTCCTCGTGGCCGGTGGCCTTTAGCATCCGCAGGGCCAGTTCCTTTAGATACTCCACACTCTTCTCCCGGGTGGGCCGGTAGATCTGTCCCGCCTGGCAGAAACGGCAGCCCCGGATACAGCCCCTCTGAATTTCCAGCACCACCCGGTCCTGGGTGGCCTTGATAAAGGGCACCACCAGCTTCTCCGGGTAACAGACGTGATCCATGTCCATCACCACCTGCTTGGTGATTTTCTGGGGGATCCCCTCCTCCAGAGGGGTGAATGCCGCCAGTGTGCCGTCCTGATGGTAGGAGGGCTCATAGAATGCCGGAGCGTAGATGCCCGGTATCCGGGCTGCCTCCTTGAGAAACTCCCGGCGGCTGGCCCCCTTAGCCTTCATCCCTTTGTAGAGGTCTAAGAGCTCGTCGAAAACCGTCTCTCCCTCCCCAATATAGAAGAGATCAAAAAAGGGCGCCAGGGGCTCCGGGTTGTAGGAGCAGGGGCCTCCGCCCATGACGATGGGGCAATCCTCCCCTCTCTCCTGGGCATACAAGGGAATCCCGGACAAGTCCAGCACCTGCAGCACGTTGGTGTAGCACATCTCATACTGGAGCGTGATCCCCAGGAAGTCAAATTCCCGGATGGGGTCCTGGGACTCCAGGGCGAAGAGGGGGATATGCTTTTTTCGCATCACCGCGTCCAGATCCGGCCAGGGGGAGTAAACCCGCTCGCACCAGACGTCCTCCCGGCGGTTAAACATATCGTAGAGAATCTGGATTCCCAGGTAGGACATGCCGATCTCGTAAACGTCCGGAAAGCACATGGCAAAACGGATGTCCACCTGCTCCTTATCCTTCATCACCGCGTTCACCTCGTTGCCGATGTACCGGGCGGGCTTGTCCACGCTCATTAAAATTTCATCACTTAACGCTAATTTTCTCATTTTTTAATAACACCTATTTTACGTAATTTCTATAATGATACAAGAAAGAGCTGTCGCATTATGCGATATTCTCGTTACTGCAACAGCCTCCCGTATTCGACTATAAATGTTTTCCCGGTAAAAGTCAACAGCAATCAAGGCTGCCGCATCATGCGATTTCTCGCTAGCTGCGACAGCCTCGGTTCATTTAGACAAGCGCTTCGATAATCCGCTTCCCTTCCACTTCCATTTCCCGAACGCCAATTTCTTTTTTCTGATTAAAATTAAAGCTGAGCAAGTAACCTGTCCGCAATCCATAATCCTCCAGATACTCTGCCAGCTGCTGCTCTCCCCGCAGGTGGTATTCGTTTCCCCGCCAAATCTTTGTCTCAATGACAAATTGCTCCCCTCGGTAATCGACAACAATATCTGTCCGGCCAAGGCTTCTGGTACGAGCTTCAATATAATAATTTCCGGTTCCATTAATAATCGGTCTAAGGTAAAGAAGAAAATAACGTCTTCCTTCTTCCTCCAGAAATGTTTCTTTTCT
>DVHU01000106.1 GCA_018711815.1 Candidatus Egerieimonas intestinavium
CAATGCTGATATGTATGATTGCTCCAGGCAAGATGTTTTATTTCCTGATAGGTGGAATTTTCTTTTTGATTCCTAAAAGAAAATTTGCGAATGCAAAGCAATTCTGGATCGTAAATTGTGGAATGATTTTATTGGGAATAATTACATTTGCTATTTTTAAATTTCAATTTTTATCAGATTATGTCGGAACATCAGGGACTCAAAGTGTAATGGATCCGACTACAGTAAATTATTCAATTTCTAATATATTGGGAAATATTCCCAATAGTATCAATGTGTTGTTTAATACTTATCTAGACAGGGCAGAGTTTTATTTTAATACTATGATAGGAAGTTCTCTTGGATGGTTTCAAGTAAATATCTCAAGCATAGTAATAAGTGGTTTTGTGGTTGTTCTATTAGGGACTAGCATTTGCAGTACAAAGGAAGAAATAATAGCATATCCAATTGATAAAAAATTTAGATATATCAATTTGCTATTTTCTTTTCTAATGTTTATGGGCATTTTGGCTGCACTATGGATTGGGTGGACTCCTATTTCTTATAATTATATAGAGGGAGTACAAGGGCGTTATTTTCTTCCTTTCCTGCCTATGGTACTTTTTACATTTAGAAATAAAACAGTTATACTTCAAAAGGACGTTAATAGGTGGTTGGGACTTTCAACTTATGTTTTACTAATGTTTACCTTTTTATCCATCGTCCCTTACGTTATAGGCTAAGAAATTCCATACGTGTTTACTTGAGAAAAAGCCTTGACAACCCACCCCTTATTGGCTACAATAACATTTAGTTCACAAACAAAGCAAATACAATGACGCGGATTATTAAGAAATTCTGCACCCACAGAGAGCCGGTAGGCGGTGCGAGCCGGCGGTGTAAGGTTCCCAACTGGCCGCTGAGTACCCGGATTGAAGGAGCAGAGAGCGCAGGCAGATGGCGGCAGAGCGTGAGCGGACGGCGCCTGGGCAGGTGCGAAGCTTAAGAAGTAGGTTCGGGCGGGAATTCCCGTTACAGAAGCAATGAGTGCCCTCGAGGTGTCGGGGGAATTAGAGTGGTACCACGGAATTAAGCCCTTTCGTCTCTAAGTAATTGGAGAAGAAGGGGCTTTTTCGTTACCAAAACCTTAGGAGGAAATTATCATGACTGTAGTTTACAACCACAGAGCCGTAGAGCAGAAGTGGCGTGAGCGCTGGGAGAAGAACCCGGTGAACGTCAACGACGGCAAGAAACCGAAATATTACTGTTTGGATATGTTCCCGTATCCCTCCGGAAACGGACTGCATGTGGGCCATTGGAGAGGCTATGTGATCTCCGACGTGTGGAGCCGCTACAAGATGCTCAACGGCCACTATGTGATCCATCCCATGGGCTGGGATGCCTTTGGCCTGCCGGCGGAGAATTACGCCATCAAAATGGGCGTTCATCCGGCTATCTCCACGGCGGAGAATGTGAAAAATATCAAAAAGCAGATCAACGATATCGCAGCCATCTACGACTGGGATATGGAGGTTAACACCACGGATCCGGAGTTTTATAAGTGGACCCAGTGGATTTTTGTGAAGATGTTCAAGGAAGGGCTGGCCTACGAGAAGGAATTCCCCATCAACTGGTGTCCCTCCTGTAAGACCGGACTGGCCAACGAGGAGGTGGTAAATGGCTGCTGCGAGCGCTGCGGAACGGCTGTGACCAAGAAAAACCTGCGCCAGTGGATGCTGAAAATCACCAAGTATGCCGACCGTCTGCTGAATGATCTGGACAAGCTGGATTGGCCGGAGAAGGTCAAGAAGATGCAGACCGACTGGATCGGTAAATCCTACGGCGCCGAGGTGGATTTCCCGGTGGAGGGCATGGACGAGAAGATTACCGTCTACACCACCCGGCCGGATACCCTGTACGGAGCCACCTTCATGGTGCTGGCGCCGGAGCACAAGCTGGCGAAATCTCTGGCCACCGACGAGACCCGGGAGGCGGTGGAGAAATACATTTTCGACGCTTCCATGAAGTCCAACGTGGACCGTCTTCAGGACAAGGAGAAAACCGGCGTGTTCACCGGAAGCTACGCCATCAATCCCCTAAACGGGGCCAAGACGCCCATCTGGCTGTCTGACTATGTTCTGGCGGATTACGGCACCGGCGCTATCATGTGCGTGCCCGCCCATGATGACCGCGACTTTGAATTTGCCAAGAAATTTGACCTGCCCATTGTTCAGGTAATTGCCAAGGACGGCAAAGAGATTGAAAATATGACGGAGGCCTACACGGACGCGGTGGGAACCATGATCAACTCCGGCGAGTGGAACGGTATGGAGTCTGCTGTGCTGAAGAAGGAAGCTCCCGTCATGATCGAGGAGAGAGGCTTTGGAAGAAAGACTGTCAACTATAAGCTGAGAGATTGGGTATTTTCCCGTCAGCGGTACTGGGGCGAGCCCATTCCCATCGTTCACTGTCCCAAGTGCGGAGCGGTTCCCGTACCCGAGGATCAGCTGCCCCTGACGCTGCCCCAGGTGGAGAGCTATCAGCCCACCGGCACCGGAGAATCTCCCCTGGCGGCCATCGACGAGTGGGTAAATACCACCTGTCCGGTCTGCGGAGCTCCGGCCAAGAGAGAGACCAACACCATGCCCCAGTGGGCGGGATCCTCCTGGTATTTCCTGCGCTACGTGGACAGCAAGAATTCTCAGGAGCTGGTATCCAAGGAGAAGGCCCACAAATATCTGCCGGTGGATATGTATATCGGCGGCGTGGAGCATGCGGTTCTTCACCTGCTGTATTCCCGGTTCTACACCAAGTTCCTGTACGACATTGGCGTGGTGGATTTTGACGAGCCCTTCACGAAGCTGTTCAACCAGGGAATGATCACCGGAAAGAACGGCATCAAGATGAGCAAATCCAAGGGCAACGTGGTATCCCCCGACGATCTGGTGCGGGACTACGGCTGTGATTCCCTGAGACTTTATGAGCTCTTCGTGGGCCCCCCGGAGCTGGATGCCGAGTGGGATGACAGAGGTATCGACGGCGTTTACCGTTTCCTTCGCCGCTTCTGGCAGGTGGCTCAGGACAGCGCCCAGGCAAATGTGGCGCCCACCAAGGAGATGGAGAAGCTCCGCCACCGCCTGATCTACGATATCAGCCAGAGACTGGAGAGCTTCAGCCTGAACACGGTTATCTCCAAGTTTATGGAGTACAACAACGCTTTCGTGGAGCTGGCCAAGAAAGAGGGCGGCGTGGACCGGGAGACCATGGAGACCATGATCGTGCTGCTGGCTCCCTTTGCTCCCCACATCAGCGAGGAGTTGTGGGAGGTTTACGGACACGACACTTCCGTATTTTCTGCTCAGTGGCCCACCCATGACGAGGAGGCCATGAAGGACGACGAGATCGAAATTCCCGTGCAGATCAACGGCAAGACCAGGGCTGTGATCAGCATTCCCGTGGACATTTCCAAGGAGGAGGCCATCGCCAAGGGCAAGGAGGCCGTAGCCGACAAGCTCACTGGAAATGTGGTGAAGGAGATCTATGTTCCCAAGAAGATTGTGAATATCGTGATGAAGTAATTTTCTGCAGAAGGCTGTGGGCTGCTGCAATTATCGAATAGTGCAGCAACCCCGCTGTACAGATAAAGACCAGAAAATGGCGCAGGTAGTGGCAGCATTATCTGCGCTAAATTTGCTGTGATGGAAAAGTTTGCGAGGTGTATGTATGGAGTTGATCGATATAAAATCCCCCCGGGGAGAGAGGTACTGCGGGCAGGTGAAGGCCCTTTACCTGGAGGCCTTCCCGGCGGAGGAGAGAAAACCCTTTGAGAAGATGGAGGAGCTGGCGGCGGAGGGCCGTATGGAGCTTTTGGCCCTGACCCGGGAGGGGGAGCTGCTGGGACTGGTCTTCTATTTGATCACACCGAAGACGGCCATTTTGGATTACTTTGCCATTCTTCCGGAGAAACGAAGTATGGGCTATGGCGGGGAAGCGATGGCCGCAATATTGGAACGCTTCTCCGACAGAAAACTGATCTTTGAGATTGAGCAGCAGGATCCCATGGCGGACAATGCCCTGGAGCGGAAGCGCAGGAAAGAATTCTATCTGCGCAACGGCTTGAAGGAAACGGGGGTCTTTGTCCACGTATACCATACGGACTTCGAGCTGTTGACCCCCGACGGGGAGCTCACCTACGAGACCTATCTGACCATGCTGCGGGAATCCATGGGGGAGCAGGTGCTGGAGATGATAAAGCCTCGGAAAAATCCCCGGCCCATGCGGCTGAAAAAGCGGCAGGTGGCGGAGCGGGAGCGGCTGGAGGAAATCCTTAAGGTCTGCCAGGTGGTTCGGATCGCCTATAAGGATCAGGAGGGCCTGGGACTGGTGCCCATGAATTTCGGCTGCCGCTGGACCGAGGAGTACGGCCTGCAGCTGTACCTGCATTCCGCCAAAAGCGGCCGCAAGGTTCAGGCCTTTGCCTCCTCCCCGCAGATAGCCTTTGAGATGGACTGCGAGCACCAGCTGCTAAAGGACAGCTACTCCTGCGATTATTCCTTTGCCTACGCCAGCATCACCGGCGTGGGACGGGTTTCCCTGGTGGAAGAGGAGGAGGAAAAGCGGCTGGGGTTGGAGCTGATTATCCGCCATCTGGAGCCGGAGGCTGAGCCGATAATGCGCCCGGAGGCGGTGCAGGCGGTCAATGTCTACCGCATAGATGCGGACTATTTTACAGGTAAGGAGCGCCGGGCCCGGAAGAGACCCGGGACAAAAGAGTAACGTGTATGGAACGAGCAATTAACTTAGAAGAAATTTCAGACGGACGGCGCTACGGCCTGAACGATATGGTGAAGGCGGACTGCGGGGATTGCCGGGGCTGCTCCGACTGCTGCCGGGATATGGAACACTCCATCCTCCTGGATCCCCTGGATATCCATCGCCTGTCTGTGGGTCTGGGGCTTACCTTTGAGCAGCTGCTGGAGGGCCGGATTGAGCTGAATCTGGTGGACGGGATGATTCTGCCCAATCTGAAAATGTCCCAGGGGGACAACTGCTGTACCTTTTTGAACCGGGAGGGGCGCTGCAGCATTCATCCCCTTCGCCCGGGTATCTGCCGGATTTTTCCCCTGGGCCGGATTTATGAGAACGGCAGCTTCCAATATTTTCTGCAGATTCACGAGTGCTCCCGGGAGAACCGCGCCAAGGTTAAAGTAAAAAAATGGATCGATACCCCGGAGGTCAAGCAAAACCAGGAGTATCTCACCCGGTGGCACTACTTTGTGAAAGAATTGGGGGAGGAGCTCTCCCGGCGCCGGGACGAGAGCCTGCGGCGGGCGGTTGTTCTTTTTGTGCTGAAACAGTTTTTCCAGACCCCCTACCCGGAGCCTTTCTACGACAGCTTTTTTCAGCGGCTGCAGCAGGGAATAGCGTATGTTCAGCGGCTGGGGCTCATTTTATCGGAGGAGAAATAGACATGGGAGAAAAAGCGGGAAAACCCCAGGAGAAAACAGATTGGGAGCTTTCAAGGATTCGGGAACGTTTGGAGGAGCTCTCCGAGGATAAGCTGAGGAAATTCAGCGCGGGCCTGATGCCCGGCACAGAGCGGGTACTGGGGGTTCGGGTACCTGCCTTGAGAGCACTGGCCAGAGAGATCGCCCGGGGAAATTATGAGGTCTATCTGGAGGAATCCCGGCCGCTGACCGGGGAGGAGGTGTCCCACGAGGAGCTGATGCTCCAGGGGCTGGTGCTGGGAGCGGCCCGGATGGATGACAGCCGGCGGATGCGGGAGCTGTCCTGGTTTGTGCCCAAGATTCACAACTGGGCGGTCTGCGACTGCTGCTGTGCCAGCTACAAATGGATGGCCAAGGACCGGGAGCTCTGGTATCCCTGGCTTCTGCGGTGGCTCGAGGGCGGACGGGAGTATGAGATTCGCTTTGTGGCGGTCTCCCTGCTGGATCACTTTATCACCGAGGAGTATATTGACCGGATTCTGCAGGTGTTCCAGGAGATCGATCACCCGGGCTACTATGTGAAAATGGCCGTGGCCTGGGCCCTGTCTGTCTGTTATGTGAAATTTCCCCGGCAGACGGAGGAGCTTTTGCGCCGGCAAGTCTTAGACCCCTTTACCCAGAATAAAGCTATCCAGAAGGCCAGAGAGTCCTTCCGGGTGACCAAGGAACAGAAGGAATATCTGCGCAGCCTGCGGATAGAAGAGAAGAAGGAGAAGCAGCAATGAACAATAGAGAAATTGAAGCCCTGATTACCCAGTTTCCCATCTATCAGTACGCCTTTGTGGAGACGGAGTCCATAGAGTTTACGGAAAAAGTGAGGACCATCTGCAAAAAGGAGTGCTCCAGGTACGGAAAATCCTGGTCCTGCCCGCCGGCGGTGGGAACCCTGGATGATTGCAAGAACCGCTGCCGGGAGTATCCCCAGGCCCTCTTTTTCTCCACCATAGCCGATGTGCCCGACTATTCGGATATGGATCAGCTATTGGCCACCCGGCGGGAGCACGAGAAAATCACCAGCCAGATCGAGGAGCTCCTTCGTAAGGAGGGGCATAAATGCTACACCCTCTCCTCCGACAGCTGCGCCCTGTGCGAGAAATGCACCTACCCCAAGCGCTCCTGCCTGCACCCGGAGCAGATGCACCCCTGCATAGAGAGCCACGGGATTGTGATCATCCCTCTGGTAGAGGCCAACCACATGGATTATTTCATGGGTGAGCAGATGGTCATCTGGTTTTCTCTGATTTTCCTGCAGCTGGCCGGCTAGAGAAAGGGCTCCCTCCGGCATAATCCCCGCCCCGGAATCATATAGTAGGGGTGAGGAGAGGGGGGCCTGCCATGGGAAAGCGAACAAGACGCCTGAAGGAAAGTATGGTTTCATCCCTGGAAATCCCCCAGGATCTGGCTTACTCGGAGCCTCTGCTGACGGTGGTGGGGCAGAGGGAAATCTGTGTGGAGAATTATCGCAGTATTCTGGAGTACACCCCCTGCCGCCTGCAGCTGCTGACCAAGCGGGGACGGCTGGCCGTGGAGGGGGAGGCCCTGCAGATTTTATATTATCGCGGGGAGGAGATGAAGATCGGCGGAAGGATTCGCCGGATTCTCTTTGAAGATGGATAAAGGGGGAGAGGGATGAGAGAACAGCTGGGACGATCCCTGAGAGGCTATGTGCGGATACAGGTGCTGGGCGGTATGCCGGAGCGCTTTTTCAATCTCTGCGGGAAAAATGGTATCTGCGGCTGGAAGCTTGCGAGCCTGGAGGAGAGGTATGAGATGAATCTCTCCGTGAAGGATTTTTTCCGGTTAAAGCCCTTTGTCAGGAAAAGCGGATGCAAAATTTTAGTTTTAGAGAGACACGGTATGCCCTTCTTTTTTCACCGGACGCGGAAAAGGAAGGCTTTTTTTCTGGGCTTTTTTCTGGCCGCCAGCATATTGTATTTTCTCTCCTCCTTCGTGTGGAACATCCACGTGACGGGGAATCTGGCCAACAGCACCCAGGCTGTGCTGGAGGCCCTGCGGCAGGAAGGGGTCGTTCACGGGCTGCCCAAGCGGAAAATCTCCTGCCAGCAGGTGGCGGATATGCTGCGGGAAAAATTTGACAATATTGTCTGGGTTTCCGCCAAGATTCAGGGGACGCAGCTGATTTTGGAGATTAAGGAAAACACCGATTCCTTCCAGGCCCCGGAGGAGCCGGCGGAAGGCCCCTCAGATCTGCGGGCCACCAAATACGGCGTGGTGGAGAGAATCGTCACCAGAAGCGGCGTACCCCAGGTGGCCGTGGGGGACAGCTGCCAGAAGGGCACTGTCCTCATCAGCGGAATTCTGCCCATCTGCAACGACAGCCAGGAGATCGTCCGGTATGAGCAGGTGGCGGCAGACGGAGATGTGTACCTGCGGACGGCCTACCACTATTGGAAAGAATTCCCCCTCACCTACCAAAGGCGGGTGTACACCGGGGAGAGCAGCAGCCAGGTATTTCTGCAGGTGCTGGACTGGCGGCTGACCCTGGGAGGATCCTTCTCCCTGCCGGAGACCTATGATCAGTTTACCAGGAGCCGCATGCTGCACCTGACGGAGAATTTCGTCCTGCCGGTGGCCTGCGGCTCCGTGGAGACCCGCCCCTACCGGGTGGTGGAGGAAACCTACACGGAGGAGGAGGCCCGGCAGCTGGCCCAGAGTCAGCTGGAGCAGTACCTGGATGAGCTGGAGGAGAAGGGCTGCCAGATACTGGCCCAGAATGTGCAGATCTCGGTGAATGAGTCCTCCTGCGTGGCCAGCGGCAGCATCCAGGTGATTGAGAAAAACGGCATGTCCGCGGAGATCGAGGAAATTCCCCAGGCTGCCGCCCCGGAGGCGGAGTGAGAGAGCGCCTCCCGAGGATCGCCAAAAAAGAGAGGGATAGAAAATTTTTTCAGGCATCTTTTACGGGTTCTGGGCCGAGGTGCCCAGTTGAGTGTAGACGGTCACCGCGTCCTCAATGTGGTACGGACGGGTCTGGTGATCCCCCTGGGCTTTGGCAGTCACCAAAATATATTCTTTTCCGTTGATGGAGGCCAGGCTGGCCAGACACAGACCGGACTCGTCCGTGTATCCGGTCTTTCCTCCCAGGATCTCCCCGCCGGGCACCTGAGGGCTCTCCAGCGCTTGGAACATGGTGCTGTAGAAGGTGATCCCCTGGGGATGGCGGTTGGTGGGGGAGGTGCTGTGGCTGCTGCTGGTGAAGGCCTGGCGAAACTCCGGCTCCTGCAGGGCGTACTTTAGGAGAAGGGCCATATCCTCCGTCGTGGAATAGTGATCCTCATCGTATAGGCCTGTGGTGTTGCAGAAGTGGGTTCCGGTCATCTCCAGCTCCTGGGCCCTGCGGTTCATCCGGCGGACAAATTCTTCTTCGGAGCCGTCGATTTCCTGGGCCAGAGTCAGACAGCACTCGGCCCCGGAGGGCAGAAGGATTCCGTACAGCAGATCCCGGGCAACGACCTTTTCCCCGGGCTCAAATCCTGCCTGGGAGGCGTTTTCCGCGTACAGCTTTGGGAAAATATCTTCAGGCAGGGTGACGGTCTCATCCAGATCCTTCAGATTTTCCACCGCCAGAAGAGCGGTCATCATCTTGGTCATGGAGGCCGGATAGATGGATTCCCGGCTGTTGCGGGAGGCCAGGATTTCCCCGGAGTCCGGGTCCATGAGCACGGCGTAGGGACTGTTCAGGCCGGATAGGTCCACCAGCTCCACCGGGGCGGAGGGAGCGCGGGAGCCTGTATCTTCCCCGGTGAAGGCTTTTTTTAAGGTGGGGAGCAGAAACACCGCTCCCAGACACAGGCACACTGCCGCCAGCATCAGCAGCGGAAGAGAATTTTTCCTTTTCCTTCGTCTCCTTCTTTTGGCGGTGGGCCCGGCGATTTTCTTTTGCTTATCTGTGTACATTTGGTAATTCCCCTTTCTAAAACAGAAAAAAATAAGACAACCTCTGTTTCAGCCTTATTTTACCGAACAGAAGCTGTCTGTGTTTTAATATTTGGTTGTTTCTCTCCTAAGAAAAGCCTAAGAAACCTTTGAGAAAGAGGGAAGCGGGAGGGAGACCTGAAAGGTAGTCACCTGCTCCTGGCTGCTGGCGGTTATGGTGCCCCCGTGAAGGGTGACAATCTCCCGGGCAATGGCCAGACCCAGGCCGGCGCCCCCGGTGTTGGAGGTCCGGGCGTCGTCCAGACGGAAAAACTTCTCGAAGATATCCGCCAGCTTGTTGGCGGGGATTGTGTTGCCCTGATTGCTGAAGCAGACGGTGACCTGATCCTGGGTTTTCTCGGCAGAAATCCGGATGGGCGTGCGGGGATAGCTGTAAGCGATGGCATTTTTTAATAGATTATTGAAAACCCGGGCCAGCTTATTGGCGTCCCCGTATAGGGTTATGGACTCGTCGGCGGAGAGCTCTACGGTATTTTGATGGTCATTCAAGAGAGGATAGAATTCATCGGTCAGCTGCACCAGCATATAGTAGAGGTCGATGGACTCCCTCTCCAGCTCTATTTTCTGGAGATTGTAGCGGGTTATGTCGAAAAACTCATTGATCAGGCTTTCCAGGCGCAGGGACTTATCCAGGGTGATGCGGGTATACTTGTCCCGCTGATCGGCGGGCATATCCGGCGCCTCCTCCAGAAGACTCAGATAACCGATGATGGAGGTCAGAGGAGTCTTCAGGTCGTGGGCCAGGTAGGCGATCAGGTCGTTTTTCCGGGAGGACTCCTCCCGGAGGGTCTGCTCGTGCCTTTGGATGGTGGAGCGAATCTCCGTCATTTGGGCGGAGAGCTCCACGTATTCCGCCGGAAACACAGCGGAGGCTTCCTGATCGCTCTGCATAAACCGGCGGACCAGGAGGGCAGACCGGCGAAGGGAGCGCTTTACCCGGGATTGGGCGTAGACCTGAGCTGCCAGGAAGAATAAAACCACGGCGGCTGTGAGTACAGTCAGCAGCAGTCCCTTAAGCTTGGGGTAGTTAGGCTGCCGCATGAGGACATAACAGCCCGCCTCCTCCAGGTATTGATTTTCCGTGATCATATAGTTGCCCTCAAACCAGTCCACAAAGGCGCCGTTCATCACCCGGTCCACCAGAAAATACAGCCCCAGACAGAGGAGGACTCCCCCCAGGCAGAGGAGAACGGCCAGCAGAATTTTAGAAAAATTAAGCTTCAATTTTGTATCCGCACCCCCAGACTGTCTTGATGTATCTGGGGGCCTCAAAGGAATCCCCCAGCTTTTCCCGCAGATGGCGGATATGGACGGTGATGGTGTTGTTGCTCTTGCTGAAATATTCGTCTTCCCAGACCTGGTGGAAGAGCTCCTCCGCGCTGACCACCCGCCCCTTATTTTTTAACAGGGTCTGGAGAATGGAGAATTCCGTGGGGGTCAGGGCCAAAGGCTTTTCGTTGAGCATACATTCGTGGGTCTCGATGTTCAGGCTCAGGCCCGAATGAACCAGCACCGTATCCTCCTTCTCCGCTCCCGCGTTATACCTTTTATATCTGCGCAGCTGGGCCTTGACCCGGGCTACCATCTCCAGGGGGAGAAAGGGCTTGGTGATGTAGTCGTCGGCCCCCAGGGCCAGGCCCTTGATTTTATCCAGCTCCTCCCCCTTGGCGGTCAGCATGATCACGGGAAACTGGCAGGTCTCTCTGAGCTTCCTGCAGAGAGAAAAGCCATCCATATCTGGCAGCATCACATCCAGGATGGCCAGATCCAGCTTTTCCCGCTGTATGCAGGCCAGGGCGTCGGCGGCCCGGTAAAAGGTATAGACGGTGAAAGCTTCATTTCGCAGATAGAGGGAAACCAGGTCCGCGATCTCCGGCTCGTCGTCAACTACAAGTATTTTATCCGGCATAAGACATACTCCTCCTTTTCTTATCGAAATCTTAGTATATCAGAGAAAGCCGCGGTATTTCCTGGATTTTCCCTAAGAAAGTATTAAGATTTTCCTAAGGGGGTTCCCACAAAAGCATTACCTCCCCTTGAAAAGGACGGATATTTTGCTATAATGAATACGGTGCTTTCACATTAAGAGCGGAAAGTGAGGAATTTCATTTGGAGATAAAACAGATAGAATTTGACGATTTAGTAAAGCAGCAGGCGGTTTTCGGCCCCCAGGACCATCTGGCGAAGTCCATAGAAAAGTTTTTTTCCGTCTCCATCGTGGCCCGGGGCAGCAGCGTGGAGATCACCGGCGAGACCGGAAAAAACGTGGAATTGGCGGAATCGGTTCTAAATTCCCTGATGGAGCTGTATGATAAAGGGGACGAGCTCACCAAGGGCACGGTGCACCGGCTGATGGAGGAGGCCTACGCCGGCTCCCTGGACGAGACGGTCCGGGCCATGGACAGCGTGGTGATCCTCAATAACCGGGGCGTTCCGGTGAAATGCAAAACCCCCGGCCAGCAGCGGTATGTGCAGGCTCTGCGGGAGAGCACGGTGACCCTGTGCATCGGACCTGCGGGAACGGGAAAGACGTATCTGGCCATCGCCCAGGCGGCCAAGGAGCTTAGGGACGGGGAGATCGACCGGATCATCATGAGCCGTCCGGCCATCGAGGCCGGGGAGGAGCGGCTGGGCTTCCTGCCCGGAGATCTGGCCCAGAAGGTGGATCCCTATCTGCGCCCCCTCTACGATGCCTTAAATGACATTATGGGCATGGAGAAGGCGGAGAAGCTGCGGGAGCGGGGGATCATTGAGATCGCGCCCCTGGCCTACATGCGCGGGCGGACCTTAAGCCGCTCCCGGGTGATCATCGACGAGAGCCAGAACGCTTCCCTGATGACGCTGAAAATGGCCCTGACCCGTCTGGGGGAGGGCTCTAAGATGGTGCTCACCGGCGACGTGACCCAGATTGACCTGCCCCACGCCAGCGACTCCGGCCTGCAGAAATGCGCCGAGATCCTGCAGCCCATCGAGGGGATCTCCGTGACCAAGCTCAGCAACCGGGATGTGGTGCGAAATAAGATTGTCCGGGATATTGTGAAGGCCTTTGAGAAGGAAGAGCAGCGCCGGGAGGAGAAGGAAAAAGCCTTCAGCCGGAAAAAACGCCTTTACAAATAGAAAGCGGGAAGTGTATACTAAACTCAGTTTGAGTTTCTGCAAAGAGGAAAAGCGGCGAAAAGGAGGAGTAGGAGATGAGGGTGCTCATAGAGAACGAGCAGGAGGATAGCCTTGACTTTGACTACGAGGCTGTGGCCCGCCAGGTGGCGGAGGCCGTGCTGGAGGCAGAAGGCTGCCCCTATGAGTCCCAGGTGGATCTGGTGCTCACCACAGATCAGGAGATCTGCCGGGTGAACCGGGAGTTCCGGGGAATCGACAGGCCCACGGATGTGCTCTCTTTTCCGGCGGTGGATTTCTCTTCCCCGGCGGACTACCGTGTGCTGGAGGAGGCGGAGGAATGTTTTGACCCAGATACGGGGGAACTGCTCCTGGGGGATATGATGATCTCTGTTCCCAGGCTGAAGGCCCAGGCATGGGAGTACGGCCACGGGGAGAAGCGGGAATTTGCCTTCCTGGTGGCTCACAGCATGCTCCACCTTCTGGGCTACGACCATATGCTCCCGGAGGAGGCTGCCGTCATGGAGCAGAAACAGGAGGCTGTGCTTCAGGCCTTGCAGATTACCAGATAGGAGGCATTAGAATGAAACGAAGAAACTGGATTCTGGGACTGGCCCTGGCGGGGACTATTTTGGCCCTGACAGGCTGCAGCAAGAAAAATAATGCAGAGCCTACGCCCATTCCCACGGTGGAGCCCACGGAGACTCCCACCCCGGAGCCCACGGAGGAGGCCCCGGAGGAGGAATCCCCCGATGTGGTGTCCCCGGTGAGCTCCGGGGAGGTGATTCCCGAGGGAATGGTCAAGAGCTATCTCACCGGAGAGTACGTGGCGGAGGAGATCGGCCGGCAGCGGCCCATCGCCATTATGCTGAATAACATTTACGGAGCCCTGCCCCAGTGCGGCATCGACCGGGCCGGAGTCATCTACGAGGCGCCGGCGGAGGGCGGCATCTCCCGGCTCATGGGAATTTTTGAGGACTATCAGGGAGAAGAGCGGATCGGCTCCGTGCGCAGCTGCCGGGATTACTTTATTTTCTACGCCATGGGCTTTGACGCCGTCTACGCCCACTACGGCCAGGCGGTCTACGCGGAGAAATACCTGAACCTGGATGAGGTGAACAACTTAAGCGGGCTGGATCAGTACGGCGACGGGATCACCTATTACCGTTCCGAGGACCGGCAGGCCCCCCACAATGTGTTTACCGACTATGACATGCTCCACGCGGGCATTGACGCCTACGGCTACAGCATGGATTATTCCCCGGATTATGAGGGGTATTATCAGTTCGCGGGCGTGGACGAGCGGGTGGACCTGGCGGAGGGCCAGACGGCCAACACCGTGAAAATTCCCTACGTGAGCCAGCATCCCTACTTTACCTACAATCCGGAGGAGGAGGTCTACTACCGTTTCCAGTATGACGAGCCCCACGTGGACGGGAATACCGGGGAGCAGCTGACCTGCAAAAACATTATTCTCCAGTACTCCCAGTGGCAGGCCTACGATGAGAATGGTTACCTGAATATTGACACCAGCTCCGGCGGGGCGGGAAAATATATCACCAACGGCAAGGCCATCGACATCACCTGGACCAAGGATGGGGAGTGGGGCGTAACCCACTACTATGACGCCAGCGGCCAGGAGATCACCCTGAATCCCGGGAGAACCTGGGTGGACATCGTGCTGAATGATTATGCCGGCGACGTGGTAATTGAATAATTTGGCAAAAGAAGGCCGATACTATAACAAAAAGGAGTGTTTTTCCATGAAAAAAGCCCGTTATAGTATCGGCCTTATGCTGGTCTGCGCGGCCCTGGTCTGGGGCTACTACGGCAGCTACCGTCTGCTGGAGAACCGCCATCAGCGGGAGCTTCTGGAGCAGCAGCTGGGGATGCCGGGGGAGGAGATTCTCTCGGCGGACAGCGCCATCCAGGTGGTCTATGTGCTCCGGGATCAGGGCGGGTACGTAAATGTGTATCTGGAGGACGGGACCCTCTATGAGGTTACAGGGATCCGCACGGCGGAGCTGCCCCAAAAGCTGCAGCAGGAGATAGGGGAGGGGAAGGTCATAGAAGGGAGCCGGAATTTATACAGCTTTCTTGAGAATTATTCCAGCTGAAGGGTTGGACAAATGGACAAGATTATAGTAAAATAAAGGCGGCACCCGGCTGCGGGCTGCCGTTCAATTTTTATACAGACGAGGATAGAAAGATGAACGCGAGAGATCTCTTAAAGGATAAAAAAAGGATTGTGGTAAAGATAGGCTCTTCCTCCCTGACCCACCCCTACACGGGCAACCTGGATTTGGTGAAGCTGGAGGTGCTGGTGCGGGAGCTTTCCGATCTGAGAAATCAGGGAAAGGATGTGGTCCTGGTGTCCTCGGGAGCCATCATGGTGGGGGCGGATACCCTGCAGTTTGAGGCAAAGCCCACCAAGCTGGCGGCCAAGCAGGCCTGCGCCTCCGTGGGACAGGCCCGGCTGATGATGATCTACCAGAAGCTTTTCGCCGAGTACAACCAGGTGGCGGGGCAGGTGCTGATGACTAAATTTACCATGACCAACGACTTAAATCGGCGCAACGCCAGGAATACCTTCTGCGAGCTGCTGGAGCTGGGTGTGATTCCCATCGTAAACGAAAACGATACCATCGTCACCGACGAGATTGAGTTTGGAGACAACGACAACCTTTCCGCGGTGGTGGCGGCCCTGATCCACGCGGACCTGCTGATCCTGCTCTCAGACATTGACGGCCTGTACACCGACGACCCCAGAAAGAATGAGAACGCCCGGTTTATCGAGGTGGTGGAATGTCTGGACGATCATTTCAAGGAAATGGGCAAGGGCAGCACCGGCAGCAAGGTGGGAACCGGAGGTATGGCCACCAAACTGCATGCGGCGGAGATCGCCACCAGCGCCGGGGCGGATATGATTATCGCCAACGGCCGGGATTTCCACATCCTGCACCGGATTATGAACGGGGGAAATTACGGAACACTCTTTAAGGCCAACCCCAAGGAAGAGTTTTATCTGATTGACTACATAGGAAGAATTTAAGAGGTGGCATATGAACCAGGAAAAAATATCACGGATCAACGAGCTGGCCCGCAAATCCAAGACCGTAGGACTTACCGAGGCAGAGAAGGAGGAGCAGGCAAAGCTGCGGCAGGAGTACATCGCTCTGGTGCGGATGAACCTGCGCAGCCAGCTGGACAATATTGATATTCGGGAGAAGGACGGAAGCATCACAAATTTGGGGGAAAAGTATGGAAACAAAAAAGTCCATTAGGAAGATGATCGCCGCCAGGAGGAAGGCCTCCACCCAGGAGGAGAGAAGCCTGGCGGATCAGCGGATCACCGGGGAAGTTCTGGCCCTGCCGGAATTTCAGCAGGCCTCCTGCATCTATATTTACATAGCCTACAATCGGGAGGTGGAGACCAGAGCCATCATCGAGGCTGCCTGGCAGGCGGGAAAGCAGGTGGCGGTCCCCCGGGTGGAGGGCCAGGAGATGACCTTTTACCTCTTGGAAAGCTTTGACCAGCTGGCCCCCGGCTGCCACGGCATACCGGAGCCCGTGGAGGGCCTTAAGCCTGCGGACTGCCCGGCGGCGCTGATGATTATGCCGGGGGTGGCCTTTGACAGCTGCTGCCGCCGGGTGGGATACGGAGGCGGGTATTACGACCGCTATCTGGAGCGCCACAGGGACCATCCCAAGGTGGCGGTGGCCTATTCCTTTCAGATGATTCCCCAGGCGCCCACGGAGCCCACGGATATTTTCCCGGATAAGCTGATCACAGAGGAGCGAATTTACCACAACGGATGCCCTGAGGGGCATACTTGATTGAAAAAGAAGGAGGTAGCAACCATGCTGGAATTAATCGGAAGCCAGGCCAGAGCGGCGGAGCCGCTGCTGCGGGTGCTGGACACCAATACCAAGAACCGGGTTCTGCGCCAGGTGGCGTCGGATCTGTGCGAGAACAGTGAAACCATTCTCCTGGAAAATGCCAGGGATGTGGAGAAGGGAAAGGCCAACGGTATGCCCGCGGGGCTGGTGGACCGGCTTTTGCTCACCCAGGAGCGCATCCGCCAGATGGCCCAGGGGCTGAATCAGCTGGCGGACCTGGACGATCCCGTGGGCGAGGTGATTCAGATGAAAAAGCGCCCCAACGGACTTCTGATCGGGCAGAAAAGGGTTCCTCTGGGGGTAGTGGGCATCATCTACGAGGCCCGGCCCAACGTCACCGCCGACGCCTTCGGCCTCTGCTTTAAGACCGGCAACGCAGTGATCCTGAAGGGGGGCAGCGACGCCCTGGCCTCTAACATGGCCATCGTGAGCTGTATCCGGGCTACCCTGGAGCGGGAGGGAGTCACCCCGGACGCCATCCAGCTGATCACGGACACCTCCCGGGAGACCACCACGGCCTTTATGAAGCTGAGCCAGTACGTGGACGTACTGATTCCCCGGGGAAGCGCCGGCCTTATCCGGGCCACTAAGGAAAACAGCACCATCCCGGTCATTGAGACCGGCACGGGCAACTGCCATATATTTGTGGATGAGTCCGCGGATCTGGATATGGCGGTGAATATCATTTTTAACGCCAAGACCCAGCGGGTGGGCGTCTGCAACGCCTGCGAGTCCCTGCTGGTACACAGCCGGGTGAAGGAAGCGCTTCTGCCCAGGCTGGCCGAAAGACTTGCAGAAAAGCAGGTGGAGCTGCGGGGGGATGAGGCGGTCTGCGCCCTGGTGCCCGGCTGCGTTCCCGCCACTGAGGAGGATTGGGGCCGAGAGTATCTGGATTATATTCTCTCCATCAAGACGGTCTCCGGTATTGACGAGGCCATCGCCCACATCAATAAGTATAATACCAAGCACTCCGAGGCCATCATCACGGAGAATTATACCAACGCCCAGCGCTTTCTGGAGGAGGTGGACGCGGCGGCGGTTTATGTGAACGCCTCCACCCGCTTCACCGACGGCTTTGAGTTCGGCTATGGGGCTGAGATCGGCATCAGCACCCAGAAGCTGCACGCCAGAGGACCCATGGGCCTGCTGGCGCTGACCACAACGAAATACATTATTTACGGAAACGGCCAGGTACGCCCGTAAGAAAAGGAGAGGGGACGATGCAAGTAAGCATTATGCTGATTGCGGCTGTCCCTTCTTTCGGGAGAGCCGCGGAAAGCTCTGCGGCTCTTTGCAAACAGCAGGAAAATTTTATTCTCTGGTTCTAGGCAGTCTTTCTCCGGCATATAGTATGTACAAAAGCATTTTTTGGAGGGAACGCACATGATTGCATTGGAGAACCAGTACGATTACCCACAGCTGGAGGCGGCCATGAAGGAGCTTCCCCTGCGCTATCCGGGGATTGCCGCCTGCAGCGTAGTGGGCGTCAGCCATGACCAGCGCCGGATTTATATGCTGCGGCTGGGCATGGGCCTTCGGACGCTGATTGTCACCGGCGGTATTCACGGCAGGGAAACGGTGAACGCTACCCTGCTGCTGCGGATGGCTCAGGATTACTGTGAGGCTTGCCAGAAGCAGGAATTTCTGGGGGACTGTGACGTCTACAGCCTGCTGAAGCAGTATTCCATCTGCCTGCTGCCCCTGCTAAACCCCGACGGCTACGAGATCGCCCGAAAAGGCTTTTCCGCCATACATAACCCTATCTTGCGCCAGCTCTGCAAAATGAAGCGCATCCCGGCCCGGGAGTGGAAGGCCAACGCCCGGGGAGTTGACATCAACCGGAATTTTCCCTGTAAATCCTATGTACAGCAGACGCTCCTGGACTGTCCCGCCAGTGAAAATGAGACTAAGACCCTGATGCGCGTTTTCCAGGATCAGGACTCCGTGGGCTATCTGGATTTCCACTCCCGGGGCAAGGTGATCTATTATTACCGCCGGGCCATGACCTACCCTTACAATATGAGGAGCCAGCGGCTGGCCCGGTATATCCAGGGGCTCTCCAGCTACGCCCTGGGCAGTCGGGAGGAGGAGACCCAGACAAAGCTGTCCGGAGGAAACTCCGTGCAGTTTTATTCAGAGCTCACCGGCCAGCCGGCCCTGACGGTGGAGACCGTGGACGACGAAGCTCCTTTCCCTTTGAGCGACGCGCTTCTGAAGCAGTCCTACCAGGAGGTGAAGCAGGTTCCCCTGGGGCTTCTGCAGCTCTGCTGAAGGGATGGGGAGAAGAAATCAGACAGAAAGAAAAACTTGAAAGTGGGTCGGCAAATTGCTATAATGTTATGATTGCCAAAGATGAAGAAAGAGGGAAAAATATGGAAAACAGAGGATACCCCGCAGGGGACGCCGGCGCGGCCGCCCAGGAGCGGGCTGTGCAGGAATTCTATATGGATCAGGTGAGGGGCTGCCTCACAGAGGAGATTGGCGCCCCCTCCTTTTTTGTGACCACCATCGGCTGCCAGATGAATGCCCGGGACTCGGAGAAGCTGGAGGGCATGCTGGAGCACATGGGCTTTGTGAAGGCTGCCCAGGAGGGGCAGGCGGATCTGGTGCTCTACAACACCTGCACGGTTCGGGAGAACGCCAACCTGAAGGTGTACGGCCGGCTGGGCGTGCTGAAGAAGCAGAAGGAGAGAAATCCCCGGATGGTGATCGGCCTCTGCGGCTGTATGATGCAGGAGGCCGAGGAGGTGGAGACCCTCTCCCGGAAATATCCGTTCATTGATCTGATTTTCGGCACCCATAATATTTATAAATTTCCGCAGCTTTTATTTTCCGTGCTGGAGCGTCGGCGCCAGGGAGGAAAGCACCGTACCTACATAGACGTCTGGGAGAAGCCTCAGCTGATTGTGGAGGATCTCCCGGTGGACCGGAAATATTCTTTTAAATCCGGGGTCAATATTATGTTCGGCTGCAACAACTTCTGCAGTTACTGCATCGTCCCCTATGTGCGGGGCCGGGAGAGGAGCCGCCGTCCCCAGGAGATTCTGGAGGAGATTCGGGGCCTGGTGGCGGACGGGGTAAAAGAGGTGATGCTCCTGGGGCAGAATGTCAACTCCTACGGGAAAAACCTGGACACTCCCGTCACCTTCGCCCAGCTGTTGAACCAGGTGGCCCAGATACCGGGCCTTGAGCGGATCCGCTTTATGACTTCCCACCCCAAGGATCTCTCCGACGAGCTGATCGCAGTGATGGGCAGCTGTCCCAAGGTCTGCAACCATCTGCATCTGCCCCTGCAGTCCGGCAGCAGTCGGATCTTAAAGGAGATGAACCGGCGCTATACCAAGGAGCAGTATCTGGCTCTGGTGGAGAAGATCCGCCGGGCAGTGCCGGATATTTCCCTGACCACAGATATTATCGTGGGCTTTCCCGGGGAGACCGAGGAGGATTTCCAGGAGACCCTGGATGTGGTGAGGCGCGTCCGCTACGACAGCGCATTTACCTTTATCTACTCCAAGCGCACCGGAACACCGGCGGCAGCCATGGAAAATCAGGTGCCGGAGGCGGTGGTGAAGGATCGCTTTGACCGTCTGCTGGAGGAGATCCAGGAGATTGCCCGGCAGGAGGCGGGGCGCCTCACCGGCACCGTTCAGCAGGTGCTGGTGGAGGAGGAAAACGATCATGAGGCGGGACTTGTGACCGGCCGGATGACCAACAATATGCTGGTGCATTTCCCCGGAGGCCGGGAGCTGATCGGCCAGCTGGTTTCTGTGTCCCTGGACACCTGCAGGGGCTTCTACTACATGGGCACCATAGAAAGGCAGGAAGAGAATTGACAGGCTTATCACCAATGATGCAGCACTACGTGGCGACCAAGGAGGAATATAAGGATTGTATCCTCTTTTACCGCCTGGGTGATTTTTATGAAATGTTTTTTGAGGACGCCAAGACAGTTTCTAAGGAGCTGGAGCTGACCCTCACCGGCAAGGAGTGCGGCCTGCCGGAGCGGGCCCCCATGTGCGGCGTCCCTTACCACGCGGCGGAGAACTATATCAGCCGCCTGATTGAGAAGGGCTACAAGGTGGCCATCTGCGAGCAGGTGGAGGATCCCAAAACTGCCAAGGGCATGGTAAAGCGGGAGGTGGTCCGGGTGGTGACCCCGGGCACCAACTTAAATGCCCAGAATCTGGATGAGACCAAGAACAATTATATTTTGTCCATCGTCTGCCTGGCGGACCGCTACGGGATCTCCGCGGCGGACATCACCACCGGGGACTGTTTTGTGACGGAGGTGGACCGGGAGCGAAAGCTCCTGGATGAGATCAACAAGTACTCCCCCGCGGAGATCATCTGCAACCAGTCCCTGCTGGTCAGCGGCCTGGATCTGGAGGACTTGAGAAATCGGCTGGGTATCTGCATCAATGCCCTGGATACCTGGTATTTTGACGATGACTTATGCCGCAGAACTCTGCAGGACCACTTCCAGGTGTCTGACCTCTCAGGCCTGGGGCTGGCGGATTTTGACACCGGGGCCATCGCCGCGGGGGCCCTGTTTCAGTACCTGCTGGAGACCCAGAAAAATTCTCTGACCCATATGACCGCCATCCACCCCTACACGGCGGAGCGGTATATGCTCATCGACAGCTCCAGCCGGAGAAATCTGGAGCTGGTGGAAACTCTGCGGGAGAAGCAGAAGCGGGGTTCCCTGCTCTGGGTGCTGGATAAGACCAAGACGGCCATGGGGGCCAGAACCCTGCGCGCATACCTGGAGCAGCCCCTGATCGATGTGGAGGAGATCAACAGCCGGCTGGACGCCATCACGGAGCTGAACCTGCAGGCCATGCTCCGGGAGGAGCTGCGGGAATACCTGCAGCCCATCTACGATCTGGAGCGCCTGGTAAGCCGCATCAGCTATCAGTCCGCCAATCCCCGGGATCTGATCGCCTTTTGCACCTCCATCTCCATGCTGCCCCATATCAAGAACCTGCTGGGAGAATTTACCAGCCCCCTGCTGTGCCAGGTGAGGGAGGAGCTGGACGGCCTGGAGGATCTGCAGGAGCTGATCTCATCGGCCATCCAGGAGGATCCGCCCCTGGCCATGAAGGAAGGGGGCATCATCCGGGACGGCTATAACCAGGATGTGGACAATTACCGGCGGGCCAAGACCGAGGGCAAGACCTGGCTGGCCCAGCTGGAGGCGGAGGAGCGGGAGAAGACCGGGATCCGCAATCTGAAGGTCAAGTACAATAAGGTGTTCGGCTACTATCTGGAGGTGACCAATTCCTTTAAAAACCTGGTGCCGGACTACTATACCCGCAAGCAGACCCTGGCCAACGCGGAGCGGTACATCACCCCCCGTCTAAAGGAGCTGGAGGATATGATTCTGGGGGCGGAGGATAAGCTTTTTGCCCTGGAGTATACCCTGTTTGCCCAGGTGCGGGACCAGGTGGGAAGTCAGGTGAAGCGGATCCAGAAAAGCGCCAAGGCCGTGGCGGCCCTGGATGTCTTTGCCTCCCTCTCCGTGGTAGCCCAGCAGAATAATTACGTTCGTCCGGCAGTCAATGATAAGGGCATCATTGACATCAAAAACGGCCGTCACCCGGTGGTGGAGAAGATGATTCCCAACGAAATGTTTATCGCCAACGACACCTACCTGGACAACGGAAAGAGCCGGGTGTCGGTGATCACCGGCCCAAATATGGCGGGGAAATCCACCTACATGCGCCAGACGGCCCTGATCGTGCTGCTGGCCCAGATCGGTTCCTTCGTGCCGGCGGAGAAGGCCAAGATCGGCATTGTGGACCGGATTTTCACCCGGGTGGGGGCCTCCGACGATCTGGCCAGCGGCCAGTCCACCTTCATGGTGGAGATGACGGAGGTGGCTAACATTCTGCGGAACGCCACCAACAAAAGCCTGCTGATCTTGGATGAGATCGGCCGGGGCACCAGCACCTTCGACGGGCTCTCCATCGCCTGGGCGGTGATCGAGCACATCAGCAACACTAAGCTTCTGGGGGCCAAGACCCTCTTCGCCACCCATTACCACGAGCTGACGGAGCTGGAGGGGAAAATCCCCGGGGTGAACAATTACTGTATCGCCGTGAAGGAAAAGGGCGACGACATTGTATTTCTGCGAAAGATCGTTAAAGGCGGAGCGGACAAGAGCTACGGCATCCAGGTGGCAAAGCTGGCCGGGGTGCCGGAATCGGTGATTTCCCGGGCCAAGGAGCTGGTGGAGCAGCTCTCGGACGCGGACATCACTGCCGCCATCGAGGAGCTGGCGGGCAGCGGCATAAAAAAGAAGGCCAAGCCCGTGCACTACGACCAGGTGGATCTGGAGCAGATGTCTCTCTTTGACACTGTGCAGGATGACGATATTCTGCGGGAGCTGAAGGAAATTGACGTGGGTAACTTAACGCCGGTGGATGCGCTGAACACCATTTACCGGCTGCAGAACAAGCTGAAGAATCGGTGGTAATCATGAGAAAAATTGAAGTACTGGATCAGCAGACCATAGATAAGATCGCCGCCGGCGAGGTGGTGGAGCGCCCGGCTTCGGTGGTGAAGGAGCTGGTGGAAAATTCCATCGACGCCGGAGCCTCGGCGGTGACCGTGGAGATTGAGAACGGCGGAATTTCCTTTATCCGCATCACGGACAACGGTATGGGGATTCCCCGGGAGCAGGTGCCCATGGCCTTTCTGCGCCACGCCACCAGCAAGATCAGAGAGCTCAAGGATTTGGAGCAGATTTCCTCCCTGGGCTTCCGGGGGGAGGCCCTCTCCAGCATCGCGGCGGTTTCCCAGGTGGAACTGATCACCAAGACTGCCGGGGATCTCACCGGGGTGCGCTACCTGATCGAGGGCGGCCGGGAGAAATCCCTGGAGGAGGTGGGGGCTCCCGAGGGCACTACCTTTTTGATCCGCAATATTTTTTACAATACCCCGGCCCGGGCCAAGTTTTTAAAGTCCCCGGTGACAGAAGCGGGCTATATCAGCGGCTCCCTGGAGCAGCTGGCCCTTTCTCACCCGGAGATTTCTTTTAAATATATCCAGAATAAGCAGACGAAGCTGCACACCTCCGGAAACGGCAACCGAAAGGAAGTAATCTACCAGATCTACGGCCGGGAGATTGCCCGGGAGCTGCTGCCGGTGGAGTATAAGGACGAATACCTGGAAATCAGCGGTTTTCTAGCTAAACCCACGGTGTCCCGGGGGAACAGGAACTTTGAAAATTACTACGTCAACGGACGATACATTAAAAGCAGGATTTTGATGCGGGCCATCGAGGACGGCTACAAGGCTTTTCTCATGCAGCACAAGTACCCCTTCACCTCCCTGTATATCTCCGTCAACGGGGAGCACCTGGACGTGAATGTTCACCCCACTAAGATGGAGGTGCGCTTTGACAATCAGGAGCAGATCTACCGCAGCGTCTACCGGGCGGTGCTGGGCACCCTGCAGCAGAGGGAGCTGATCCCGGAGATGGTGCTGGATGAGAAGCAGGTGGCCCGGGAGAGCCGCCAGGAGGCCCGGGAACAGGCCAAGGCCTGGAAGAAGGCCCCGGAGCCCTTTGAGCGCCAGCGGATTCTGCGGGAGCGGGGCGTCTATACGCTGTCCCACACCACCGACGGCCCCCTGTATCCCCGGGGAGGGGAGGCGGCCAAGACGCAGGAGCCCCAGAACTCGGAGACGGCTAAGGGGACAGCGCCTGAGCGGCCCGGGCAGCCGGACGCTCCCCGGGAGCAAGGGATAGCCCCTAAGGAGCAGGGAATAGCCCCTCAGGAGGTGCAGAAGCCGGAGCAGCTGACGCTCTTTGGGGAGAAGCTTCTGGACCAGAAGTCGGTTTCCCGTCATCAGATCATCGGCCAGGTCTTTGACACCTACTGGCTGGTGCAGTTTGAGGATAAGCTGTACATCATCGACCAGCACGCGGCCCATGAGAAGGTCATCTACGAGCGGATGATGCGGGAGCTTAAGGAGAAGAAGATCACTTCTCAGCTGCTGTCGCCGCCGCTGATCGTCTCCCTGACTCTTCAGGAGGAAGAGCTCTTAAAGTCTTACCTGGAGGTTTTCGCCTCCTTTGGCTTTGAGATTGAGGCTTTCGGCGGCCGGGAGTACAGTATACGGGCGGTGCCCCACAATCTCTACGGCATCGCGGAGGAATCGCTGTTTCTGGAGCTTCTGGGAAGCCTGGAGCTGAATCAGGGAACCCAGCCCCTGGAGCTTTTGACGGAGAAGGTGGCCTCCATGTCCTGCAAGGCCGCGGTGAAAGGCAACAACCGCCTGTCCCCGGCGGAGGCCAGGATGCTTATCGATGAGCTCTTGGAGCTGGAGAATCCCTACAACTGCCCCCACGGCAGGCCAACCATCATCTCCATGAGCAAGTACGAGCTGGAAAAGAAATTTAAACGGATTGTGTAGGTGAACGTCTTGAAAAAACCTTTGCTGATACTGACAGGCCCCACGGCAGTGGGAAAGACGAAACTCTCCATCGCCCTGGCCAAGGCTGTGGGGGGAGAGATTATTTCCGCGGACTCCATGCAGGTGTACCGCCATATGGACATCGGCTCCGCCAAGATCCGGCCGGAGGAGATGGAGGGAGTCCCCCACCACCTGCTGGATGTGCTGGAGCCTGAGGAGCCTTTCCACGTGGTGCGCTTCCAGGAGCTGGCCAAAGCCGCCATGGAGGAGATCTACCGCCGGGACCATATTCCCATTCTGGTGGGCGGAACGGGTTTTTATATCCAGGCTATCTTAAAGGATATTGATTTCACAGAAAATTCCGGCGATGACAGTTACCGCCGGTCCCTGGAACAGTTGGCCAGGGAACAGGGGCCCCAGGAGCTGCATAGGCGGCTGGCCCTGGTGGATCAGCAGGCGGCGGCCGAGATCCACAGCAATAACGTCAAGCGGGTGATCCGGGCCCTGGAATTCTACCATCTGACCGGCCAGAGGATTTCCGAGCACAACCGGCAGGAGCGGGAAAAGCAAAGTCCCTACTGCTTCGCCTATTTTGTGCTGAACGATGACCGGGAAAAGCTCTACCGGCAGATTGACCTGCGGGTAGATCAGATGCTGGAGGAGGGACTCCTGGAGGAGGTGCGCGGCCTCAAGGAGAGAGGCTGTACCCGGGATATGGTATCCATGCAGGGGCTGGGCTACAAGGAAATGCTGGATTACCTGGAGGGGCGCACAACCCTGGAGGAGGCCATTTACATATTAAAGCGGGATACCCGCCATTTTGCCAAGAGGCAGATCACCTGGTTTAAGCGGGAGCAGGAGGTGATCTGGATCAACAAGGCAGATTTTCGCTATGATCAGGAGGCCATGTTGAGCCATATGATAAAAATTTGGAGAGAGAAGCAGGAGATGGAAGGATGAATCAGGATACAAAGAGACAGATGTACGCCCAGCTGGGGATTTCCGCCCCGGTGCTGGCTTTAGGCCAGCAGGTGGAGGAGCGGCTTAAGGAACGCTTCCGGGAGATTGACGAGATCGCGGAGTATAACCAGCTGAAGGTGATCGGGGCCATGCAGAGCTGCCGGGTCAGCGACGAGTGCCTGGGCAGCAGCACCGGGTACGGCTACGACGACCCGGGGCGGGAGAACCTGGAGCGGGTATACGCCGCGACCTTCCACACGGAGGCCTGCCTGGTGCGTCCTCTGATTGCCTGCGGAACCCACGCTTTGGCCATCGCCATGGCGGGAAATCTTCGGCCCGGGGATGAGATTCTCTCCCCGGTGGGAAAACCCTACGACACCCTGGAGGAGGTGATCGGAATCCGGCCCTCCAAGGGTTCCCTGGCCGAGTACGGGATCACCTACCGCCAGGTGGAGCTGCTGCCGGAGGGCGGCTTTGACTATCCGGCCATCCGGGCGGCCATAGGACCGAAAACCCGGCTGGTGGAGATCCAGCGATCCAAGGGCTATCTCACCCGTCCCACCTTCTCTGTGGCACAGATTGGGGAGCTTATCGCCTTTATCAAATCCGTGAAGCCGGACGTGATCTGTATGGTAGACAACTGCTACGGGGAATTTGTGGAGGAGCTGGAGCCCTCGGACGTGGGAGCCGACCTGATTGTGGGCTCCCTGATCAAAAATCCCGGGGGCGGTCTGGCCCCCATCGGCGGCTACATTGCCGGGAAGAAGGAGTATGTGGACCAGGCGGCCTACCGGATGACCTGCCCGGGACTGGGCGGGGAAGTGGGAGCCACCCTGGGGGTAAACCGCTCCTTCTACCAGGGCTTTTTCATGGCGCCGGTGGTGACGGCCAACGCGCTGAAATCCGCCATCTACGCCGCCAATATCTACGAGGGCCTGGGATTCTCCGTAAGCCCTGACGGCAGCCAGTCCCGCCACGATATCATCCAGGCGGTAACCTTCGGGCGGCCGGAGCATGTGATCGCCTTCTGTCAGGGGATTCAGGCGGCCGCCCCGGTGGACAGCCATGTGACCCCGGAGCCCTGGGCCATGCCCGGCTACGACAGCGACGTGATCATGGCTGCAGGAGCCTTTGTCCAGGGTTCCTCCATCGAGCTGTCCGCCGACGGTCCCATTAAGCCCCCCTACACCGTTTACTTTCAGGGAGGACTCACCTGGGAGCACGGACGCTTCGGCATTCTCATGAGCCTGCAGAAGCTTCTGGAGGCGGGACTGGTAACTTTAGACTGAGCAGAAGGTACAGTAAGGATATAGGCCTATGAAGCAGATTATCGTTCTCGGCGGCGGCGCCGCCGGCTTGATGGCCGCCATCCAGGCAGCCCGGCAGGGAGCTGCGGTGACGGTTTTGGAACACAATGAGAAGCCGGGGAGAAAGCTCCTGGCCACAGGAAACGGCAAATGCAATCTGACAAACACCCTGCAGCATCCCCGCTTTTACCACAGCAGCCAGCCGGAATTTCCCTGGGCGGCGGTGAGCCAGTTTCCCTTGGCACAGACCCTTTCATTTTTTACGGAATTAGGGGTTTACACCAAGAATAAAAAGGGTGGTCTCTACCCCCACAGCGAACAGGCCATCAGCGTCCTGGAGGCCCTGCGGCTGGAGGCTTTGCACCAGAAGATAAAGCTTAAGCTAAAGGAGGAGGTGCAGGAGATCCTCCCTGTGGATGGCGGTTTCCAGGTGAAAACTTCCGGATGGAGCTATTTGGCAGATGCGGTCATCTGCTGCCTGGGAGGTCCGGCCTCCTCTGTGGCCGGCAGCAGCTCTTCAGGTTTTGATTTGGCCCGGGCTCTGGGCCACCATATTGTGGAGCCGCTTCCCGCCCTGGTGGGCCTGCGCTGCCGGGGAAAATATTTCTCCAGCTGGGCCGGCGTCCGGGCCGAAGGGAGCGTGAGCCTGACCGTAAAGGGGGAAACCCTGGAGCAGGAGAGCGGCGAGCTGCAGCTGACGGAGTACGGCATTTCCGGGATTCCCGTATTTCAGCTGAGCGGCCGGGCCCTGCGGCTGGTGCGGGAAGGGAAGGATGTCTCCCTGCGGGTGGACTTTTTCCCGGATATGGGGAAGAAAGAACTGCTTTCCTTCCTGAAATCCAGGCAGGAGGCCTGCCCTTACAAAAACCTGGAGCAGCTGCTTCTGGGAATTTTTCCTGAGAAGCTGATCCGGGCGCTTCTTAAGGGGAAACCGGATATGGAAGGCGCCGTATCCCGGCTAAAGAGCTGGGAGCTGCCGGTGCTGGGGGCCTCCTCCTTATCCCAGGCCCAGGTGGTCAGCGGCGGGGTGGATCCCCGGGAAATCAATCCCTTCACCCTGGAATCCCGGCTGGTGCCGGGGCTTTATTTCGCCGGGGAGGTTATCGATGTGGACGGGGCCTGCGGAGGCTACAATCTCCAGTGGGCCTGGTCCAGCGGGGCTCTGGCCGGCAAAAGCAGCGTCCGGGAGAAAAAAGATAAGGATAAAAAGGAGCCAAGGTCATGATTCGCATGCAGCAGGTAAAGCTTCCCGTGGAGGCAGGGGAGGCGGCCATAAAAAATAAAGTCTGCCATCTGCTGAAGGCCCGGGAGTCGGATGTTCGCCGGATAGAGATACGCCGCCGCTCCCTGGATGCCCGGAAGAAGCCGGAGTTTTATTACGTCTACACTCTGGATGTGGAGCTTAAGCAGGAAAAGAAATTCGCCAAAAAAGTTAACCATAAAAATATTATGTATACCAGGGCGGAGGGTTATGAATTTCCGGAGATGGGGCGGGAGCCTCTGCCGGGGCGTCCGGTGATCATAGGCAGCGGGCCGGCGGGCCTGTGCTGTGCTTGGATGCTGGCTAAATACGGCTACCGGCCCATCCTGCTGGAGCGGGGGGACGAGGCGGCGGTGCGCCGCCGGAGGGTGGATGAATTCTGGAGCACCGGAAATCTTGATCCTCAGTCCAACGTGCAGTTTGGCGAGGGCGGAGCCGGAACCTTCTCCGATGGGAAGCTGAACACCTCGGTAAAAGATCCCAAAGGAAGGGTGCGGCAGGTGCTCTCCCTGTTTGTGCATGCCGGAGCCCCGCAGGAGATTCTCTACGACCAAAAGCCCCATCTGGGAACGGATGTGCTGGTGGATCTGGTGCAGAACCTGCGCCGTCAGATCGAAGAGATGGGCGGGGAGGTTCATTTCCGCTCACAGATGACCGACCTGCGCCAGAGAGACGGACGGATGCAGGAGATCCAGGTAAACGGAGGGGAGTGGATGCCCGCCCCGGTGCTGGTGCTGGCCATCGGCCACAGCGCCCGGGACACGGTGGAGCTGCTGTACAGCCGGGGACTTTCTATGGAATCCAAGGCCTTCGCCGTGGGAGTCCGGGTGGAGCATCCCCAGGAGATGATCAATCTGGATCAGTACGGCCGCCGGGATCCGGGGATACTGGGGGCGGCCCCCTACAAAGTTACCCATCAGCTGGCAAACGGCCGGGGCGTTTATTCCTTCTGTATGTGCCCCGGCGGCTGGGTGGTGAACGCCTCCTCCGAGCCAGGACACCTGGCGGTGAACGGCATGAGTTATCAGGCCCGGGACGGGAGAAATGCCAACAGCGCTCTGATCGTCACGGTGAATCCCCGGGATTATACAGAGTTCTGCGGATCAGACGCCCGGATACCGGAGCCCCTGAGAGGAATCGCCTTTCAAAGGAACCTGGAGAGGGCGGCCTACAACCTGGCTCAGGGGGCGGTGCCGATGCAGCTCTTCGGAGATTTCTGCGGGAATAAGCCCAGCAGGGCTTTGGGGGAAGTGCTCCCCTGCATTAAAGGCAGTGCGGCCCTGACCAACCTCCGGGAGATACTGCCGGATTTCTTGAGCAGTTCTCTGGAAGAGGGGATTAAGGCCTTCGGCCGGAAACTTCCGGGCTTTGACCGTCCGGACTGCGTGCTCTCGGCGGTGGAGAGCAGAACCTCCTCCCCGGTGCGTATCCCGCGGGACGAGGAGCTGGTTTCCAGCATCAAAAATCTATATCCCTGCGGGGAGGGAGCCGGGTACGCGGGGGGAATCACTTCCGCCGCTGTGGACGGTCTGCGGGTGGCCGAGGCAATTCGTAAAAAATATATGAATTTTGGGAAATGAGTATACTTTGCCGCCCTTTTGTGCTAAAATATAGTCCGTATCTTTAAGGGCCTCCTCTGAAGAGAGCAGAACAGGAGGAAATCAGATACGACCATACAAATGAAAAACCAAGACTGGAATACAGACCGGCCGTACGAAAAATGCCTGGCTAAAGGCCCGGCAGCTTTGACGGACGCTGAGCTTCTGGCCGTGATTATCCGCACGGGGGCTCAGGGAATCTCCTCTGTAAAACTGGCGGAGCAGATTTTGCAGCTTTCAAAAGATGAATCGGGACTTTTGGGGCTGCATCATCTTTCTCTGCAGGAACTGACGCAGTTAAAAGGGGTGGGGAAGGTGAAGGCCATCCAGCTGAAATGCCTGGGTGAGCTCTCCATCAGAATCGCTCAGACCTCCGCCAGAAAGAAACTTGCCTTCACGGAGCCGCAGTCCATCGCGGAGTATTATATGGAAAAGCTCCGGCATGAGGAGCAGGAGCAGATGGTCTGTATGTTTCTAAATACCAGAAATCAGCTCCTCGGGGAGAAGATCCTCTCCAAGGGAACCGTCAATTCCTCTGTGGTGTCGCCCAGAGAGTTGTTTTTGGCCGCGCTGCAGTTCCATGCGGTGTGTTTGATCCTGGTTCACAATCACCCCAGCGGGGACGCTACGCCCAGCCGGGAGGATGTTTTGCTGACCAAGCGGATTCAGGCGGCCGGGGAGCTGCTGGGGATCACGCTTCTGGATCATATTGTGATAGGGGATCATCAATATGTGAGCCTGCGCCAACAGGGAGTATTGGCGGAGAGATGAAAAGGGGTTGCTTTATGCAGTTGCGCAATATTTATGGAGTGGACTTAGGTACCAGTACCGTTAAAATCTATTCCAAAAAGCGGAACACCATTACAAAAGAAAAGAATATGATTGCCGTCCGAAACCATGAGGATGTGCTGGCTGTGGGAAATGAGGCCTATGAGATGTATGAGAAAGCGCCGGGAAATGTCACAGTTGGCTCCCCCATGGCTTTTGGCATGATCGCAGATATTGGAAATGCGGAATTTGTCCTGCAGACCCTGCTGCACAGAACAGAACGGCACCTGGGCCGAAATCCGGTGCTGTATTTTGCCGTACCCACGGATATGACGGAAATTGAGACTCGTGCCTACTATGCCATAGCCAGCGCCGGGGAGCTTCGGAAGAGCAAGGTCTTTCTGGTAGAAAAGCCCATTGCCGACGCCCTGGCCCTGGGCATCCCCCTAAGCCGCACCCGGGGGTCCATGATTGTGAACCTGGGGGCGGAGACCACGGAGATTTCCGTGCTGGCCGACGCCCGGGTGGTGATCAGCAAAAATATTCCGGTGGGCGGAACCCAGCTGGATCAGGCCATCTGCGAGCAGGTGAGAAAGAAAAATTCTCTCTTTATCGGCAGCAGAACCGCCGGCCGGCTCAAGATGGCTCTGGCCTCCACGGACAACCGTATCCGGGAGGCCCGCCGGATCATGGGTATTGACTCCATCAGCGGGCTGCCCCGGAAGGACACCGTCACCTCCCACACCGTCAGCGAGGCGCTGGAGGAGCCCCTGCGGATCGTCACCGAGGAGGTCTGCACCTTCCTGAACAGAATTCCTCCCCAGATTCGCCAGAATATCGAGAACGAAGGTATCTATCTGGTGGGCGGGAGTACCAGAATCCCCGGCATAGATAATACCTTTGCCCAGCGCACCGAGTGCCGGATTCAGCTGTCCAACTATTACGATTCCTGTACCATTTGCGGCCTGAAGGAACTGATCACCCACGAGGCGCTGCAGAAATATGCCTTTACTGCAAGGAAGAAAAAGAAGTAGAGGCGGGGAGTATTATGAGTATGATGAAGAAAAAAAAGAAGAAAAATATTCATTTAAAAGATAAACATCTGATCACCATCATGACGATAATCTGTGCCAGTCTGATTCTTCTGACGGTGGCAGCTAAGGTATCCTTCGCCCCCCTGCGCAGCGTGGCCGGAGCATTTATCGTGCCTTTTCAGAATGGGATCAGCAGCGCCGGCAACTGGCTTCTGGATCAGACCAGCGGGCTGCGCAGCGCCAAGACCTTGAGCGACGAGAACAGCAAGCTTCAGGACCAGGTGGAGGAGCTGACCGAGCAAAACACCATACTGCTGCAGCAGGTCAGCGAGCTGGAGCGGCTTCAGCAGCTGTATGATCTGGATCAATCTTATGCGGAGTACGACAAGGTGGCAGCTCAGGTTATCGCCAAGGATCCGGGAAACTGGTACAGCGTATTTACCATCAACCGGGGAAAAGCCGATGGAATAGAGGTGGATATGAACGTCATTTCCGGAGGAGGCCTGGTGGGCATCGTCACTGAGGTGGGCGAGCATTGGGCCACGGTCCGCTCGATCATCGACGATACCAGCAACGTCAGCGCCATGACGGGCAGCACCCTGGATCACTGTATGGTTACCGGGGATCTGCGGATGATGGATGAGGGAAAGATCAATTTTATCCAGCTGACAGACGAGGAGGGCCGGGTTCAGGCCGGAGACAAGATTGTCACCTCAGATATCAGCGAAAAATTCCTCAAGGGTATCCTGATCGGGTACATCAGCGAGGTGAGCAACGACAGCAATAACCTGACCCGGCACGGAACCATAGTGCCGGTGGTGGATTTTAAGCATATTCAGGAGGTGCTGGTGATCAAGCAGCTCAAGGAGGTCAAGGAGTAATGCGCAGAAAATTGGTATTGGCAGCGATGGTGCTGGTCACCTTCCTGCTGCAGACCACGGTTTTCCCAAACCTGGCCATCGCCTCTGTGGCGCCGAATCTGCTTCTGATCCTCACGGTAGCCTTCGGGTTTCTGCGGGGAAAGAAGGAAGGGCTTTTTCTGGGCTTTTTCTGCGGCCTGATCATTGATCTGTTTTACGGGGATTATCTGGGATTTCACGCGCTGCTGTATATGTACCTGGGCTTTTTCAACGGCTTTGTCCACAACGTTTACTACGACGAGGACATTAAAGTGCCGGTGCTGCTGGTGGCTGTCAGCGACCTGGTCTACAATGCAGTTATCTATTTCGTACAGTTTCTCATGCGGGGCCGCCTGGACGTCTTTTATTATCTGGAGCACATCATCCTGCCGGAAATTGTTTATACCGTACTGATTACTATGATTTGTTACAGGCTTCTGTTTTTGATCAATAAAAAGCTGGAGGCCCATGAGTTGGAAGGACAGAGAGCATTTTGGTTAAGAAGATAAAGAAACGCATCAAAAACAAAATCAAAAAACTGAGACTGCAGCGCACGTTTCTTCTCTATGTGCTTTTTCTTTTGATGGCTTTTGTGCTGATTCAGCGGATATTTTCCCTGCAGATTATCCACGGGGAGGAGTATGAGAAGAACTTTTCCTTAAAAACCACCAAGGAGAGAACCTTAAAGAGCACCCGGGGCAATATATATGACCGCAACGGCAATGTGCTCGCCTCCAACAAGCTTACATATTCGGTGACTCTGGAGGATAACGGCAGCTATGACAGCTCCCGGGAGCAGGATCTGTCCCTGAACGGAGAGATCTATCAGATTATCAAGCTGCTGGAAGCCAACGGAGATTCCATAACCCAGGATTTCCATGTGATTCTGGATGAAAATGGAGATTACGCCTACGATGTCACCGGTGTTGCCCTGGATCGTTTCCGGGCCGACGTGTACGGTCATGCCTACATTGATGATCTGGAGGAGCGGGAGGCTAACGCCACCGCAGAGCAGATGATGGAGGACCTGATCGGGGACAGCTACCAGTATTCCTACGGCCTGAAGGCCAATAAAACTCCCTACACGGAGGAGGAGCTCACCAGCCATGGTCTGCCCACGGAGCTGACCAAGGAAGAGGCCCTGAAGATTGTCACCGTTCGGTATCAGCTCTTTACCATCAGCTATCAGAAATATATGACCGTGACCATCGCCACAGATGTCAGCGAGGACAGCGTGGCCGCCATTATGGAGCGCCAGGTGGATCTGCCCGGCGTGGACGTGGCGGAGGATTCCATCCGTGTATATGAGGACAGCGTGTATTTCGCCTCTGTGCTGGGTTATACCGGAAGAATCTCCGCAGAGGAGCTGGAGAAGCTCAAGGCGGAAAATCCCAATTATACGGCCAATTCCATCGTGGGTAAGGCGGGAATTGAGCAGTACATGGAGACCACCCTCCAGGGCACCGACGGCTCTGAGACTGTGTACGTGGACAGTATGGGAAAGGTGCTCTCCATCGACGAGGAATCCAGGAAGGAGCCGGTTCAGGGAAATGACGTCTACCTGAATATCGACAAGGAGATGACCATTGCCACCTACAAAATCCTGGAACAGCGAATTGCCGGTATTCTGGTAAATAAGATTCAAAATATTAAAGAGGTAAACTGGGAGGGGATCACCGATACGGTGCAGATTCCCGTACCCATCTATGACGTCTATAACGCCCTCATCGATAACAGCGTCATTGATATCAACCGTTTTGCCTACACGGACAGCTCAGCCATCGAGCAGGACATCTACAGCCGCTTCCAGCAGAAGCAGGAGAGCGTCTTTAGTGCCATCGGCCAGGAGCTCACCGGCACGGCGCCTGCGGCCTACAAGGATCTTGCTCCGGAGATGCAGGATTATATCGACTATATTGTGGACACACTTCTGGTAAATGAAGGAATTCTGAACAAGGATGCCATCGACAAGAGCGATTCCGTCTATCAGACCTGGACCAAGGACGAGACCATCAGCCTTCAGGAATACCTGACCTATGCGGCCAGCCAGAACTGGATTGACATTTCCAGCATTTACCGGGAGGGCGATTACGGGGAGTCCACTTATCTGGATTCCCGGGAGGTCTACGAGATTCTGACGGAGTATCTGGCTGATTGCCTGCGAACGGATTCGGAATTTTCAAAAATACTGTACCGCTATATGATTTTAAATGACGAGCTTACCGGCGAGGATCTGGCCCAGGTTCTTTACGAGCAGGGGGTTCTCTCCAAGGATGATTCTTCTTACGGGGAGCTGATGGCGGGAACACTGTCTGCCTATGAGCTGATTGTGGGAAAGATTTCTTCTTTGGAAATCACCCCGGCCATGCTGGCCCTGGATCCCTGTTCCGGCTCCGCAGTCTTTACCAATCCCCAGACCGGGGAGGTGCTGGCCTGCGTCAGCTATCCGGGCTACGACAATAACCGGCTGGCCAACCAGACGGATACCGCTTATTACCGGAAGCTTTTAAGCGATCAGTCCACCCCCTTCTACAACAAGGCCACCCAGCAGACCACAGCGCCGGGTTCTACCTTCAAGCTGGTGACGGTGACGGCAGGACTGATGGAGGGAACCATCAGCACCAACACCACCTTTTCCTGCAACGGTGTCTTTGACAAAGTAACGCCGGCCCTGCATTGCTGGAACACCAGCGGTCACGGCGCTCTGGATGCGGTGGGCGGCATCGTCAATTCCTGTAACGTGTTCATGGCCAATACGGTCTACGCTATGGGACTGGACGACGAAAATGAATTTAATGACAATGCGGCTTTGCAGAAGCTGGCCTCTTACGCCCGGCTCTTTGACCTGGACAAGAAGTCCGGTATTGAAATTACCGAGTCAGAGCCGCAGGTGTCTGACTATGCGGCCATTCCCTCAGCCATCGGCCAGGGAACCCACAACTATACAACTTCCCAGCTCGCCCGCTACGCCACCACCCTGGCCAACAGTGGAACCAGCTATAAGCTGTCCCTGATTGATAAGGTGACTGACGCCAACGGGGAGCTGATTCAAGACTATACGCCGGAAGTGGAGAGCAGTCTGGAGCTTCCTTCCTATGTTTGGAATGAGATCCATACCGGTATGCGCACCGTAGTACAGAGAAATTCCTCCTTCCGGGGATTTGAGGTAGAGGTAGCAGGAAAAACCGGTACTGCTCAGGAGGCCGACAACCGTCCGGACCATGGACTGTTCATCGGCTACGCACCATACGATGATCCTACCCTGGCCTTCTGTGTCCGCATCCCCTGCAGCTATACGGCGGGAAATGCAGCAGTGGCCGCCAAGGATATGTTAAGCTACTATTTTAATTTGGAGGATGAGGCAGACCTTCTGACCGGCAGAGCCGATATGGAGGGACTGGTCGGACAGCGTACCGACGGTTAAGCCCCTAACGGACAAAAGAGAAGCAGAAATAACCGGAAAATCAGGAGGATTTGTATGAGTGAAGTAATTGTAGTGACATCGGGAAAGGGCGGTGTGGGAAAGACTACCACCGCCGCCAATATCGGTACCGGACTGGCCGCCCTGGACAAGAAGGTGGTTATGGTGGACACGGATATTGGCCTGAGAAATCTGGATGTGGTTCTGGGCCTGGAAAACCGGATTGTCTATAACCTGGTGGACGTCATTGAGGGGAACTGCCGTCTGAAGCAGGCCCTGATCCGGGACAAGCACAATCCCAATCTCTATCTGCTGCCCTCGGCTCAGACCAGGGATAAGACGGCGGTCTCCCCGGAGCAGATGAAAAAGCTCTGCGAGGATTTGAAGGAGGAGTACGATTACGTGATTCTCGACTGCCCCGCCGGCATTGAGCAGGGATTTAAGAATGCCATCGCCGGAGCTTCCAGAGCCATCGTAGTGACCACCCCGGAGGTCTCCGCCATCCGGGATGCGGACCGGATTATCGGACTTTTGGAAGCTGCTGAGCTTCACAATATCTATTTAATCATTAACCGCCTGCGGATGGACATGATCCGCCGGGGAGATATGATGTCCGTGGAGGACGTAGTGGACATTCTGGCTGTGGATCTGCTGGGAGCCATTCCCGACGACGAGCAGGTGGTGATTTCCACCAACCAGGGGGAGCCTTTGGCCGGTTCCGAATCTCTGGCCGGAAAGGCCTACCAGAACATCTGCCGCCGGATCTTGGGGGAGGAGGTACCCCTGCTGGATCTGACACCGAAGAAAGGCATGTGGAAGCGTTTATTCAGAAAATAGAAAAAGGAGGCTGTTGTATGTTCTTTTCCAAGCGCGGAAAATCAGGAAATGTTGCAAAAGACAGGCTGAAGCTTCTGCTTCTGGCGGAGCATGTGGAGTGTTCCCCCAATACCATGCAGATGCTGAAGAATGATATGATACAGACAGCTGGAAAATACCTCTCCATCGATGAGAGAGAAGTCATCGTATGTTTCACCCAGTCGCCGCCCATGCTGACGGCCCGCATGCCCTTGAAAAGCGCAGTTCATTCTTTTAGCTAATACAAAAAGATAAGGTGTTTACATGTTTCGACTATATAAACTGAAAAACTATAATTTTAGACTGGTCATTTTACTGGCGGCAGTCAGCTCCCTGGGGGTGCTCCTGGTGGGAAGCGCCATGAAATCCCTGCAGACCAAGCAGTTGGCCGGCGTCCTGTTGGGAGTGGCCGTTATGGTGGTGGTATCCCTCATTGACTTCAGCTGGATCTTAAATTTTTCCTGGATCCTCTACGGAGCCAATCTGGTGCTCCTCCTGGCAGTTTTCCTCACGGGCGACGACGCCAAGGGAGCTACCCGGTGGCTGGAGCTGGGGCCCCTGCGTTTTCAGCCCACAGAGTTATCCAAGATCCTTCTGATTTTGTTTTTCGCCAAGTTTCTCATGGATCATGAGGAGGATCTGAATAAACCCAGGACAATTCTGAAGGCGGTGGGGCTTTTGGCAGTGCCCCTGGCCCTGGTGTTTGCCCAGCCGGATTTGAAAAATACCATCACCCTGGCTCTGGTGTTCTGCGTTCTTATGTATCTTGCCGGATTAAGCTATAAGATCATTGGAGGAATCCTCCTGGTGGCGGTGCCCCTGACGGTGATCTTTCTCATGATCGTGGTGCAGCCGGATCAAAAGCTTCTGAAGGACTACCAGAGAAACCGTATTATGGCCTTCCTGTACCCGGACAACGAGGAGTATTCCGACGACACCATGCAGCAGGACAATTCCATTATGGCCATAGGCTCGGGAAAGCTGACGGGCAAGGGTTACGATAACAGCGAGGTATCCTCTGTCAGCAAGTCAAATTTCGTCTCGGAGATTCAGACGGACTTTATCTTTGCGGTGGCGGGGGAGGAGCTGGGCTTTGTGGGAGGCTGCACCATCATTGTGCTGCTTTTCCTGATCTCCTTTGAGTGCCTGAGGACCTCGCGCCGGGCCAAGGATTTGTCCGGAAAGCTCATCTGCTGCGGCGTGGGCACGGTGGTGGCCTTTCAGAGCTTTCTGAATATATGCGTGGCCACGGGACTTACCCCCAACACAGGAACGCCGCTGCCCTTTGTCAGCTACGGTCTGACTTCCATTGTCAGCTTATATATCGGCATGGGACTTGTATTAAATGTAGGACTGCAAAATAGAAACTATCTGGGAGGAGAAGGACATGAACATCGGATTAATCGCGCACGACTCTAAAAAGAAACTCATGCAGAATTTCTGCGTGGCCTACCGGAATATTTTAAATAAGCACCATCTGTACGCCACCGGTACCACCGGACGCCTGGTGGAGGAGGCGGCGAATCTGCCGGTGCATAAATTTCTGGCCGGCCATGTGGGAGGCGTTCAGCAGCTGGGAGCCCAGATTGAGATGAATGAGATCGATCTGGTTATCTTTCTGAGGGAGCCCTTTTCCCCCAAGAAGCACGAGCCGGACGCGCACATTATCTTCCGGCTCTGCGATACCCACAGTATTCCTTTGGCCACCAACCTGGCCACCGCGGAGCTGTTGATTAAATCTCTGGACAGAGGAGAGATGGATTGGCGTGAAGTCTACAAATAAGAAAACTGCGGCCAAAAAGGCTGTGAAGAAAAAGGCTGCGAACAAAAAGGCTGTGGCCCAAAAGGCAGTGAACAAAAAGAAGAACCGCGGAAGAGATCATCTGCTAAACCGTCTGTTTTTTGGGGTGCTGGGCGTGATCGTTCTTCTTTTGGTGATTCTGGCTGTGATTGTCTTTAAGAAGAAGACCGGTCTGGATCTGGCCGCCCCCTACGACGAGGACGCTGTCATTCAGGTTTCCGACGGTGACCGGCTGCAGATGGCCGAGGGATTTGCATCGGATCTCTGCGTGGCCGGGGACACGGTGGCCCTCAATGATATTTCCTTTTCCAACAGCGAAAAGGCAGGGCTCTTTGACCTGGACAACAGTCAGGTGCTTTTTGCCCAGAACCTCCACCAGAAAGCTTATCCGGCCAGTATCACCAAGGTGATGACGGCGATTCTGGCGGCCAAGTACGCGGATATGAGCCAGGAGGTGACGGTCAGCGCCCGGGCAGTGGAGCTCGGTGAGGATTCTCAGGTCTGCGGTCTCAGGGAAGGGGACGTGCTGACCATGGACGAGCTTTTCCGGGGAATGATGATTTTTTCCGGCAATGACGCAGCCATCGCCATTGCCGAGACGGTGGGCGGAAGCGTAGAAAATTTTGTGGAAATGATGAATCAGGAGGCCCAGGCCCTGGGGGCCACCAATACCCATTTTGCCAATCCCCACGGACTCCAGGATGAAGAGCATTACACCACGGTGTATGACATTTATCTGATGCTGAGGGAGGCCATGAACTACGATGTGTTCATGGATGTGGCCAAGGAAGGCTACTGTACACTCCACGTGACGCACAAAGACGGCAAGAGCGAGTCCTTGTACCTTTCTTCCACAGACCAGTATATGGTGGGGCAGAAGGAGGCTCCAAAAGGAGTTACTGTGATCGGCGGAAAGACCGGAACCACCGACGAGGCCGGATCCTGCCTGGCTCTCATCAGCCAGAACAGCTACGGTCAGCCTTTTATCTCCATTGTTCTGGGGGCCCAGGGAAAGACCTCTTTGTACGATCACATGAATCAACTGCTAAGCCAGATAAATTTTTAGTCTTTTTCTCATTTTATTGTTGTTTTTTTGTGAAAAAAAACGTATAATTAGGAATATAAACAAAGCTTTTTTAGCAAAATTACATATCAAGATCTAAGGAGGAAACTGCTATGGTTCAATTAATTGTAGGCAATAAGGGAAAGGGAAAAACTAAGCAGCTTTTAGAAAGAGTAAATACAGAGATCAAGAGCGCCAGCGGCAACATGGTTTATCTGGATAAGAGTTCCAAGCATATGTATGAGCTGAACAACAAGGTGCGTCTGATTGATGTCTCTACTTATCCTCTGCGCAACAGCAATGAGTTTATTGGTTTTGTGTACGGCATTATTTCCCAGGATCACGATCTGGAGGCCATGTATCTGGACAGCTTCCTGAAAATCGCCTGCCTGGAGGGACAGGATGTGACGGATACTTTGGAACAGCTGAAAAAGATCGGCGATCTGTTCCACATTACCTTTACCATCAGCATTTCTCTGGAGGAGAAGGACATTCCTGAATCTATGAAAGAATGTATCGTTGTTTCCTTGTAATACAAATGATCTGAAATGTAGCATAGGAAAAATACCGGATTGGAATCCCAGTCCGGTATTTTTTTGGAAGGTTACTTTGTTGCCCCAAACCGCCGTCGGGCGCCCCTAGCGGTCATTGTCGTTTCTGATTCTCCCGAACAGGGTGAGCAGATACAGTCCGCATACACCTACTAAAACGTAGATAATCCGCGAGAGCATGGACATATTTCCAAACAGGAAAGCTACCAGGTCAAAACGGAAAAGCCCGATCAGGCCCCAGTTTACGGCTCCAATGATGGACAGAGCCAACGCTGTATAATCCAATACCTTCATGACAGTTCCTCCTATCTTCATACTTAAGTCTTTTCCTATTATCCCCAGGCTGAAGAAATTTATACTTGAGCATTTTGCGGAAAAATGGTAAAATCTATGTATCTGTAATTGATAAGGGGGCATTTTTTTGCCAAAAAAGAAAAAGAAAAAAGCGCGCCGCATTTCCCTCCGAAATCTTTCCGGGCTCTTTTCCTGGAATATCGGGACGATTATTTTCGGCGCCATTTTTATGTATATGATTATCAGCCTGGTTCTCTACCTGACGGCGAATCACATCACCTCCTATCAGGTTACGTCGGGACCTCTGGCCCAGAATCCCACCTTTGATGCGCTGGTCCTTCGGTCAGAGCAGGTGGTGGAGTCCCCGGCTACCGGTTATGTCCATCAGTACGCCCGGGAAAATGCCAAGGTACCCCAGGACGGCATCATCTGCTCCATAAGTGATAACCAGGAGAGCAAGAGCGGCGGTGATGTAGAGCTGACAGAGGAAAATCTGGCTCAGCTGCGGGCAAACATGGCGAAATTCGCCTACAATTTTAAGCCCAACAATTTTTATGATACTTACAATTTCAAATATGAGCTGCAGGGAAATATCCTCCAGTATGCCGAGGACAACGGCACCCTGGGTACGGCTCTGGGAGATCAGACTGTACAGACCGCTCCAGTGGATGGCACAGTCCTCTATACCATAGACGGCTATGAGGAGCTCACGGAGGAGTCGCTGACCATGGAGGCCTTCAACCAAAAGGCCTATCAGGTGACAAACTTGAAGCGGGAGAGTCGGGTGGATGCGGGAGAGCCGGTCTGCAAGATTGTAGACAGTGAGACTTGGTCCCTGTACATACCCCTGACGGACAAGCAGACGGTACAGCTGGCTTCCAACAGGTCCATGCGTGTGAAATTTTTGAAGGACGGGGAAACCCAGGTGGGAAATTTCTCCATTCTCACCATTGGGGAGCAGCGCTACGGGCGCATCACCTTCACCAGCGGCATGTTCCGGTATTCCAGCGACCGTTTCCTGGAAGTGGAGTTGGTGACCAACACAGAGACTGGCCTTAAGATTCCCGTATCTTCCGTGGTGGAGAAGGAATTTTATATTATTCCCGCCTCCTTTGAGACGGTGGACGAGGGAGACAATGCAGGATTTTTAAGAGAGGTAACGGATAAGGACGGCAATGTCTCCACAGAGTTCGTATCTGCCACTATTTATCGGCGGGTAGTGGGAGAGGATGACGAGGGTAACCCGGATACGGATAACGCCATGTATTATGTGGATATGACCGACTTCCGGGAGGGAGACATTCTGGTAAAGCCAGACTCCCAGTCCCGCTTTGAAGTGAAGGAGACAGGTACCTTGGAAGGCGTATACTCCATCAATAAGGGATACGCCGTGTTCCGGCAGATCACCATTATCGATCAGAATGAGGAGTTCTGCATTGTGGAGTCAGGAACTTCCTACGGTATTGCCCAGTTTGACCATATTGTCCTGGATGGAAGCAGTGTTCAGGAAGAAACAATTTTGTATTAGAGGAGGAGAGCTTGCCATGATTAGTGAAAACTTGAGAGAAGTAGAGGAGAAAATCTCGCAGGCCTGCCTGCGTTCCGGACGAGACAGAAGTGAGGTTCTGCTGATCGCCGTGAGCAAGACAAAGCCCCTGGAGATGGTGGAGGAAGCCGCCGGCTGCAATCAGATTGACTTCGGCGAGAATAAGGTACAGGAGCTCTGTATGAAATATGAGCATTTTCCCACCCTGCGCTGGCATATGATCGGACATTTGCAGAGAAATAAGGTGCGCCAGGTGGTGGACAAGGCTTTTCTTATCCATTCGGTGGATTCCCTGCGGCTGGCGGAGACCATCGAGGCGGAAGCTGCCAAGATAAACACTGTGGCCCGAGTGCTTCTGGAGGTTAATGTGGCGGAGGAGGAGTCCAAGTTCGGCTTTAAGATGGATCAGGTGATGGAAGCGGTGGAGCAGATTTCCAAGCTGGAGCACGTGCATATCCACGGACTTATGACGATTGCCCCCTTTGTGGAAGACCCGGAGGAGAACCGGCCGGTTTTTCAAAAATTGCGGCAATTAAGTGTTGACATTAAAGAGAAAAACATGAATAATGTGAATATGGATGTTCTCAGCATGGGGATGACCAACGACTATGAGGTGGCCGTCGAGGAAGGAGCCACCATGGTTCGGGTCGGAACCGGCATTTTTGGAGAGCGCGATTATTCCACTACAGCGAAGATAGGAGAATAAAAATGAGTGTTTTTGATAAGTTTCTGAATGCAATTCGCCTCAACGATGATTTTGATGAGGATGATGAATATTTTGACGATGAGCCTGTGGAGGCTGCGCCCAAGAAAAGCAAGGAGAAAAAACCGCTTTTCTCTAAGAAGCAGGATTATGCCGAGGATGATCTGGATGATTTCGACGACTTCGACGATGATTATGAGGAGCCGGCTAAGAAGCTGGATATTAAGTCCACATCCGCTTCCTCCATCAAACAGGTGAAGCCGGCCAAATCCTCCAAGATTACGCCCATCCGAAACAAGAAGAACAGCAGCGCTATGCCCATGGAGGTCTGCGTGATTAAGCCCACCAAGATGGACGACACCCGGGAGATTGCGGACAGCCTTATTGATCACTGTACGGTAGTTCTGAACCTGGAGGGAATCGATGTGGAGGTGGCTCAGCGAATTATTGATTTTTCCTCCGGCGCCTGCTATTCCATTGGCGGAAGCCTGCAGAAGGTTTCCGGCTACATCTTTATTCTGACTCCGGACAATGTGGAGCTTTCCGGAGATTTCCAGAAGATTCTGGGGGGCTTTGATGTTCCCTCCATCCGCACGGAGTTCTGATTTTATGGAACAGGACGAGCGTATTCAGAAAAGGCTGCTGGAGTTGGCTCGTACGGCCTATCAGCGGGATTATGTTACCTTTTCTGATTTTCTGGATTTACATCAACTGCATCTGTTGCATAGCCTTTCCAAAAAGGAGTTGGGCGTTGCCCTGCGCCTTTTTGGGGGTTATGATCTGGCTGAACGCCAAATGGCATCCTTTATCCCGGATGCTTTTTCTTATGAGCCGGAATTTCCCATGAAATGTCTTCGGATCCGCCCTCTGTCCGCCAAATATGCGGAAGCGCTGACCCACCGGGATTATCTGGGAGCGGTGCTGAATCTGGGGGTTGACCGCAGCAAGATCGGTGATATCGTCGTGAGGGAACAGGAGGCCTGGATGTTCTGCACAGAGGGGATCGCCCCTTTTTTGAGCCAGGAACTCTGCCGGGTGCGCCATACCTCCGTGAGCACAGAAATCCTCAGCCAGTGGGAGGAATTTCCGGGGCCGCGTCTTCAGGAGATCACCGGGACGGTGGCCTCGGTACGGCTGGACGCAGTGATTTCTCTGGCTTTCTCCTCCTCCCGCAGCAGTCTCATGGGATTGATCGAGGGAGGGAAGGTGTTTGTGAACGGCGCCCTGGTCACCTCCAACGGATACCGGTTAAAGGATGGAGATATCATCTCTGTGCGCACCATGGGAAAATTTCGCTATGACACAACCATGTACCAGACGAAAAAAGGACGTTACAGCATCCGTCTGTACCGTTATCAGTAGGCATAACAGATTAGGAGAAGATTATGATGGATTATCTGCGTGTACACCGCCAGGGGGCTTTTGATTACAAGCTGATCTGGCAGAAGGATTTCTCCGGCATTGCCGGGGCCTTAAAAGAATTGTCTCTTCCGGCCAAAAAGGTTTGCATCGTCTCAGACAGCAGTGTTTATCCGCTGCTGGGGGAGGAGCTTCGCAAAGAGCTGGATTCCCTTTTTGACCAGGTGACAGTATTCGTCTTTCCGGCTGGCGAGGCCAGCAAGCACCTGGGAACTATCCAGGATATCTATCGCCATCTGATCGAAAACCATTTCGACCGCAAGGATCTGCTGGTGGCCTTGGGCGGCGGCGTTGTGGGGGACATGACCGGCTTTGCGGCGGCCACCTACCTGCGGGGCATTGATTTTATCCAGGTGCCCACGACCCTTCTGGCCCAGGTGGACTCCAGTATTGGCGGGAAGACCGGCGTAGACTTTGACCAGTACAAAAATATGGTGGGAGCCTTCTGCCAGCCCCGGCTGGTATATATGAGCCTTTCCTCCCTGCAGTCCCTCTCCCCGGAACAATTTGCCTGCGGTATGGCTGAGGTAATTAAGACAGGTCTGATCTATGATAAATCTTATTACCACTGGCTGCAGGAGCACCGGGAGGAGATTCTGGCTCGGGATACAAAGATCCTGGCGGCTATGATTCGCAGAAGCTGTGAAATCAAGAGTCAGGTGGTGGAGCAGGATCCCACGGAGCAGGGCTTGCGGGCTATTTTAAATTTCGGCCATACCATCGGCCATGCGGTGGAGAAGCTGATGGATTTTCACATGCTCCATGGCCAGTGCGTGGCCCTGGGGATGATTGCCGCAGCGTATATTTCCCAGAAACGCGGCTGGCTGAGTCAGGAGGAATTCCGGCAGCTGGAGGCTGTCATCGGATCCTTCCGGCTGCCGGTGGTCCTGGAGGGACTGCCCGCTTCCGCTATTTTAACAGCCGCCAGATCTGATAAGAAGGTAGAACAAGGGAAGCTGAAATTTATCCTGCTGCGGGGACTGGGGGAGAGCGTTATCGACAGAACCGTCACCGAGCAGGAGATGACTGAGGCCGTTTGTTACCTGCAGAAGGAGAGAGAGGTATGAAGGAAAAGAGGGCAAAGGGATTATCCCTGATTCTGGGGCTGCTGTCCACGGCGGCGCTGATCTTCTTGGATCAGTGGACCAAGGTTCTGGCAGTCCGGCATCTGGCTGGCCAGGCGGATAGGGTCCTGATCCCCGGCATTTTGAATCTCCACTATCTGGAAAACCGGGGGGCTGCCTTTGGCATTCTCCAGAATCAGCAAACCCTGTTTATCATCATTACCTCCCTGTTTCTTCTGATCCCGGCAGTATGCTATGTCTTGCTGCCCATGACCAGGAGGATGCTTCCTCTGCGCCTGATTGCTCTGGGGATTCTGGCGGGAGGGATTGGAAATCTCATTGACCGGGTGCGCCAGGGGTTTGTGGTGGATTTTCTGGAAACCGTTTTTATGGATTTCCCGGTTTTCAATGTGGCAGATATCTATGTGACCGTTTCCTTCTTCCTGCTGATAGTACTGATTTTATTTAAGTATAAGGAGGATGACTTCGAGTTCCTCTCCCGAAAGAGAAAGGAGAAGGGAGCATGACGCCTCAAGGAGAGATCTGGGAACATGTGTGTTCGGAGGACGGCCCCCGGCTGGATAAATATCTGGCCGCCTGCCTGCCGGAGCTGACTCGTTCCTACCTGCAGCGCCTGGTAAAAGAAGAGCAGGTCTTGGTCAATGATGCGCCGGGAAAATCCAACTACAAGGTACGGTCCGGTGACCGGCTCCGGATTCACCTGCCCGCCGTTCAGGAGCCGGAGGCCTTTCCGGAGGATATTCCCCTGGACATCCTCTATGAAGATGAGGATGTCCTGCTGGTGAATAAACCCAAGGGGATGGTGGTGCATCCCAGCGCCGGCCATGAATCGGGTACTCTGGTCAATGCAGTGCTGTATCACTGCCAGGGGCAGCTCTCCGGCATAAACGGCGTTCTTCGCCCAGGAATCGTCCACCGCATAGACCGGGATACCACCGGGGCGCTGGTGGTCTGCAAAAATGATAAGTCCCATCAGAGCCTGGCAGCTCAGCTGAAGGAACACTCTATCACCAGGAAATACCGGGCCATTGTTCACGGGATTTTAAAGGAGGACGGGACGGTAAATGCCCCCATCGGCCGACACCCGGTGGATCGCAAGCGCATGGCGGTCAATTACAAAAACGGCAAGGAGGCCGTGACCCACTATCATGTATTGGAGCAGCTAAAGGGCTATACGTATATTGAATGTCAGCTGGAAACCGGCCGTACTCACCAGATTCGGGTGCACATGGCCAGCATCGGCCATCCCCTGCTGGGAGATGCTGTCTACGGCCCTGCCCGGTGTCCCTTCTCCCTGGAAGGGCAGTGTCTCCACGCCATGGTTCTGGGATTTTTACATCCCTCCACCGGGGAGTATCTGGAGGTTTCCGCTCCGTTACCCGAGTATTTCGGGAAATTGTTACAAAAATTGCAAAAATAATATCTTTTCGCTTGTGTATTTTGATTATTTGGATTATAATAATATTAGCTAATATTCAGGTGAAAGGGGCGAAGCGTATGAGTATTCAGACAATAGTTACCATTGGACGCCAGTTCGGCAGCGCCGGCCGCGAGATCGGAGAGACTTTGGCCAGCGATCTGGGAATTAAGTGCTATGATAAAGAGCTTCTGGACCGGGCCGCCAAGGACAGCGGCTTATGCCAGGAATTATTTGAGAACCATGACGAGAAACCCACCAACAGTTTTCTGTACTCTTTGGTGATGGATACCTATTCCTTCGGATACAGCTCTGCAACCTTTGCTGATATGCCGATTAACCAGAAAGTATTTCTGGCCCAATATGACAGCATAAAGAAAATTGCCGAGGAGGGGCCTTGTGTTCTGGTGGGACGCTGCGCCGATTACGCACTGGCAGATTTCCCCAATGTGCTGACCGTTTTTATCCATGCGGATCTGCAGAGTCGGATTCGACGGATCGCCAAGCGTTATGATCTGACCGACGCCAAAGCCAAGGAGCGGATTGTCAAGATGGACAAACGGCGAGCCAGCTACTATAACTATTATACCAGCAAAAAGTGGGGGGACGCCCTCAGCTATAACCTCTGCCTGGACAGCGGTGTGCTGGGCATTGACGGATGTGTGAAGCTGATCAAGCGGGCCATCGCCATCAAGGAAGATGTGGAAGAGAAGAAGAATATTTATTACTAGTTTGACTGATCGTTGAATGTCGCGATTGTATGTGTATCAAACCAGGGACTCACCTGCTCAAGGGCGGAGGGATCCCTGGTTTTTTCTTTTGCCAAAGGCTCCCCGCTTAGCTAAGCGGGGGTACTAGCCCCGTGGGGGCCAGCCGGAGATGTTGCCGTTTACCACGGCAGAAAACATCCGCTCCTTCACGCCGGGATTTTCCCTTGTCAGCTGTGTCAGCAGCTCCTTAGCATACTCCCGCTTGGTGTGACCATCAGCAGGGCAGGGATTCTTGCTCACGGGCAGCTGATACTTTTTCTGAAAGCCCACCACATCATATTCATCCACATAGAGCAGAGGACGGATAACTGTCAGATCCATACGGTCCAGATAAGTCTTAGGAGAGAAAGAGTGAAAACGTCCCTCGAAGATCAAGGACAGCAGCATGGTCTCCACCACATCGTCCTTGTGATGGGCGTAGGCCACCTTATTGCAGCCCAGCTCCTTCACCGCCTGGTTGAGGGCCCCTTTTCGCATCTTGGCGCAGAGAGAACAGGGATTTGTCTCCTTCCTCTGATCAAAGATAATGGAGCCGATATCCGTTTTCACCACATGGTAGGGCACCTCCAGCTGGCGGCAGAGATTCTGGATTCCCTCCAGCTGAAAGCCGGGGAAGCCCAGATCCACAGTTACTCCCACAATAGAAAATTTTTTGGGATAAAAGCGCTTAAGGCCCTGCAGGGCGTACAGCATGGTAAGGCTATCCTTTCCGCCGGAGATTCCCACGGCAATCTTATCATTTTCCTCTATCAGCTGATAATCATCTACGGCTCTTCGGGTATAACTGAGCAGCTGTTGTAATTTCATAGATTTTCCTCTCTGTATTTAATATTCAGTGCTTACATTTCGGGTACGCAACTCATTATAGCGGCTGCAACCAGCGGGTGCAAGAAAATTTAGACTTTTTTTTCTTCCTCTGACACAAATCCGGAAAAATGTGGTATAATACCACAAAATGGTTATTATACCTGCGCATATCGGTTTCTGTGCCAGCCGCAGAAATCCGGCCACTATATTTACCATGTGCGAAGAACATGATATAATAACCACGTATGAAGGCTTATTCTGGAGGCATTTGCATGAAATTTCGTTGGGAAAAGAAATATTTATACTGGGGGATTACCGCTTTCTGCGTGATTGCCGCCAGTATTTTGTTTTATTTCGGTCTGTTCCGAATGGGAACGCTCAGAAGCGGACTGGCTACGATTATTGATATTTTGGCTCCGTTGATTTACGGCGCAGTGCTTGCCTATCTCTTGAATCCCATGGTACGCTTTTTGGAAAACAGCGTTATCTATCCGCTAATGAGACGTTTGGGAAAAGAATGTAAAAAGGTGGGAACAAAGATTATACGCATGTGCTGCGTATTGCTGGTGCTGCTGTTTTTCCTGTTTTGCATATATGGGTTGATTGCCCTGCTGGTTCCCGAAATTTTTTCCAGTATCACGAATATTGTAAATAACTTTGACCGGTATGTCCGGAACATTCAGGCATGGATCGAACAGCTTTTGAAAGATAACCCGGATATGAGGGAATCCATGATTGGTGTCTTCGATACCGTGTCTTCCCGGGCGGAGGTCTGGCTTACCACGGAGCTGCTGCCTCAGGTAAATGTCATGGTTCGGGAATTCTCCACCGGCCTTTGGGGAATGGTCACTTTCCTGAAGAATTTTCTGGTGGGCGTCATTGTATCCATCTACCTGATGTACAGCAAGGAGACATACATTGCCAAGGCTAAACAGCTGCTTTATGCTGTGCTGAAGCCGGAAAAATCTAATATGATTCTCCGGGATCTCCGGTTCGTGGATAAGACCTTTGGCGGCTTTATCATCGGAAAAATCATTGATTCGATAATTATTGGAATTCTCTGCTATATTGGCACTGCGCTGCTGGGCACCCCCTACGCCCTGCTGGTGAGCGTGGTTGTGGGCGTCACGAACGTGATTCCCTTCTTTGGACCTTACATTGGCGCTATACCTTCCATCGTTCTGATTTTATTGGTGAATCCTCTGCAGGCGCTGTATTTTGCTATTTTCATTCTGGCCCTGCAGCAGTTCGACGGAAACTTCCTGGGGCCCAAAATCCTGGGGGGCTCCACAGGCCTGTCCAGCTTTATGGTTATTGTAGCCATCCTGGTGGGCGGAGGACTCTTTGGACTGATGGGTATGGTAGTGGGTGTGCCTATCTGTGCAGTTATCTGTGTAATTGTCCATAACCTGATTGAAAACCGGCTGCGGGCAAAGCAGCTTCCTCTGGACTTAGAATCCTACAGAGATATGGATCACATGGATCCGGAGAGCAGACAGCCTGTTCCCAAGGCTAAAGACGACACGCCTCTTCCCAAGGAGCAGTTCTTTGTCTATCACAGAAAGAAACGGGAAAATGAAGAGGAGCAGAAGAGAGGAGATCAGAGATGAAATTTGTAGTACAGCGGGTAAACTCTGCATCCGTAACCATAGATGGTAAGCTTTACAGCAGTATAGGCCAGGGTCTCTTGGTTCTTGTGGGGGTGGGCGCCTCCGATACCCGGGAAATCGCAGACCGTTATCTGAATAAGCTGCTCCATCTGCGTATCTTTGCCGATGAGAACGGAAAGACAAACTTATCCCTGGAGGACGTGGGGGGACAGCTGATGCTGGTATCCCAGTTTACCCTCTACGCCAACTGCCGGAAGGGCAACCGCCCCAGCTTCATTGAAGCCGGAGATCCCCAAAAGGCGGAGGAGCTATATCTCTATTTGGCGCAGGAGGCAAAAAAGCGCGTTCCTGTGGTCAAAACAGGCGTCTTTGGGGCTGACATGAAGGTAAACTTGGAAAATGACGGCCCCTTCACCATTCTGATGGATGAGCGTCTCTTTGAGGATAAATAACTTTAGTCCTCCCGCAATTTTACCGCTCCGGCCGCCTTTCTCCGGCGGCTGTCGTCGATGGCGGCGTAATGTTTCTTAGTAGTATTGACATCCCTGTGTCCCAGCACATCCGCCACCAGATAGATATCCCCGGTGCTCTGATAAAGGGCCGTACCGTAGGTACTCCTCAGTTTGTGAGGAGTAATTTTTTTTGTGGTGGTAATCTGCCGGGCATATTTTTTGACGAGATTTTCTACTGCCTGCACGCCGATGCGTTTTCTCTGGGTGGAGTAGAAGAGCGCGTGCTCATGGCCCGCCAGAGGCGTGATACCCGCCCTCACCTCCAGATAGCGCCGCAGGGCCTGTTCCACCTCGCTGCCAAAGTAGACGATCATCTCGTTTCCGCCCTTTCGGGTAACCTTGATTCCATTATTCTTAAAGTCAATATCCTCCACATCCAGCCCCACGCACTCGGACACCCGGATACCGGTGCCCAGCAGGAGAGTGACCAGCGCCAGATCCCGGTCTTTTGTTTTCTCGTAATAGGCTTTCTTCTGCCCACTGAGGGAATCCCCGGCGTGCTCCATGTAATCCAGCAGCAGGGCCACCTCGTCGGCGTCCAGCCGCACAATGGCTTTTTCGTGGAGCTTGGGCATGTCCACCAGAAGCGTGGGGTTGGAGTGAATCATTTCCCGCTTGAAAAAGTAGGCGTAAAAGCTTCGGAGGGCCGACATTTTTCTCTTTAAGCCTTTTTCCCCGTTGGTTACCACCTGATCGCCATCCTGATAAACTTTCAGATACTCCATATATTCCTCAATATCCAGCGCCTGCAGGCGATCCAGAACCTCCACAGTGAAACAGTCCATGGTCTTTCCCTGAAAAGCCGGATTGGACTCCAGAAGGAACTGGAAGAAGACACGGATATCGTAGGCGTAGGAAATACGCGTTTTGGTGGTGGTGGTGGCCTCAATGGCCCGAAAATAATCCCTGGTAAAGGGCGGAAGAGTCTTCAGAACTTCCCGCAGCTTAAGGGTATTCTGCACATCGTTTTGCTCCCGGTAGGTGATCCTTTTCCCTGATTCTTTTTCCATAAAAATTTATTCCTCCAAGGGTTTGCCTTTTCCTCTGTTTATCATCTAACTATAACTATATAACAGTAAATCTATTATAGCACAGGCCGGCAGACGGGTGAAAGAGTTGTTTTTCTCTGCAAAAAGGAACAACAGCTGTGATAGTTATTATCATAGGATGTCTATTTTCTTTTATCAATCTATACGACAAACACATGTTTTTCAAATAGATTACCATAGAAAACCAAAAGGGAACCTGAACTATTGCATGATTCCTTTTCCCTGGCTCTCTGCGGCTTATTCCAAAAGCTCTTCTGAATAATACGGTACATAGAGGTAATTTCCCGCCCGCACCTGCGTATCACTCATGTGGTTCATTTGCATCACCTCTGCAATATAGCTGTCCATACTTTCATAGTCGTCGGTGATGTAATCCTCAGCGATGGACCACAGATTGTCTCCGGGTCTCACGAACACACCCGTATAATATTTGTATTTCTGGCTTCGATTGTCGGCGTTGGCAGGCACGGCAAAGAGCTGAAATAAAAATAATCCGATGATTATACCGATTACCAGCATGATTATCCGTTCCCGGATCCGCCGGATCTGTCTAATACGAAACTTTTTCCCTGTACTCATAAAATTCCCCTCCTAAAATTAACACGAAATCATCTCTATTACAAAAATCTGTTCGGAACATTTGTTCTTGAACTTTATACTGGAATTATAGT
>DVHU01000107.1 GCA_018711815.1 Candidatus Egerieimonas intestinavium
GTCCAGCTCAAAGATGGTCAGCAGGCCGAAGAGGATGGCGCCGGCCACACCGCCGGCAATAGCGGGGTTTGCTAGATACATGGAGAGCATGGTGGTAGATGTGGCGGGCTTGTAGAGCACCAGCCCCAACACCGGGGAGAGAACCGTCAAAGCCATCATCAGCCAGGTCAGGCGGCTTTGCAGTAGCCGCTTTAGTTCCAGGGGAAAGAGCCGCATTGTCTTCATTGTGCCGCCTCCCTGGAGATCAGATAGAGGTAAGCGTCCTCCAAAGAGGGCTCCTCCGCCTGGGCATAGGACGGCAGCTTGTCTGCCACCGCACGGCAGCGGATGCCCTGGCTGGTGTTTACCCGGGCGGTGATGTGCAGCCCCTGCTCCAGCGTCTCATCCTTCTCCCAAAAGACGCCCACATGGCCGGTAGCCGACTGGATCAACTGCTCCGGCGTGCCGGTGAACAGGATGGTTCCATGATGGATGACGACGATCTGGTCGCATACAGACTGTACATCCTCAATGATGTGAGTGGAGAGCAGTACCAGATGCTCCTCCGCTGTACGGGAGAACAGATTGCGAAAGTGGATGCGCTCCTCCGGGTCCAGTCCCACCGTAGGCTCGTCAAAGATCAGGAAGGGGGGATTCCCCAGCAGAGCCTGGGCAATCCCCACTCGCTGGCGTTGGCCGCCGGAGAGGGTGCGGATTTTGGATTTTGCCTTTTCTTCCAAATTGACCGCCTGGATGGTTTTCTGGATTGCAGTTTTGGGGTTCGCAATCCCCTTGAGGGCAGCCATGTAGTCTAAAAATTGGGTGACAGTCAGCTCGTCAAACAAGCCGAAGTCCTGGGGAAGATAGCCAAGGCTGGCCTTCAGATGACTCTCGGCCTTGCTTAACGGCATCCTGTCCACCAGGATATTCCCCTCGGTGGGCTGCAAGGCCGCCACCAACAGCTTCATCAGGGTGGATTTGCCAGCCCCGTTGGGGCCCAGCAGGCCGATGAGGCTGGGGGATTTTAACTCCAGGTTCAGCCCCTTTAAGGCCTGCTTCCCGCTGGGGTAGGTCATACTGACATTTTGAATCTTGATTTCCATATTGTCGGATTCCTTTCTGCTTGGGATGAGGAAAGAATACCAGAGCAATATGGAGTGAAGATGGAGGAAATTTGTGATTTGTATGGAGATGGACGGAAAACGGGGCAGGCCACCGGCCTGCCCCGTCCTAACGCTATAAAATTACTCTTTTCATCCAGCCATCCAGAAAGGCCAGCTGATCTTCCGTGTGGAACCAATGCTCGCCGCCCTCCAGGACGGTGAGCCCGGCTCCGTGTTCTTCCGCGAACCGCTCCACACTCTGGCGGGACACCAGATGGTCGCCCCCAGCATAGAGGATCTCCGTGGGCGCCTGCCATGTGATGGGGTGCTCTTGCACATAGCACAGATATTTCCAGGATAGGGTTTCTCCAAAGTTTGTGGGGATCTCCCCCTGCTCCCGCAGCATCTGCTCCGACACCCCCGCCCAGCCCATCATGTCCAAAATCAGCCGCTCCATGTCCAGCACGGGCGACACGAACAGCGCCCTGTCCGGCGCCCGATCCTGAAGGGCCAGCATGGCGAAATAGGCCCCGATGCTGTTGGCCAGGAGAATGATGTGGTCATACTGCCGGCGGGCTTCATCATAGGCGGCTGCGATCTGGGGCACCGCCTCCCAAGGAAGCTCTCCCCGGTAGTCCACCCCCAGCACGCCGAAACCGGGGCAGACGGCCCGGAAGCGGTCCGCCTCCCCGGCGCTTCCGCCCTTGCCGTGGATATACAAAATAGCGTGTTTCAAAATACACCTCTCTTTTCTTGCCTGTCAGAGATGCCGCCTGTAAAACTCATTCAGCCGCTCTGCCAGTGCCTTGGGATTTTCCTCGTTTACCACATGGCCGGTGTTCCCGATGACCTGCAACTCCGCCCCCGGGATGTGCCCGGCCAGAAAGCGGGCCGATTTTAGGTTTGCGCCGTCCTTCTCCCCACAGAGGATGAGCGTGGGGCACCGAATCTCCTCCAGCCGGCCGCTGAAGTCCAGATCCTTCATGGTGTTTCCCAGTGCGAAGGTGTCCCCCTTGTCAAAGGCCATAGACGCGAAGGTGGATTTGGGCAGAAACCGGAACACCACATTCTGGAGGGCAAAGGCGAACTTGGGGACCTTGTGGGGCGTGCCGATGAGCACCAGGGTCTTGACATTCTCCGGGTAGTCCAGGGCATAATCCAAGGCCAGGATGCCGCCCAGGGAGAGGCCGCACAGGTGAATCGGTCCGTCGGCCTGGGCGCAGTATTGGGCGAAGGCGGCGCGGAGGTTGGGGAAACTGGCCTCCCGCCCGTTTAAGATGGCGGACAGATCCGGACACAGGCTGTCCTCTTGGTGGTCCAGAAAAGAGATGGTTTTCTGCCAGCTGCTCGCTTTGTGGCCGGAGCCATGAATCAAAATCGTTTTTTGCATGGGTGTTTTCCTCAAACTGAATCGTTTTAGCTCATTCTACCATATCCCCGGCGGCAAGTCCAGAAACAGCATCCGTCTCAAACCGCACCGCAGCCCACACCCCGTCCCTTGTATTCTCGATGGTACATTCCGCTCCATGCCGGGCCAAAATCATTTTCACCAGATACAGCCCCAGGCCGCTGCCGCCTGTAGCCCGGTTCCGGGAGGTTTCTTCCCGGTAGAAGGCCTCAAACAGATGCGGCAGGGCATCCTCACTGATGTGGGCTCCGGTGTTCTCCACCGTCAGAGCTGGGCTGCCGTCCAGCAGGCCGCACCACACCCGCACCTCCGCCCCCTCCGGCGAGTAGAGGGACGCGTTGGAGAGCAGATTACCTGCCACCCGGCCCAGCAGAGAGGCATCCCCGATGACAACGATTCCCGGCGTCAGATCCTTTACCAGCCGCTGATTCTTCTGCTCCAGAAGAGGTGCGTCCAGGGTAAGCTGGCGCTCGATTAGGGCGGGCAGATCCACAGGCTCACGCTTCACAGACACGGAGCCGCTCTCCATACGGGAGATCGCCAGCATTTCCTGCACCAGATTTTCCATTCGCCCTGTTACTCGGAGCGAGCGAAGCAGGTACTTGTTCCTGTCCTGATAGATGCCAACACCCTCCAGCATACCGGAAAGCTGCCCCTTTAGTATGGTCACCGGAGTTTTTAGTTCATGGGAGACAGCATTGAAGAAAGCCATCCGCTGGCGGTCCAGCTCCCGTTCCCGTTCCACCTCACCCCGAAGAGCCTGGTTAGCGTTTTCCAGGTCGGTGAGAGCGGTGTCCAGCCGCCGGGCCAGTTGATCCAGACTGCGGCCCAGCTTGCCGATTTCGTCCTTGCGTTTTTCGCCGCATTCCCAGTGGAAGTCCAGCTCCGCCATTTTTCCGGCAATCCCGCTCATGCGCACGATAGGCCGGGTGATGTATCGGGAGTAAATAAACGCGCACAGCAGAGAAAACACCAATAACACCACCAAAAGCCAAGGGGCTATCTGAATCAGCGCCCGCACCGCCAGGTTTTCCACTTCAATCCGTGGGGTGACATAGAGGGTATAGCTCTCGTTCTGGCCGGCAAACACTACCTCGGCGGTAATGGTAGCCTGCTCCGACATGGTGACCGCTACCGTATCGCCTTCCCGAATGTCCTGGCTGTGATAACTGACGGCGCTTTCCTGCTCTGAGGTGGTGACAATCATAGTATCATCTTCATACACAGCCTGAACCGTCAGCTTGGCCCCTGTGTCCACCAGGCGCCCGTCCGGTCCCACCAGCATGGCGTTGGCCCCGGAGGTAAGTACAAAGTCATCCAGCAGCTCGCCGCAGTCCGCAGGAGTCGTCTCTGCCAGTTTCCCCACCAGGGCATCCACCTGAGCGGTAAGGTCATCATTTACTACAGCGGTATAGGTGCTGGGGGAGGCCCAGACGATAAAGCTGAAGGTGATCGCCCCGGCC
>DVHU01000108.1 GCA_018711815.1 Candidatus Egerieimonas intestinavium
AACCAAGTATCAAGGTAAGTTTGTTTTACAGATAGTGTATAGAATATAAGGTGAAAAGCCGTATGCGTTAATAGCGCATGTACGGTTTTGTGTAGGGATATGGGGAGTAATCCCCATATCTACTAGAGAAAAGCGCAGGAGGAAATGCGATGAAGAGCCGTCAGCTGAGGGAGGGGACCCTTCTGGACGAGCGGTATCTGATACAGGAAGTCCTGGGCCAGGGCGGCTTCGGCATCACCTACGGGGCGGTGAATCAGCGGATTAATCAGCGGGTGGCCATCAAGGAGCTGTTCTGGCGGGATCACGTCCTAAGGGAGGATGGGGCTTCGGATAGAATCTCTGTGATTTCCCGGGAGGAGGAACTGGATTATCAGAAACTGAAAGAGAAGTTTATGCGGGAGGCCAGAATTCTCCGGGATTTTGCCCGGGAGCCCGGCGTAGTCCAGGTGCTGGATTATTTTGAGGCCAACAACACGGCCTACCTGGTCATGGAATATCTGGAGGGGATGACCTTCCGGCAGTATCTGAAAACCTATGGCGTATTTGAGCCGGAGGACTTGTTCCGCCGGCTATTGCCGCTTTTGGACAGCTTAAGCCGTATCCACGCCAGCGGGGTAATTCACCGGGATATCAGCCCGGACAACATCATGGTGTTGGAGGATGGAACCTTTAAGCTGCTGGATTTTGGGGCGGCCAGAAATTACCGGACGGCAGCGGGAGGCCAGTATACGGCCATTGCCCGGGAAAATTACGCGCCGGGCGAACAGTTTGACCGAAAGGGGCGCCAGGGGCCCTGGACAGATATCTACGCCCTGTGCGCAACGCTGTACGAGGGGGTGACGGGATCCCCGCCGGAGAGCGCCGTGCAGAGAATGTTTTTGGACGAGCTGAAGAAACCCTCGGAGATGGGGGCAGCCATCGAGAGCAGCTACGAGAAAATTATCATGAAGGGCTTGCAGATGTCCCCGGCCAACCGCTATGGAGACCTGGAGCAGCTGAAAAAGGATGTGGAGGATGCTCTGCCGGTGCTGGTGGAGCCTGACCGCAGAAAGCGGGGGCTAATGGCGGGAATCCTGGCCGGGGTGGCCGCGGCCTGTGTGCTGGTGGGTGTCCTTTGGTATCGGGAATACGACCGAACCCACAAATTCCGCAATGTCACCACGGAGACCTTTCAGCTGACTGCCCATCCGGAGATGACCGCGGAGGAATTTGCACAGGCCCAGGAAAAGGTAGAGGAGCGCCTGGCGGATATGGCGGGAGAAGACAATTATCTCCTGGAGGTACAGGGCAGCACGGTGACGGCGATCCTTCCCCTGGAAGAGTTTGAGGGGCGGGAGATTAGATCGGTGCTGGAGGAGGAGTTTGTGTCCGTCAATGAGGAGAAACCCTTCCGGTATGAGTATGAGATTCAGGCGGTGTGGGAGGATCCGAACACCTCCCTGCTGGCTGGGGAAAACCAGTGTCTGCCCCAGGAGGTAGAAGGGAAGACGGTGACCCAGATCTATGCCTTCAGCAGCGATTTGGCCTCAGGGCAGATGACCCGAGGGGAGTGGAGCAATCTGCTCACCGATTTAAAGATACGGCTGGACAGCTTGGACACGCCCTATGCCTTCGGTCTCCTGTATGGGAATGAGACCAAGGTGGTTCTGCGGATAGCGGCGGAGAAGACAGGGGAGCCCATCAATACAACCTTGGGACAAAACGGTGGCATGTATCTCTGCGGGAGATGGGTCTGCGATTCCCTCTTGCTGTCTCGCTATTCTGACTTGCAGGAGGGGGCAGGGCCCCTGACTGTGGAGGAAGACGGAAAGGGCGGATACCGGTTGGCCTGCGGCGTTTCTGGCGAGGACAGCGTCAACCGACTGCGGGAAATCCGGGAGTATGGTCTGCGGACGGGAGAGCCTTCCCTGTATCTGAAGGTCATCGGCTGCGGTTATCTGGCCGGGGGAGTCTTGGAGGATCCCATCGGGGAGGGGACTGTCCGGCTCACAGAAATTTATCTCCGGGAAGGGGAGCAGGGGGGACAGGTCTCCCCTTCCCTGTTGGAATATTTCTGTGCCCTGATCAATGACACCTATTTGCCGGCATCCCTTTTGCTGGAGACCAGAACCTTCCAGGATGAGCAGGGAAAAATTTTATTTGGCGCTCAGGATGAGGATTACTACGGCGTGAAGCTGGCAGCGTCCCCCTTGGAGGAGAATTTTGGACATCTGACAGAGCAGATGGAGAAGGACGGGTGGACGGTCACCCGCCGGGAGGGGCAGACAGCCTGGATTTCCCTGGGTCTTCCGGCGGACGGTCAGCTCTTTTCCCGGGGCTTTGAACGGGCGGCTGAGCTGATCCGTCAGTATAATCTGGCAGAGGGGCGGGGCAACTTTTACCTGTGTTTCACTGAGGAGCAGGGGAACGAGCGGTGCCGGATCCTTCTGGTGGATTCGGGTACCCAGAGAAGCCTTTCTGCCCGCCTGATCCTGGGAGGAGAGACCATGGAGCCCTATTATGAGGGGGCTCTTGCGGCCTGGCAGGAACTCTCCCTGGGGGAGGGCATCGTGATGGAGGAGCCCTATTTATCGGAGGAATAGTGATGGCGAAGGATAAACACAAAATATTTGAACAGATGATGGAGGGAATTCTCTCCGGAACCCTGGGCAGTCAGGCCCTGGAGGACTGCATGTCATTTCAGCCGGAGGTAATCAAGAATATCTCCGTCCGTTACCGGGTGATTGCCCTGGGCTTCGTGAGAAAAATGAGTTTGGAAGAGCTAAACGGGAAGCTGGAGGAGCAGGGCTGTCCCAGGCTGTACTCCAGGAATTTTTGGGAGGCCACATTGATCTACGCCTTTCTGCGGGGACTGTCCTATCAGGAATGGAAGCAGGTGCTGGAGGAGTGCGCCGGACTTTACCGGGACAGCCGGGGAGGGGGCTATTTCCAACAGAAAAAAATCACTTACGGGGAGCTGGAGCGCTATATTACTGAAAACTCCATGCAGGAGGGGGAGTATATGGGCACGGCCATGGTCACGCGTAGACTGGAGGAAGGGCTGGCGGGCGCAGGCAGCGTGGCTGATCTGAAAAAATTTCTGGGCACCAACCTGCATTCTTTTAGCACTGTCCGGGAAAAATCCAGGTATTATTTCTGCAAATATCTGTACTATTACCTGAATCGCAGAATTGAAAATTATTTTCGAGCCTGCCGAAAAGGCTTGGGTGTGGATCAAGCGCTCTCAGAGCTGCTGTCCCTGAAGGTGGTGACCACCCTGCGCCGGAAGAAAACCATGCCGGAGGAGGAGAAACGGGCGCTGATTCATGAGTCCGCCATCTCCTGCGGGGAGATTTTCGACGAGTTCAACTATTTCTATTTTGAGTACGTGTCCATTGACTGGGTGGAAATCCTCATGGAATATTATGGAGAAGCCCAGGCCATACCGGAGCTCCAGAAAAAGCGCCTGGCAGAGGTGTTCCGGAAGAACCATCCGGAATGGAAGAAGCTGGGGGATCAGGAGGTCATTGAGGCCAGAATGAGGGAGATGGAGGAGGAGGAAGAACATCTCCAGGAAGTCTATGCCCGGGACAGCAAGACGAAGGGTTACGGCCGGAACCGCTCCGGGGAGCTGGCAGTCTACAAGTATGTTCAGGGGAGCCTGGATCTGGAGCGAACCACCCTGATCTGCTTTCTGCTGTTTTTTGCCAGCGATGGAGATATGCCGCCGGAGCATCGGCTGACGGTGAAGCGGCTGAACCATATTCTGCAGCAGAGCGGATTTTCCGCCCTGCAGGCGGACAGCGACTTCGACGGGTTCGTGGAGGAATTTCTCATCAGCCCGTACCCCAAGGATCTTTTGATGGAGGAGGTAGTGGCTTACGCCAAACATCAGGAAAATTCCTTTTTGTACCGCCTTTATGGCAGCTCTGTCAATTATGAAGAGGAAATTTTGAAAATTATGGTGGGCTAAAAACAAAATTACATTTGTCCTGCGGTATCCTGTAATCAGAAAAAACAAAGAAATGCTGAAAAGCAGGAAAGGCAGGAAACAATATGAAGCATCAGAACAAGGACATTTACAGCCAGTACAAGGAAAAAGTAAACAACGGAATCATCGTCACAAGCTTGGGAGCACTGCTGCTGATCTCCGTGCTGAAGAAGGAGATCTTGATTATCAATCAGCCCCTCCAGAGGGAGGTCCTTCCGATCATCACCGCGGCGGGCTTCATCGTATCGCTGATTGGACTTGTCATGTTATTCAAAAACAAGTCCCGGCTTTGTCGGCTGGAGGCGGAGGGATGCGGCGCCTATAACCCTCAAAAGCAAAAAACCAATAACCAGAAAACCGGAACCAATCAGAAAAGCAAACAGACCGCGAAGGCCGCCGGGAAAGGCGGTCAGGGAAATAATTCCAGTTACTCCTACTATTACTGTGTATCCTGCGGGAAAAAGCTTCGGATCAACGGCGGACAGGGCAGGCTTCAGATTACCTGTCCCGTATGCGGCCACAGCTTTACCGTAAACCAGGGCAAATAACAATAAGAAAAAAGAGAATTAGGAGGAACGGATATGAAATGTTTGATTTATGATACGCTGGCAAAGGCAAGTGCAGGGAGAGGACACTGTGTTGGTTATGTGGAAGAGAACGGGCTTGTGTATGATGTGCCGGCGGGGGTGAGCGCCGGGAGAAATCACTGTATTGGTCACCTGGAAAGCCTATGCGTAAGGATATGGCTTGACAAAGACGGAAGTTTGGGATAGTATAATAACAACTTGGAAAAAGCGTTGAAGAGAAGAGTACGTGGGAAAGCCTTTCAGAGAGAGCTGTGTTTGGTGGAAGCAGCTTATGGCGGCACCTCGGAAGACCACCTCTGAGCGGCTGCAAACCAGCCCGGTGACTCCGTTATCGTCCCCGAGAGAGGCTTCCGTCCAGGATGGAGGCAAGGAGGGTGGAACCGCGAGCAGAGATATTGCCCGTCCCTCACAGCAGATGCTGTGAGGGGCGGGTTTTTGTAGTAAGAGAGGAGAAAAAAGATGAAAATTACCTTGAAAGACGGATCGGTAAAAGAGTACGATAAGGCCATGTCTGTCTACGACATTGCCTTAGATTTGAGCGAGGGACTGGCCCGGGTGGCCTGTGCCGGCGAGGTCGACGGGGAGGCAGTGGATCTGCGCACAGTGGTTGACCGGGATGCCCAGGTAAATATCCTGACCTTCAATGATGAGGGAGGACGGGCGGCCTTCCATCATACCACCTCCCACATTATGGCCCAGGCCATCAAGCGCCTGTATCCCCAGGTGAAGCTGGCCATTGGACCCTCCATCGCCGATGGATTTTACTATGACATTGACAGCGAGACTCCCCTGACCAACGAGGATCTGGAGAAGATTGAGGCGGAGATGAAAAAGATCGTCAAGGAGGGGCTGAAGCTGGAGCGTTTTGAGAAACCCAGAGCCGAGGCCATCGCCTTCATGGAGGAGCGCCAGGAGCCCTACAAGGTGGAGCTGATTCAGGATCTGCCGGAGGATGCGGTCATCAGCTTCTATCAGCAGGGAGAGTTTGTGGATCTGTGCGCCGGCCCTCACCTGATGACCACCAAGCCGGTGAAGGCTTTCAAACTCACCAGCCTGGCAGGAGCCTACTGGAGAGGCAGCGAGAAGAATAAGATGCTGACCCGTATTTACGGCGTATCCTTCACCAAGAAATCTGATCTGGAGGAGTACCTGACCCGGATGGAGGAGGCCAAGAAGCGCGACCACCGGAAGCTGGGCAAGGAGCTGGGACTCTTCATGATGAGCGAGGAGGGACCGGGATTCCCCTTCTTCCTGCCCAAGGGAATGGTGCTGAAGAACACCCTGTTAAATTACTGGCATGAGATCCATGAGAAGGCGGGATATGTGGAGATTTCCACCCCCATCATGCTGAACCGCCACCTTTGGGAGACCTCCGGCCACTGGGATCACTACAAAAATAATATGTACACTACGGTCATTGACGACCAGGATTTTGCCATCAAGCCCATGAACTGCCCCGGCGGCATTCTGGTTTACCAGTCTGAGCCCCGGTCCTACCGGGATCTGCCCCTGCGCATGGGCGAGCTGGGACTGGTGCACCGCCATGAGAAATCCGGACAGCTTCACGGCCTGATGCGGGTTCGCTGCTTTACCCAGGACGACGCCCACATTTTCATGATGCCCAACCAGATCCGGGAGGAGATCAAGGGCGTGGCCCAGCTGATCGACCAGGTTTACAGCCTCTTTGGCTTCAAGTACCATGTGGAGCTCTCCACCAGACCCGAGGATTCCATGGGAAGCGATGAGGATTGGGAGATGGCCACCGACGCTCTGCGGGGAGCTCTGGACGACCTGAACCTGCCCTACGTGGTCAATGAGGGCGACGGCGCCTTCTACGGTCCCAAGATCGACTTCCATCTGGAGGATTCCATCGGAAGAACCTGGCAGTGCGGGACCATCCAGCTGGATTTCCAGCTGCCCCTGCGGTTTAACTGCGAGTATATCGGAGACGACGGAGAGAAGCATCGCCCCATCATGATTCACCGGGTTGCCTTCGGCTCCATCGAGCGTTTCATCGGAATTCTCATCGAGCACTTTGCGGGGGCCTTCCCCACCTGGCTGGCGCCGGTGCAGGTGAAGGTGCTGCCTATCTCGGAGAAATTTATGGATTACGGCCACAAGGTTCTTGAGACCCTCAAGGCAGCGGGAATCCGGGCTGAGATCGACACCAAGGCGGAGAAGATCGGATATAAGATCCGGGAGGCCCGTCTGCAGAAGATCCCCTACATGCTGGTGGTGGGAGCTAAGGAGGAGGAAGAGGGCAAGGTTTCCGTCAGAAGCCGTTTCCTGGGCGACGAGGGCGCTAAGGATCTGCAGGCCTTCATCGATGATATCAAAAAAGAAATTGCCGACCGCACCATCCGTCAGGTGGAAGTGGAAGGTTAAGCCTTACGCATAAAAAAGACTGGCATTGCGCATACTATCCCAAACAAAAAAGGAGGAATGTGCAATGCCAGTTTTGAATTGCTCTGCCAGAACCTGCGTGTATAACAAGGACAATCTGTGCAGCAAAGGAGACATTATGGTGGAGGGAGCGGGAGCCCGCACGGCGGATCAGACCTGCTGCTCCAGCTTCAAGGAGCGCACTGTGGATGGAATGAAGGATTCCTGCGGCAGTCCCTCCGAGCACATCGACGTGGGCTGTCAGGCCTGCGACTGTACCTACAATGAGGAAAAACGCTGCAGCGCCCGGGAGATTCACATCAGCGGCAGTCATGCCTGCTGCTGTACGGAGACCGAGTGCGGAAGCTTCCGCAGCAAGGAGCGGTAAAAGCGATAGATAGGGCATCCCAAAAGTAAATGGCGCTGTTGCAATTACGAATACATCGAATAATGCAGCAGTTCCTCAAGCTTTTGGGATGCCCTTTCATTACGCGTCTTTGACGGAAGCGGTGGATTCTCCGATCTTGATCACGGGATCCACAAAGGTTACGGTGTAGTCTTCCTTTTCCGCGGCCAGATCAAAGCTCTCCATAGACTGGAGGAGGCGGTGAACCAGCAGCTTCCCGATCTGCTTACCCGGCTGCAGCACAGAGGTGATGCTGGGAGAAAACAGCCGATCGGAATCCTCCATGTCAAAGCCGATAAAAGAGAAATCCTTGGGATAGCTGAGGCCGTAATCCTTGATGGCGTGGATGGCCGAGCAGGAGAGGCCGTAGGTGGAGACAATGACGGCGGTAAAAGGATGCTCGTCTCGATTCTGAATCAGATCTTCCATGCAGGAATAGCCGGCATCCAGATAGTACAGCCCATCCTTGATCAGATTCTCATCCACCTCCAGATTATGCTTTTTCATGGCTTCCAGGAAACCGTCCCGGCGGTATCTGGCGGTGCTTTCTTTGATATTTCCGCAGATCAGCGCAATTTTTTTGTGGCCCAGCTTCACCAGATGATCCACAGCTATCTCGGTAGCCTTGATGTTGTTGAGCACCACCTTATTGCAGAGCAGGTCTGCGGGCTCGTTGTCAAAAAAGATGACCGGGATGCCGCTGGACTCATAGGTCTTCGCCCAGCGAAAATCATTGGAGACCGTAGCAAGAATAAGCCCGTCGATCTGGGACTGATACATAAGCTTTATGTAGTTGGCCTCCTTTAAGGAATCCTCGTGAGAATCGGCCAGAATCATGGAGTAGCCGTTGGCGGACAGTTCGGATTCTGTGCCTTTGATTACCTGGGAAAAATAATCGCCAATATCCGGGACAATAAGCCCCACGATATTCGTTTTCTTTTGCCGCAGAGACTGGGCTATCCGGTTGGGGGAATAATTATATTTCCTGGCGGTATCCATTACCCGGCGCCGGGTCTCCTCGGAAACCCGGCCGGTGTTGTTTAGTGCTCTGGAAACGGTAGAAATGGATAAATTCAGTTCTTCCGCTATCTCTTTTAAGCTGCTGATCATAGCGTGAAATCCCTTTCGATTACAATATAGTTTAGATTAAGATGAAGCCCTCCTTCAGGGGATCGCCGGTGCTGACCACAAAGTCGCTGAGAGCAGTGACGTAAGCGGAGCCGGTGATCTTGGGGATGCCTCCAAAATATCCGCAGGTATCCTGGCGGGAATCGATGCGCCCGGTAAAGCGGGTGCCCACAATGCTTTCCTGAATAAAGGACTGTCCCAGGGCAATATTCCCATGGGCCAGCTCGGCAGCAATCCGGGCGGAGGTTCCGGTTCCGCAGGGAGATCTGTCCACAGCGGTGGAATTTCCCGGTTCCACGGGGATCAGGATCACCACTTCCCGGCTGTCGGCGCCACCGGTGCCGGGCTGAGTGAACATTACGCTGTGGATCCGATTCATGAACGGATACTGGGGATGAAGAAAACCAATCTGGCTGTGGGCTGCCCGGAAAACCAGGTGGGCTAAGTCCATCAGCTGGTGAATATTTTCGGGGGCCACAGCAAGGCCAAAGGGCTCCACCGGGACAATGGCGTAAGCCATCCCGCCGAAGGCCACGTCGCAGGGGACTCTCCCCCAGCCCTCCACCTGGATTTCCTGGCTGGCGTAAAGGAAAGAGGGGACGTTGGCAAAGGTCACTTCCTTCACATCCCCCTTTTCCACCTTCACTTTTGCAGTGACAAGCCCTGCGGGCGTATCCAGCTTTACAAGGGTGAACGGCTCCTTTTTCTCCACCATGCCTGTCTCCACGAGGACCGTAGCCACGGCAATGGTACTATGGCCGCACATGGTCATATAATCGCAGGCGTCAAAATAGAGAATTCCCATATCCGCCTCCGGATTGCAGGGAGGCACATAGAGGGTTCCCGACATGCTGGCATGTCCCCGGGGCTCCTGCATGACAACCTTGCGGATCCAGTCGTGATGATCGTGGAGATCCTGCATCTTTTCCGCCATGGTGCTGCCTTTGATTTGGGGAGCGCCTCCCAGAATATGTCTGGTGGGGCTTCCTGCCGTGTGGGTTTCAATAATTTTTAAGATTTTTTCAAACTGCATAGCTTCCTCCTGTTGATAGACAGTCTTCGGTGAGACTGTGGAGCAAACAGTGCGCAAAACAGTGAGCAAAAAGCAGTTATTTTTCTTTTATAGTATAATAGCCAAAACAATAATGTCAAGAGAAAAAAGAAAATATCCCTAATAAAAATATCCAATAAATGACAAAATAGAATTAAAAATAGTTAAAATATACAAATAATTAAGGTGATAATCGTAAAAAT
>DVHU01000109.1 GCA_018711815.1 Candidatus Egerieimonas intestinavium
ATGGGTAATACTATAAACAGATAAGTAATTCGACAGCCAAAAAGCAGAAGTTCCGACAAGACAATTATACATATCTGTTTCTTATCAAAGAAGAATTTTTCCCATAGACACAGAAAATTTTACGCCCTCTGGTTTTTACTTCTTAGAAGCTCCAGCCATTTCTATGTACTGCTCGATTGTTCTCCATATCATTCCTCTATCCTTTTTTGATTACTTCCTTTCAAAATCCCCATATTATCTTTGATGATCCTCAGTGTTTCCAGTAAAAACCTTTGTTCTGATTTACTGCAGTCCTTCATGATTTCCGTGTATTTTCTGAAATGATGGTCGCTTTCCGGTGCAGACGCCAGATTCACATAATCCGCTTCGCAGACTTCCAGTGCTTTGAGTACCGTCAAATAAGCTTTCATTCCCATCCTCCGCTGGCCGGATTCTACTTTACTTAGATGGGATACCGACAAGTCTGCTGCTTCTGCAAGCTGTTCCTGGGTATATCCCTTCTTTTCTCTTAGATATTTTATGTTGCTGGATATGATCTGAAAATCATTGTACATTACCTCAATCCTTTCTTTTGCTGCTGTTGTCTGCAAAATAAAAGGCAGCCTTGTCTCTGTATCAGATTTAAGGCTGCTCTTTTTTTGCGATTATGTTTCACTTCCGTCTGCTCTGCTCATTTATGCCTTTTTCTTTCTTCTGCCTGCTAGCATACAGCCGGCTGCGGCTGCTATGGAGACAGCCATGATCCCAATGAAAAGCCCTGGGTTTGTCTCATCCCCGGTCTTTACATTCCCGGTCTTTCCGCTGCCGCCGCTTTGCTGTCCTCCGGCTGTACCGGCGCCGCTGCCCGTTCCCGGCTGTCCGCTGTCTGTTCCCGGTTTTCTGTCATCTGTGCCGGAATCGTCCTGTCCTTTCACAAAGATGACTTCTACCCTTGTTCCGTCCTCATTGACCGGGGCTGCGGTATAGGTTTGTCCGGTAAGTTCTGCCGTCACATCCAGTTCGTTGTACATCACATGCTTTATCACATATCCCTTTGCCGGAGCGAATGTCCATGTTGTTTCCTCCAGCCGGGGAATCCGCAACTGGATTTCTTCGTCCTGTACGGTATAACTATCACCGTTTACATTGACCGTTCCCCCACCTGTGATCAGAAGTACTGCGCTGTGTGTCTTTGGCACGGTTGTTTCCACGGAGACCTCCCCGCTCTGTGCGTAGACGGGCATGGCATAGATCAGGGCAAAGGCAAACAGCAGCACCGCCGTCCGTTTCCATACCGCCCGTATTCTTTTCCGCATATGCCGCATCCCTCCTTTCCTGTCTGTCTGCGCCGTCTTACTGCATATCAGCCGTAAAGGTTACAGTTCCTTTATAAGTTCCGGCTTTCGCTGCTTTCCAGTTTTCCTGACTGATGATAAAATTGGTTGTCTTTACCACACCTTTTTCTCTATTGTTGTCAAGTTCTGTGTCAGTCCATCTAAGCTCTGTACTTTCAATAGTATACGGCAGTTCTGAGTCTGTCTCTGTTTTCAGAACACCTTTTTCGTCCGTAGTCACGCTGATGGTCTTTCCCTTTTCTATATTCCCGGATACCGTGATTTCCAGCTTTGTACTCTCCTGCTCAAAGGGTATATCCATTGTAGACGGAACGGTGAGGGTATAGTCTGATTTTACGGTAGCCTGTATATTCATATCCCCCTTCTGCATGTTTTCAGCGGCGGATACGGGCAGCGCCATAGCGGATACAAGCGCCAGCGCCGCAAGGCTCATTCCCACTTTCTTTGTTCTGTTTTTTCTCATGTCTTTGATTCAATTCCTTTCCTGTGTCACTGTTTTTTTCGCTTATCTTTCTATCCTATTACTCTGTTGTTGATTCTGTATTTTCAGCTGGCACAAAGGAAACGCTAAACTCAAGCTTTCCTTCCCACTCTCCGGCTCGCATACCATCCTGAAGGGCTGCGAAATGAAGGGTACCGGTCCCTTTCGTCGGTTCAATGTCATTACCGCTACCTGTGAACTCTGCCACTACTGTATTTTCTGTAATCACGTCTCCGCCGCTTGTCAGGCTGACTTTTGATGTCACTTTGTCTGTCGTCTCTCCATTCTTCAAAGACAATGTCACCGCTCCGTCAGTAATACCTTCTGTCACTTTTACATGTACTTTTGCCCCCGGGGCAAGATTGATACTGGTCGCTTTCATCTGTTCTGCGGTTGTCTCTTTTCCCTGCTGCAAAGTTACACTCTTTGGAATACTGATGACGTAAGTATTGCCCTGTGTATAATTTACGCTCATCTCACCGCCTGTGGTGTTATCCTCTGCGTGTACCGGAAGTACCATACCTGCAATCAATGCGGCGCTCATCATTCCCATAACTAATCTTTTCTTCACTTTTTTTCCTCCTTGCCATCCTTAACATTATGAAGCGCTTTTTACACTCCATTTTTTCAAAGTCCTTCCTTGGACAATGTTTTACTCTAATACATTTAATGTGAACTTAATCTCCGAACCATTAAGTGGCGTCTGTTCCTCATTCATGGCGAAACACTCATATTTCAGGATACAGTCCTCGTATTCCCCGACGGAAAGGCTCTCACTAAGCGTCAGATCATATATTCCTTTCCCCGGCTCAATGAGCTTGCTCTCCCACAGCTTTGTGCCGTCACTTAGAAGAATGGACATCTTAAAGTAACAGGTATTCTGTTCCGGGTTGTAGAGGTTCACACTCTGCTCTTTGGTTCCGGCTTTAAAATTCATCGCCTCAAAGCCGGGTATATCAATGGTGTCTGTATTCTTCTCACCCTGATAAACGTCCCGGTCTCCGGTGTAGTCCTCTGCGTTTTCATCCACCTGGGCGGTGGTTTTCGTATCGTCTTTTCCATTCCCGAACCAGTTGTTCCAGTTCAAACCTACAAATATGCCGCCGCCAAGGAGAATCACCCCAAGGAGAACAATCAAAATGGTCTTTATTTTCTTATTCATAGCCGTCCTCCTTATTTCTCGCTATATGATACTACAAACGTAACTGTTCCGGTGTAGGTTCCAGCAGGAATTGCGCCGTCGCCCTCAAACGCCGGATCACCAAAGGAAATCACTGCCTGTTCATTGGTTTTGTTTGCCATCGTAAAGGAAACAATCGGATTGGAAGGATTCGTAAACGCACTTTCATTCACCAACAGGGAAGAAGTAAGCTCTGCCTCTCCGCCTTCCTGTTGTGTCAGTTTCAGCTTTCCAGTATTACTCATGGAATCATCCTCCTTTACTCTCACGTCCACATGCCCGCCATAGCCCAGATCAAAGGTTTCCTCCCCATTCACACGAATTGTATTTTTACTGTTCTCATCCCCGGCTGTAAGGGGTGCCTGTGGAATGGTAATGGTGTAGGCTGCCCGTTTTGTCTGTTGCTCCGATACTGTCGCTGACGCCGAACTGAATGATGTATCGGTGGCAGCAATTCTCGCCTCGATCGTATAACGGTCTTGTGTTTTTAGATTCGTAAATGTTTCTGATTGCTGCCATGAGCCAAACTCACCATCGGTGCCTTTTATCCTGAACTCAGGCGTTCCGCTGCTTTGTACGCTTGCAGTCAGGGAGCTTGCGTTATCTGCCGTCACGGTAAGTTGCGGCGCTGCCGCACGTTCCGGAATGGTAAACGGTTGGGAGTTGCTCGCCAGAACATCGTCCGTTCCCTTTATACGAAAATAAATAGTATTGGTCTCCTCGGTTTTGATTGAATTTGTAATCGAACCGTTGCTGTCACTCATAATGGAAGTTCCGCCAAAGTTTTCGTCAGTATTCGCCTCCAGCACATCGTTAAAGGAAACCGATTCATTCCGATAATCAATCGTTACCATATCCTGTGGCAGAGACATAAGGGCGCGCTGTCCTTTCGAGACACCCTGCGCATAGTACTCATTTCCGCTGATGTATTGGACATAGAAAATGGCTACGTTTCCTGTAATGTTACTGAATGTGGCTGTATCCTTCCAGTCGGTAACAGTTTGGGTTACATCTGTTGTATAGCCGTATTGAACGCCAATCTGTTTTGCTGAGCCGTCGGCAATCGATTTTAACGTCACGCTGTCGTCCATTATACTTGCTATCTCAGCCACCGGTTGTTTCTTGTTCACTGTACCGCCATTATCCGTAAGAGAACTGGACGCTCCTTTCACAACATCCCCCAAAATCGTAAATGTACTGGTACTCGATTCCAAAATAATGTTTCCATTATTGGTAAGGATGACCCCCTCCGGTATAGTCAGTATGTATCCGCTTGGAATACAGAAAGAGTCCTCAGCAGAAATCTCCTGATTCCCGTATACCTGACCGCTGCTGCCTTGAAAAATAAAACCGCTCCACTGACTACTTCCACTTTGAGCTTGGATTGCTGCTGCATTCCATCCAGCAGTTGCAAAGATGACTGCGTTTCCATTGTCTCCGGTAGTAAAGCTGCCTTCAGCACAATTAAAACCGCCGCCGATTCCAGCTCCCCATTTTCCTCCTTGGGCTGTTACTTCTCCTCCAGAAATTGTGATCTCTCCTCCAGCACCGTCAGAACCGCCGCCAATTCCAGCTCCATAGTCTCCGCCAGTGGCTTCTACGGTTCCTCCGGAAATCATTATTGTTCCTCCAGAACCGTTCCAACCGTTGCCAATTCCGGCTCCATCTGCTCCTCCTTGGGCTGTTACTTCTCCTCCGGAAATTGTGATCTCTCCTCCAGCACCGTCATTTCCGCCGCCGATTCCAGCTCCACAGTTTCCTCCTTGGGCTGTTACTTCTCCTCCAGAAATTGTGATCTCTCCTCCAGCACCGCCATTTCCGCCGCCGATTCCGGCTCCATATAGTCCTCCTTGGGCTGTTACTTTTCCTCCGAAAATTGTGATCTCTCCTCCAGCACCGCCATTTCTGCCGCCGATTCCGGCTCCATCTCTTTCGCTTTTAGCTTCTACGGTTCCTCCGTGAATGGTAATCTTCCCTGCTGTCTGAAAGTTATCTACGCCAATCCCTGCATAAAAATTCTCCCCAGTTGCTGTCATTTTGCCCGAATCATTATTCTGCCCATAAATTGTCAAACTATTTCCTCCTGCCACATTGATTCCAGAAGCAGCATTAAGCGCATAACTATCCGCCAGAATCAAATGGACATCCCCGGCAACCGTAATGCGGGAAGTAATTTCCACATTGCTGTTTACCACATACCACGTTTCACTGCCTTCGGTTCCCCAATAGGTACTTCCTGAATCTACCACCGTACATTCACTAGCTGTAGCTGGATGTTTTTCCAGCTTTTTCTCGCTATCATTCCATGTATAATAGATGTAAGATATGTTACTAACGGTGGCAAGAGGCATCATCAAGGTGTTAAACACCGCAAACAAGCTGTCAAAAATCTCCGCCCCAGTGATCTCCCCTTTTTGCTCATCATTCAAAGCATTGTAAGCGTCATAGGCTTTCTGCACTTGCTCGTAGACGGTCTGCTGTTCCTCCAACGTCATCGCCGCCAATTCCTCTGCCGATGGAAAGGCATCTATCTGGCTCTGGACATCTTGTACTGCCGTGTCAGACTGTTCTGTTCCATCAGAAAAGAGTGCGTTTGTTACGGTTTCCATTGGTTCAACAGTCGGTTCCATCTGGGGCTCCGGCTCTCTCGGTGTCTCTGTCTGCGGTTCCGTCTGGGGCTCCAGCTCTACCAGTGTCCCTGTCTCCTGCATGGGCTGTATGGTATTTCCTGTCTCGGTCTGCCCTGCATCGGTTTCTTCAGCGCCAGCCAGAACGGTTGCACCGGAACCGATAGACAACACCAGCACAACCGTCAGGAAATAGGCCGCCGCTTTCCGAAGCCTCCCGTTCCTTCTTTTTCTCATTTACAAAAAGTCTCCTCCTTCATCTTAAAATTTCTTTTATTTTTACTGCTGCCTAAAGCAGCAAAAAAAGACATGACCACGCTAAATAGCGCAACCATGCCTTATAAATGGAATATGAAATTGAGCGCCCATAATTTTGGACGCAGAAAAAGAACAGATTTATGCTGTCTGTCAAACTATGATACTTGATGTATTCCATAAACGTCAACCTCTGTTTATTATTAAACTCTTTCTACACAAAAGGCGGATATACCCTGATTCAACTCTTTCTTCTATTTTATCATAGATCGAAAAAACACAAACTGTTAGTTAGGCAGATTAACTGTTAGTTGGGCAAAGTTCCGGTTTCACCTTGTCAAATGGCAGATGGTCGGGTATCATAAATAAAAATATCCCCTGAATCATATTTATGAGAGGTGATTCGCATGAAAAAAAAATATACCTATTGGATCTGTTCCGTCTTTTTCCTGATTTGCGTTGTTCTCATCATCTGGTTTCTTCATCTTTTTACTCAGACATCGGAGAATGTGGCCTATATCAACTGGGAAACTTCGTTACAGATTGGTCCGGATGGCTCCACCCGGCCCTTTACTTCCGACATAACCGATAATACGACAGAAATTTCCGGCACCTACTGTTTTACCGGAACTCTTCCGGAAGGGCTTCCTTCCGGTTCCCTTGTATTTGAAACATCCGGGCTTGATCTGTCTCTTTCTTTGGATGGAAAAGTGGTATGGCAGTCACGCGCAGAAGATGACAATCTGCTGATGGCTCAGGCGGTCATCCCTCTCCCGGAAGGTACTTCCGGTGAACTGTCCGTTACCTGTACGCCCCTTGAAGGCACAACTCCTTTATTTCCCCCGGTAGTCCGTTTTCAACCGGACTCTCTGGAGGCAGCGCAGGCAACCGCCTTTGCCAACCGGGACGCGCTTCCCGCCGGCGCCGCTGCTCTGGCCTTCCTTTTGGTTCTCGGTATTTTTCTGTCAGGGCTTATACACCGGCAGACAAACTGGAGTCTGCTCCCCCTGCTCTTTGTCCTCGGAGGGATTACTTCTTACCGGCTGATTCAGGGACAGGGATACTACTTCTTTTCTCAGGATCTGTATCAAATTTTCAGCCGCCGGGAATTTGAATTTGCCATCCTTTTGGGATTTTTGCTGTATCTGGTGATGAACCGCCGCCGTCCGTTCTGGAAGGCTTTCGGTCTGTGTACCGCTTGCAGCGCCGGAGCCTTTTTGATCTGTTATCTGGTCTCCCTGGCGGCCGGAAGCGGTTTCGCAGTTCTCGTAAATGAACTCGCCGCCCAGATCCCCATGGGATATTATGACGGCGCCGTATACTGGGTGATCTGGTGGCTTTCCCTTGTCTGCGCCATAATCGCAGCTTATGAGATGGCACGGGCTTATGCAGATCAGCGCGCGCAGGCACAGAGCGCCTTGCTCAAAAGCAGGATGCTGACGGAACACTATCATACTATGGAAAGACAGATGGAAGAGGCGGCTGAGCGCCAACATGAGATTAACCACCAGCTTACCTCTTTGGAGTGTATGCTCCGGGAACATAACTATGGGAAAATGGAACAATTCCTTTCTCAGGTACAGAACGAACAATCCCGTCATGCACTTCCTTCCTTTACGGATAACACCACTGTCAACATCATTCTTCAGGACGCATACAACCGTGCAAAACAAAAAGGGATTAATTTCAAGGCTGCCGTACAGGTTCCCCCATCCCTGAATATCCCGGAACCTGATCTGTGTACGCTTCTGATCAATATGCTTGACAATGCATTGGAAGCAGCGGAGAAAGTTCATCCGCCAAAGAAACGTTTTCTCTCCGTCCACATGAGAATCAGCCGCCAGTACCTTGCGCTCAAATGTAAAAATGCTTATGACGGAACGATTCGCAAGGATAAGAAAGGAAACCTTCTCTCCACCAAACCCTCCGAAGATCCCGTCTCCCCGCATGGCTTTGGCTGCCGGAAAATGCTAGAAACAGCTAAGCGATATCACAGCACGGTCAATTTTTATACTATGAATGACAGCACGTTTATTGCAGAGACAGCGCTTCGTATTCCGGACTGACCAGAAAGTTCAATGAGGGGCTATTGCATTATTTGATATTCTCGCATATTTATGCGAGATATTCATTAATTGCAACAGCCCCTCACCTTATCGATTCATATAGGATATAAAGGCATTTTGACACACATTGTAATATTTTCTGCTGATCGGAATCTTTTCTCCGTTGTCCATCTGAAATGACAGCCAGCTGACGCCTTCCACGTGTTCCAGATTCACCACATAGCTGTTATGGCAGCGGATAAACTGTCCTTCTGGAAGCATCCCGGTCAGTTCAGTGATTCCCGCTGAAAATTCCGCTATTCTGTCTTTTAAGATAATTCTTGTTCCATGATTGCCGTCCGGTTCCGCGTATAAAACAGCGTCCAGCGGAAGCCGGAGTTTCCGGCGTCCTTTCTCCAGAAGGATCATTCTTGGGCGATGGTTGAGCTTCCAGTCCGTCAGGACTGCTTTCCTTAGCTCTTCCCATTTCAGGGGCTTCAGCAGAAAATGTACCGGCTGGACCTCATATCCTTTTGCAAGATAGGTCTCATATCCGGTAACAAAGATAATACTCACCCGATTCTCTTTCTCCCGCAGTTCCTCCGCCAGCTTCATTCCTGATTTATTCTGGAGCTTAATATCAAGGATCAGCAGATCAAAAATTTCTCCTTCTTTATCCAGGATTGCTTCTAACTGTTCTGCATCAGAAAAGGGTATGATCTCATAGTCGATTTTTTCTTCCGACAACGTTTCTTCGCAAACCTGACAGATCCGATCCCTGATGAAAGGATCATCCTCACATACCGCTATATGATAGCCGTACAATCTTTCCACTTCCTTTCCTCTGTCCCTCATGCACGCCCTCGGTCTTTAGATGACTGATTCCTACTGTCTTTTTACCTTACCCTCCAGCAGATCCCGGAGGGTGACGCTATCCAGATAGCCGGACACCAGAGCGTCCAGCTCCCTCCACAGGGGGAGGGTCAGACAGTCCCCGGCTCTGGGACAGGCGGGTTCTCCGCACTCCAGACAGCTGACCGACACCAGAGGACCCTCCGCGGCCAGGATAATCTCCCTGACCGTGTACTCCTCCGGCGCTCTGGTCAGGCGATAGCCCCCGTTTTTTCCCATCCGGCTGGCCACCAGCCCTGCCCGAACCAGGGGAGCCGTCACCGCCTCCAGATATTTCACGGAGATCTGCTGGCGCTCCGCCACATCCCGCAGGGAAATGCTCTTTCCCGGCTCCCCCTGGGCCAAATCCGCCATGAGCCGCAGAGCATACCGGCCTTTGGTGGAAATCACCGCCGGCTCCCTTCCTCGCCTTCATCCCCCACAGAATCTTCCGTCTCTGAGGAGGGAGCCTCTCCGGACTCTGTCTCTTCCAGAGCTTCCGGCTCCTTGGAAGCATCCTGGGCCTCTGTCTCTTGACCCTCGTCTTCCTCTTCTTCCTCAGTCTCCTCCGGCTCTTCCGGGGGATTCTGGGCAGTCTTTACCCGCACGATCAGGGCGTGAATTAAGAGATACGCTCCCACCAGACCAAAGGCGGCGGCGCAGACGCCCATCAGCAGCGCCCGGTCGGCGGGGGTCTCCCCGCTGATGATTCCCTTAACGATGCTGTAGGCCAGATACAGCAAGTAGCCTCCGGCCAGCACGTGCAGTATGGTTCTTCTGTTGTCCATTTCGTTCATTTTCTCTTCCTCCGTCAGCTCTTCGCAAACTGGCTCTGGTACAGTCCGGCGTAAAATCCCTTTGCCGCCAGCAGCTCCTCATGGGTGCCAGTTTCCACAATATGTCCGTTTTTCATCACCAAAATCTTATCCGACTCCCGGATAGTCGAGAGCCGGTGGGCCACCACGAAGCTGGTGCGTCCCCGCATCAGCTCCGCGAAGGCCTTCTGAATCCGAATCTCCGTCATAGTATCGATGGATGAGGTGGCCTCGTCTAAAATCAGCATGGGCGGCCGCAGGAGCATCACCCGGGCGATGCACAGCAGCTGCTTCTGGCCCTGGGAGATATTTCCTCCGTCCTCGGCAATCACCGTATCGTAGCCCTGGGGCATCCGCTTGATAAAGCTGTGGGCGTGAGCCGCCTTGGCGGCCTCGATCACCTCTTCCCGGGTGGCCTCCGGCCTGCCGTAGGCGATATTTTCCAGGATAGTTCCCGCCTTCAGCCAGGTTTCCTGGAGCACCATCCCGTAATTGCCCCGCAGGGAATCCCGGGTGATGTTCTGGATAGCGGTGCCGTCCACGGAGAGCCGGCCGGAGTTAATATCATAAAATCGCATCAGCAGGTTGATGACTGTGGTCTTTCCGCAGCCAGTGGGACCCACTATAGCGATCCGCTGGCCCGGCTTCACCTCCAGGTTCATATCCTGGATCAGGGGCGTCTCCGGCACATAGGAGAAGTCCACGTGGGAAAATTCCACTTGCCCCCGGGCGTGCTCCAGCACCAGCGCCCCCGGCGCGTCCTCCGGAATAGGCTCCTCGTCCAGAAAATCGAAAATTCTCTGGGCTGAGGCCAGGGCATTCTGCAGCTCGGTCACCACCCCGGAAATCTCATTGAAGGGCTTCGTGTACTGGTTGGCGTAGCTCAAAAAGCTGGTGAGCTGGCCCACGGAAATCCCCCCGCCGATGGCCGTCAGGGCTCCAAAGATTCCCACCCCCGTGTACACCAGGTTGTTGACAAACCGGGTGGCGGGGTTGGTGATGGAGGAGAAAAACAGGGCCCGGATTCCGCAGACCCGCAGCTCCTCGTTGATGACGCCAAAGCGCTTCTGGGCCCGCTCCTCGTAGGAGAAGGCCTTCACCAGCTTCTGATTTCCCACCAGCTCCTCCACCAGGGAGGTCATTTCCGCCCGGGTCTCCGACTGTTTCCGAAACATGGTGTAGGTGCGTTTGGCGATAAAATTCGCCACAAAAAAGGACAGGGGCGTGATCAGGACCACCAGAACCGTAATCTTAGGACTGATGGTCAGCATAAAAACCAGGGTGCCCAGGATCGTCAGCACGCCGGTAAACAGCTGGGTAAAGCCCATCAGAAGTCCGTCGGAAAACTGGTCCACGTCGGTGGAAATCCGGCTTAAAATATCTCCGGCCTGATGGCTGTCCAGATAGCTCACCGGCAGCACCTCCAGATGACGGAAGGCCGCGTTTCGCACGTCCTGCACCACCTGATAGGTAATCTTGTTGGTGAAAAGGCTCATCACCCACTGGGCCGCCGCAGTGACCGCCACCGCGGCTCCCAGGGTCAGCAGAACCTTCAGCAGGCCGGAGAAATTCACCTGCCCCGGGCCCACCACCAGATCCACGCCCTTTCCGATGAGGATCGGCACGTACAGGGTGGAAATCACCGTGATCAGAGCCAGCAGCAGCACCATGACCACATATCCCTTGTAGGGCCGGATCAGCTCCAGCACCCGTTTTCCTGTCTGTTTCTGTCTCACAGGCCTTCCACCTCCTCTTTAGAAAACTGGGAGAGGCAGATTTCCCGGTAAACCGGGCAGCTCTCAAGCAGCTCCCGGTGGGTTCCCTGCCCGACCAATTCCCCGTCGTCCAACACTAAAATCTTATCCGCCTCCCGGACAGTGGCCGCCCGCTGGGATACCAGGAAAACTGTCATATCCTTGGTCCCCTGCTTTAAGGCCCGGCGAAGGGCCGCGTCCGTGGCAAAATCCAGGGCCGAGGCGCTGTCGTCCAGCACCAGGATCTCCGGCCGTCCGGTGAGGGCCCTGGCGATGGTAAGCCTCTGTCTCTGCCCTCCGGAAAAATTCTTTCCTCCGGCCAGGACTCTGGCCTCCAACCCCTGGGGCTTTCCTTCCACCACCTCCCGGGCCTGGGCCAGGGTCAGGGCCTCCCAGATCTCCTCCTCCGAGGCCTCCGGCACACGCCAGCACATATTTTGGCGTATGGTTCCCAAAAACAATACTGCCTTCTGGGGCACCATGCCGATCTTCCTCCGCAGTCCTGCAAAGGTGTAATCCTTCACATCCTGTCCGTCCACGGCCACCTGCCCGGAGGCCGCATCGTAAAACCGGGGAATCAGATTTACCAGGGTGGATTTCCCCGAACCGGTTCCCCCGATGATGCCGATGGTCTCCCCGGCCATGGCCGTAAAGGAAATGTGGGACAGGGCCGGTTCCTGGGCCCCCGGGTAGGAGAAGGTCACATCCCTAAAGGCCACCTTGGGCGCTGCCTCCCCGGCCTTCATGGCGGCCTCATTCCCGGCAGTTATCGTCTCCGAAAGGCTGCCCTCCCGCATGCTGGGCTCATGGAGAAAAACCTCATTGATCCGCAGGGCGCTGGCCGTGGCTCTGGTGACGGTGATGATCAGGTTGGCCAGGGCCACCAGGGCCAGCAGAATCTGACTCATATAGTTGATGAGGGCCGTCAGCTCTCCCTGAGTAATCTCTCCCCCGTCAACCGAGTAGCTTCCCGCCTGCAGGATGGCGATAATCGCCAGATTTACCAGCACATAGGTGATAGGATTCATCAGGGCGGAAATTCTTCCCGCCTGCAGCTGAATCCCTTTCAGCTCCCGGCTGGAAGCCTCAAACTGTTCCGTCTCCGAAGCCTGCCGGGAAAAGGCCCGCACCACCCGGGCCCCCACGTAATTCTCCCGGGTATGGCGCACCACCTGATCCAGGGTATTCTGCACCTTCCGGTAGAGGGGTATCGTAATCTTCACAATCAGGAAGATAGCCAGGGAAATCAGCGGCACCGCAACCAGAAAAATCACCGTCAGCCTGACGCTGATGGTCATAGCCATAAACACCGCTCCCACCACGATAAAGGGAGATCGCAAGAACAGCCGCAGCACCAGGTTTACTCCCGCCTGGGCCTGATTGATGTCGCTGGTCATCCGAGTCACCAGGGTAGGGGTGCCGATCACGTCCAGCTCACTGTAGGAAAACTGGTTAATGTGGGCAAAGAGCGCCTCCCGGAGAGCCGTTCCGAAGCCCATGGAGGATTTGGCGGCAAAGTACTGGGCCGTCAGGGAGCACGTAAGCCCCAGGACGCCCAGGAAAATCATCAGGGCGCACATCCTCCAGATGTAGCCCACATCCTGGGTTCGGATTCCCACATCGATGATCTTGGCCATCACCAGGGGAACCAGCAGCTCGAAGCTGGCCTCCAGCATCTTAAACAGCGGAGCGATCACCGCTTCCCGCCAGTAACCTTTCATATAAATTAAAAGCTTTTTCATAGAAATGCCTCAGTTATACCCGTCCGTAAATCTTCGTCATTCTGTGCATGCGCTGGGCCAGCTGATCATTGTACTGTCCCGGCACCAGACGCCACTTCCAGTTGGTTCCAAAGGTGGAGGGCTGATTCAGTCTGGCCTCCTCCCCCAGACAAAGGTAGTCCTGCATGGGAATCACGCACAGATCCGCCACGCTCCCCATGGCCAGTTTGATCAGAGCCCACACGTGATCCTCCACACTGCCGCCCCGGAAGTTCATGTACTCATCCACAAAGCTTCTCTCCTCATGGCTTAAGGTCTCCAGCCAGTGGCGGGTGGTATCGTTGTCGTGGGTTCCCGTGTACACCACGCAGTTGGTAGTGTAGCGGTGGGGCAGGTAAGCGCTGCTGGCGCTGGGGTCAAAGGCAAAGTGAAGCACCTTCATCCCCGGATAACCGGTATCCCGCACCATCTGCAGCACACTCTCTGTCAGAAAGCCCAGATCCTCGGCGATGATATCCTTCCACCCCAGCTTATTGCGCAGGGTGTGGAACAGCTCGATTCCCGGCCCCTTCTCCCAATGTCCGAACTCAGCAGTAGCATGCCCATAGGGAATCGCATAATATTCATCAAATCCCCGGAAATGGTCGATACGAACGGTATCATACAGCTTGAAGCAGTGGGCTACCCGCTGCACCCACCAGGAAAACTCCGTCTCCCGATGGTACTCCCAGCTGTAAACAGGATTTCCCCAGAGCTGGCCCGTGGGGGAGAAACCGTCCGGCGGGCAGCCTGCCACAGCCACCGGCTGATTATCCTCGGTAAACTGGAAAAGCTTGGGATTGGCCCAGGCGTCAGCGCTGTCAAAGGATACATAGATGGGGATATCCCCGATAATCTGCACGTCTCTCCTGTTGGCGTAGTCCTTCAGCTTCAGCCACTGCTTCAAAAATTCATACTGCATAAAACGCTGGAACTGAATCTCATCCGCCAGCTTCTCCCGGGCCTCCTGGAGGGCGCCGGGCTGCCGGTCCCGGAGCTCCTTGGGCCAGGTGGTCCACAGGGCTCCTCCCTGACTGTCTTTGATGGCCATGAACAAGCAATAATCCTCCAGCCAGTAGCCCTCGCTGCGGACGAACTCTCCAAAGCTCTCATCCGGAGCCCAGCGGTCGAAGGCTTTCTTCAGCAGGGGATAGCGGTAATTGTAGATCCGCTCATAGTCCACGTAGGCGGGATGCCCCTGCCACTGGGGCTCCTCACACTCCTGCCGGGACAAAAGCCCCTCCTCCACCAGAGCGTCCAGATCAATAAAATAAGGATTTCCCGCAAAGGTAGAAAAGGCCTGGTAGGGAGAATCCCCGTAGCCCGTGGGGCCCAAGGGCAGAATCTGCCAGTCTCTCTGTCCTGCCTTCTGCAGAAAATCCACAAATTCATAAGCTTCCCTGGAAAAACATCCGATCCCGTATTTGGACGGCAGGGAAGAAATCGGTAATAATACGCCGCTTCGTCTCATACTATCTCTCCATTCTTACGTAAAATAACACAGTAGTATTATTTTAACGCTAATGGGTATGGTATGCAAGCAAATTGTACAAAAGGGCGTTTCAAAAGCTTTATGCGCTTTTGAAACGCCCCTCACAGCCAGGTACGGCTAACTATTTTTCTATTTCTGCTCCCGGGGAAATTCCAGGGTAATCTCCGTCCCTTCCCCGCTGGCGCTCTCCAGGGTGATCTCCGCATGGTGCAGGGCCGCCCCGTGTTTTACAATGGAAAGGCCCAGGCCGGTGCCCCCGGTCTTTCTGGAATGGCTTTTGTCCACCCGGTAGAAGCGCTCAAAAACCCTTCCCTGATGCTCCGGGGCAATGCCGATTCCCGTATCTTTTACCGACCAGCGAATCTTATCTCCGGCATCCTCCAGGCGAATCTTAACGCTTCCGCCCTCCCGATTATATTTGATGGCATTCTCGCAGAGGTTGAAGCACATCTCAAAAAGTACCTGCCGCACGCCGTACACCTGACATTCCTCTCCGGAGAAATCCAGCTCTACCTTATGCTGGGCCGCCTGCACCTGCAGGTGCCCGCAGACCTCCTGGGTCAGATCCTTTAGGGATACCTCCTCCCAGAGCAGTCCCTCCGCGGCCTCATCCAGCTGGGAGAGCTTCATGATATCCGCCACCAGGTTGGACAGACGCACTGCCTCCTGGTGGATCCGGCCTGCGAAGGAGGGAATATCCCCCGGCTGTACCAGACCGTTTTCAATGAGCTCCGCATAGCCGGAGATGGACATCAGGGGAGTCTTCAGCTCGTGAGATACATTGGCGGAAAATTCCCGCCGCAGCTCCTCGGCCTCCCACTTGTCGGTGATATCCAGAATCAATGCCACCGTTCCCTGAACCCGTCCGCTGATTTTCACCGGATTAGTCAAAATCTGATAGCTGCGCTCTCCGTGCACCACCACCTTCTCGCTGCCGTGCCCCTCCAGGGCATCCTCAATGGCATCCTGCAGGTCCGCGATGCGCACCACCGTATCTATGGGCTTGCCCACGCAGTACTCGCTCACCTGGCCCAGGAACCGCTCCGCCGCCTGGTTCAGGGAGATGACCCGCTCCCGGCTGGTGAGCATCAGCCCCTCCTCCATATACTCGGTGATGGCCAGATAGTTGGCTTGATTTGTCTTCAGCTCCTTCATCTGGTGGGCGATCTGCTCATTCTGCTTCTCCAGCTGCCTCATCAGAGGCTTAAGCTCCGGGTACACCGAATTTCTTAAGGGATGCTCCAGATCCAGGTGCTTCAGGGGCTCCATCATCCGGGCCGTCTGCCGGTAAATCAGGAAAATTCCCAGGATGATCACTCCCACCACCAGAAGCCCCACCAGAGTCAGAGCCGACATCATGGTAGCCAGCACGCTGTCCGTGGTGGCCGCCGCCCGCAGCACGCTGCCGTCGGAGAGCAGCACTGCATGGTAAAATGTCTGCTGGGAGAGGGTCATGGAATACCGGGTAGCCTCCCCGGTGCCGTTTTTTTGGGCTTCCTGCACCTCAGGCCTGTCCTCATGGCGCTCCAGGCTGGCCGGATCCTCCATAGAATCGTAGGTTACATCCCCCTCCGGGTCTATGACGGTGATTCTGGTGTCCGTGAGATCCCCCACCTCATCGTCAATGGCTTCCACGCCCTCCCGCTCTACCATAATTTTCAGATACATGGCCTCGTGGCGCACATCTCTTTTCATGGCTGCGGAAAAGCGCCCGTACATCACCAGACTCACCGCCACAAAGGTGGCCAGCACCGCGATGGCGATCAAGATACTGGTGTACTTGATGATCTTTTCTTTCATGACTTCCCTCCGATGCGGTATCCCACGCCCCGGACGGTCTGGATGCAGCTTCCCGCCTCACCCAGCTTCTGCCGCAGAGAACGCACGTGGACATCCACCGTCCGGGTCTCGCCGTCAAAATCATACTCCCAGACCCGGGAGAGAATCTGATCTCTGCTCAGGACAATGCCGGAATGCTCCAGCAGATAGCGCAGCAGTTCAAATTCCTTCAAGGTCAGCTGCACCTCCTGCCCCGCCACCAGCACCTGATGACTTTCCGGAAGAAGCTGCAGATCTCCGCAGGTGTACACTTTTCCCTGCTCCTTCTTGCCGCAGCGGCGCAGAACCGCCTTCACCCGGGCCAGAAATTCCATCATCCCAAAGGGCTTGGCGATGTAATCGTCGGCCCCGGCCTCCAGCCCCTGAACCTTATCATACTCGGTTCCCTTGGCAGTGATAAGGATTACCGGTATATCCTTGGTGGATGCCTGCTGGCGAAGCCTGCGCAGAAGGGACAGGCCGTCCTCCCCGGGCAGCATGATATCCAGCAAAATCAGCTCCGGCTTCTGTTCTTCCAGAGCCTTCCGAAACTCGCTTCCCTCAGAAAATCCTCTCACCTGATACCCGCTGCTCTCCAGGCTGTAAGCCAGAAGCTCCCGGATATTCTGCTCATCCTCCACACAGTAAATCATTCTGCACTCTCCTTGCTGTTTTCTGTTGGTTTTCGTTCCACCCGTTAGGGCAGCACATATTTATGCTGATACAGATCAGTCATCTGCTCAAACTCTTCGTCTCTGCTCTTGCGCAGGCTCTTCAGATAGCCGTGGGAATCCATGGCCTGCTCCCGGGCCTCCAGAAAATATACGGCGATGTTGGAGCAGTGATCTGCCACTCGCTCGTAATCGGTGGTCACATCAGAGAGGATAAATCCCATCTCAGCCGTACACTTACCCTTGCGCAGCCTGCGGATGTGGCGCTCCTTCAGCTCCGTATTCATGCCGTCAATAACCTCTTCCAGAGGCTCCACACGCTTGGCCAGATCTAAATCTCCGCTCTCAAATACTTTGGCGGAAATGCTTACGATATCCTTCACTGCGTTTCCGAAAATCTCCAGCTCCTCCTTGGCCTTCTCCGAGAAGCTCATGCCCTTCTCCGTCATGTTTTTGGCAGCGATCTGGACATTCACCGCGTGATCGGAGATTCTCTCCCAGTCGCTTAAGGCGTGCAGGAGAATGGACACCGTATAGCTGTCCGCGGAGGACAGGCTCCGATTGCCCAGCCGCACCAGGTAAGTGCTTAAAGCATCCTCATAGCGGTCCACCTGGTCCTCCAGGCGGCGCACCTCCTGGGCGTTCTCCTCGTCATAGTGAGTCAGAAGTCCCATGGACAGCTCCAGGGCCTTTCTGGACAGATGGGCCATCTCAACAGCCGCCTGACGGCTCTGGGCCACAGCCAGGGCCGGCTGCTCCAGGAAACGGGCGTCCAGAAGGGCCAAGGCGCCCTCCGTTTTCTCCTCGGTCTCCTGATGATCCCGCACTGTAATGCTTGCCAGCTTCACCAACAACTTGTTAAAGGGCAGCAGCAGGCAGGTGGCAAACACATTGAAGGTGGTGTGAATCACGGCAATGCCTGCCGCATTGGCTGATTCTCCCAGGAAGGAAAAATCAACAAAGGCGTTCACCGTATAGAAGATCAGCATGAAAACGATGGTACCGATCAGGTTAAAGTACAGATGAATAAAAGCTGCTCTCTTGGCATTTTTCTTGGCCCCGATGGCAGAGATCAGCGCCGTCACACAGGTACCGATATTCTGGCCCATGATAATGGGCAGGGCCGTGGAATAGCGCACCGCCCCGGTGACGCACAGGGCCTGCAGGATACCCACGGAGGCAGAGGAGCTCTGGATGAGAGCCGTCACGCCGGTACCCACCAGAAGTCCCAGAATGGGATTGGAGAACAGAGTCAGGATGCTGGTGAACTCCGGCACATCCGCCAGGGGAGCCACCGCAGTGCTCATCATGTCCATACCGAACATCAGCACCGCAAAGCCGATCATAATCGTTCCCACATGAACCCGAACCTCTTTCTTACTGAAAAGAATGAAGGCCACGCCGATGATGGCCAGGATCGGGGAGAAGGACGTGGGCTTCAGCAGCTGCATCACAAAGCTCTCGCCCTCGATGCCGGACAAGCTCAGTATCCAGGAGGTCATGGTGGTTCCGATATTGGCTCCCATGATTACTCCCACCGCCTGGGACAGTTTCATGATGCCGGAGTTAACAAAACCCACCACCATAACCGTAGTAGCCGAGGACGACTGGATAATCGCCGTCACCACCGCTCCCAGGGCCACAGCCTTAAAAAGATTGGATGTCAGTTTCTCTAAAATCTGTTCCAGCCTTCCGCCGGACGCTTTTGCCAGGCCTTCCCCCAAAACGTGCATTCCGTACAGGAACAGGGCCAGGCCTCCCACCAATGATAACACGTCAAATAAGCTCATAACTTCCTCCTGATTTTACGATTTTACACAGTTTTATCCTAACTGAGCTATGTAAAATCCAAAGGGGGTGTTATGTAAAATCTATGTAAATTTTTACAGAATATGACAAAAAAATCAAGGGGAAAACTAAGGTTTCTCCTTCGTCCTCCCCTTTACCTGTTCTTTACATTCATTACAGATAGTGTTTCTTTTCCAGCAGCTGAATATACTTGAGAATATCTTCGTAAACAGACATTTTATCGGTCTCGTTTAAAATCTCGTGGCGCATACCCGGATAAAGCTTCGCCCGAACATTCCGGTAACCGGCCCGCCTCATCTGTTTTACCGCCTGGGCGTATTTCCTGGGGCCGCCGATGCAGGGATCCTTGGCTCCGCCCAAAAACAGCACCGGAAGCTCCGGCTTGCAGCAGCTCCAGCCCTTCCTGCTGTAAACCTCCTTCATCAGTCCGAACAGCCCCAGATAGCCGTCCACCGTGAAGGTAAAACCGCACAGGGGCGACTCCTGATAGGAAGCTAAAATCTCCCGGTTCGAGCAGACCCAGGCATCTTTTCCTTCCCCGGGAAACTTTCGGGCAAATCCCCCGAAGGACAGGCTCTCCAGCAGCTTCCCCCGGGAATGGTCTCCCCGGAAGCGTCTCTGCAGCTTGGCCAGAAGGATACCCAGATCCACCAGTGGATTCTTGCTGGGGGATCCCACCACCAGCAGGGCGTCGATGTCGCCGTCATACCGCTTGGCGTAGGCCCGCACCACCAGGGAGCCCATGCTGTGCCCCAGAAGGATCACCGGCTTCCCCGGCCATCTGGTTCTGATGTAGCGGGTAAATTGGTGAGCGTCCTCCACCAGGGCCTCCGCTCCGCCCCCATAGAAATAGCCCAGATCCTCCTGGCTGTACACGCTGGCCCCGTGCCCCCGGTGATCGTGAATCAGAGACGCAAAGCCCTGGCCGGCCAGATACTCCATAAAGGGCAGATAACGCTCCTTATACTCGCACATGCCATGACAGATCTGCACCACCGCCGCCGGCTCCGTCTCCGGCTCCAGGGTACACACATCCAGCGGCAGCTGATCTATCTGGGAAATGATTTGGAAATTTTCTCTTCTCATGCGCATCCTCCCCGGCCGCCCATTCGGGTTATGGCCTCAGTCACCAAAGCTGTAAAAAGGGGCTCCACCCGGGCCGAGGTCTCCTGAACCTCCTGATGGCTTAAGGGCTGGCTGGACATGCCGCATCCCAAATTGGAAATGCAGGAGATCCCGCAGATCTTCATCCCCATGTGGTTGGCCGCCACAGCCTCGCAGGCAGTGCTCATACCCACCGCGTCCGCTCCCAGAATCCGGCACATCCGCACCTCAGCCGGACTCTCAAAATTAGGCCCCGTCAGCTGAATGTATGTGCCCTCCTTCAGAAGAATCCCCAGCTTTCCGGCGCTCTCCCGGATGATCTGCTGCAAATCCCTGTCGTAAATCTGGCTCATATCGCAGAATCTGGGCCCCAGCTGCTCCAGGTTTGGCCCAATCAGCGGCGAGGGCACGAAATCGGAGATCTGATCCGTAATCATCATAAAATCTCCCGGCTTAAACTGGTAGTTGACGCCGCCAGCGGCGTTGGTGAGAAACAGCGTCTCCGCCCCCAGAAGCTTCATCAGGCGTATGGGCAGCACCACATCGGTCATGGGGTAACCCTCATAATAGTGGACTCTCCCCTGCATGATTACCACAGGCACCTGTTCCACATAGCCGAACACAAAGCGCCCCTTGTGGCCCTCCACCGTAGATACGGGAAATCCCTGAATCTCCCGGTAGTCCAGCACCTCCTGCACCCGGATCTGCTCCGCGTAATTTCCCAAACCCGAGCCCAGTACCAGGGCCACCTGGGGGACGAAATCTGTCCTTTCCCTGACGCTGGCCAGACAGCCGCGCAGCTTTTCATACACCTGATTCATGTCCGCCTTCTCCCTTACTTCATATTTCGATTATAAAAAATAGAGAATACAATCAAATCTCCAATGATCACCACAATATAAACAATGCCGATGGGCGGCCACGCCTCCTGCAGAAACGCCATGGCAAGCTCCGCAGCCATCAGAACCCCGCAGAACAGGGCGCACCATCTCTGGAGCCTAAGCTCCGTGGCCTTATCCCTCTTCTTATATCTTTTCCCAGCGAACAGCTGTAAAATTCCTTCTCCTTTGCCCAGAAGAAACATTACCACCAGCACCAGAAGAATCGCACTCAGCACCAGATCAAATTCCATCCCTAACATGTAAGCCCGTCCTCCAAATCTTTTTCTTTATAATATAGCACAAAACAGAGATGTTGTCATCTCTGTTTCGCACCTTCTCCCCCGGCCTTCGCCGGCCTGTATGCAGTTTTAAGCATTCGTCCTGGACAATAGTTCATGGATCCGGGGAAAGGCTCTCTTCATAGAGATAATTTTCCCTTCTCTGTCGATAAAGCAGTGACTGCTGGTTCCGGTAAACCTAAGCTCCCCGGTGGCTTTGTCTGTGATTTCATAGGAAATCGTCAGCTTTACCCCATTGTACTTCTCTATCTGCACCTGAATTTCTACCGTATCCCCAAAGTGTACCATGGAACGGTAGCGGCCGGATATCTCCACCACCGGGCTTACCACGCCCTCCTGCTCCATTTGGCTGTAGGAAATCCCCAGCTGTTCCAGATAGTCAATCCGCGCCGACTCCATCCAGCGAATGTAATTGGAGTGATGGATGACGCCCATCTGATCCGTCTCATAATACTGTGCTTTATACTCGTAAGGTCTCATGCTTCACCTATCCCTCCGCCCGCAGGCTGTCTCTGTGATACAAAATTTTCAAAAGGATGGGCGTCAGCACCGAGGACACCACAATCAGGACGATGACGCAGGTGAAAAACTCAGAGCTGATCATCCCCACGCTCAGGCCCTTCTGGGATACGATCAGGGCCACCTCGCCCCTGGTCATCATCCCCACGCCCACCTTCAGGCAGTCCGAGTTGCTGAACCGGCACAGTTTAGCCACCAAGCCGCAGCCGATTACCTTTCCCAAAAGCCCCACAGCCACAAAGGCCAGGGTAAACAGCAGCAGGGTTGGAGATGAAAAGTCCACATCCGTCTTCAGCCCAATACTGGCAAAGAACACAGGCCCAAAGAGAAGATAGGAGCTGGTGTCCATCTTGGTGGCAATATACTCGGAATCCTTCAGGCTGCAGAGAATAATACCGGCCACATAGGCTCCGGTGATATCCGCAATGCCAAAGTAGGTCTCCGCCACGTAGGCCAGAAACAGGCAGAGGGCCAGTCCCATGATAGGAATCCGCCGGGTATGGGGATAGTAGGCGTCAAATTTCTTGAACACCCAATAAATCAGACTTCCCACCACCAACGCAAAGACAAAGAACAGCACTGTGCTCATCAGCACCGACGCCGGACTGCTGGAGGGATCCTTGAATCCAATGACCACCGTCAGCACCACAATGCCGATGACATCGTCGATGATGGCCGCGCTCAGAATCGCCGTCCCCACATATTCCTTCAGGTGCCCCAGCTCCTTCAGGGCCTGCACGGTGATGCTCACCGAGGTAGCCGTCAGGATAACGCCCATGAAAACTGCCTCATAAAACCCAGTGCTGCCCAGAGGGGAAAAGCCGTAAAAGAGCATGTACAGCACCGTTCCCATCACCAGCGGCACCGCCACCCCGGCGCAGGCGATGGCAAAGGCCACAGGCCCTGATTTCTTCAGATCCTCCAGATTGGTCTCCAATCCCGCGGAAAACATCAGCAGCACCACGCCGATCTCCGCCATCTGTGCCAGAAAATCCGACTGGTTCACCAGCCCCAGCAGGCTGGGCCCCAGCAGCAGCCCGGCCACGATCTCTCCCACCACCTGGGGGGCCTTCAGCTTTCTGGCCAAAATACCGCAGAATTTCGCGGCCACCAGGATGATCGCCAAATCCTTAAATATATCGTACACAATTATCCCTCCTCAGTATCTTTTGTACTTTCCCTTTACCGGGTACATCTTACAACTTTTTTTCTCATTTTACAAGGGGAGTTTTTCATATACTTACCAAGGTTACCAAGGCAGGGGCGCGCATGGCATCCGCGCGTGATTTAACGGGAGGATATTTCTTAAAAACAGCCGAGAGCTGCCTCATAGAAAATCCATGGGCAGCTCCCTGCATATCAACGATTTATTTTTCTATCTTTACTCTCCTGATTGTATAAAGGCAGATACCCATGCTCAGAAGAGATAATGCCAACAGAAGCGCAAATTTTGCAGGCTCTGTTTCGTCTCCAGTATTGACGGCGTCCGTATCTGTCGCATCAGTCGATGGCGCTTCACCCTCTGACGGTTGTTTGTTTTCGTCAGGCGCCACAATATCCGGCTCATCCTTTCCTTCTGTTGGATCTGTCTCTGAAGGATCCGTTATCGGAGGCACTACTGGCTGATCAGTGGATGGATCGTCTACGCTTGGATCGTCTACGCTCGGATCGTCTACGCTCGGATCATCTACACTCGGATCGTCCGCAGACGGCCCATCCTTCTTTTCTGCGATAATCTCCGTGTCGCCTTCGACGGATATGTAATTGGCGGACTTCGGCGTAAATACCCATCCTGCCGTGTGCGTACCGGCCTCAAATGTTGCGCTCGGATTTTTCCAACTTAATGTTCCGTCCAGAATTGCACCGTCAACCCCTGCAAAGGAACCGCTTACGGTAATGCTGGACAACGGTTTCCCGGCCTCAAGCTTTCCAACATTGATGTCTCCCAATAGCTTTGGCTGGGCTGGGGCAATCCCATTTTCCACAGTTAATTCAGCGGTTGGTTTTAACTCATAATTTTGCACAGCGCTGGCATCGCCCATCAGTGTCAGTCCAGATACAATAATCGTTTTCGTACCGGCATTAGCATCTGCATAGACGGCTGTAAGCTGACCGCCGGCCGAAACATTATCCCCTGGGAGAACTCCCTCTGCCCCGACGATCGTTATCACAGCTCCGTTCGGAAGACTCCTTGTGCCATCGTAGGTTTTTTCTGCTGAACCTTCCATATGCAAGGCAGCCGTCACTGATCTTGGGGTCACATAGATTGCTGTGGTTCCTGTGACAGCCTTGTAGGAAGAATCCCTTGGAACAAAGCTCCATGCCGCCTGATGGCTTCCGGCGTTGGGAACAGCACTGCCGTCTGTCCAGGTAATGGCTCCCTCAACCGGTTCCTTAGAAACGCTGTCCGCCGCAGCTGCCGTAAGAGGAAGCTCATTTAAGGTCTGGCCGTAGGTAAGGCTTCCCTGCGCGGACACAGTGACCTCCAGTGTCTTCTCCTCCGGATCCGGGTCTTCCGGCGTCTGCGTTCCCTCTGCAGTAATCTCAACATTGCCATCCACCGGGATGTAATTGGCAGACGCTGGTGTAAATATCCATTGTGCGGTATGTGTGCCAGCCTCATAGGTTGTGTTCGGATTTTTCCAGCTTAATGTTCCGGTCACAGATTCCCCGCCGGCTCCAACAAAGGAACCACTTAAGGAAATGCTGGACAATGGCTGTCCTGCCGCCAGTTTTCCGGCGCTGATGCTTCCCAATAATTGGGGCGTGGCCTGGGTAATGCCCGGCTCCACAGTTAATTCGGCTGTCGGTTCTAATTTATAATTTGCACTGTCGGCTCCGCTCAATGACAGTCCCGATACAATAATCGTTTTCGTGCCTGCGTTGGCATCTGCGTAAACTGCCGTAAGCTGACCGCCTGCGGTAACATTATCCCCTGAAAGGATTCCCTCTGTCCCCGCAATGGTGATCTGGGCCCCTTCCGGAAGGGTGGCTGTGCCATCATAGGTCTTTGCCGTGCCTGTCATATTCAGGGTAACAGTCACTGCTTTGGGATTCACCTGAATGGCTGTGGTTCCTGTGACAGTCTTGTACACAGAATTATTGGGAACAAAGCTCCATGCCGCATCATAGCTTCCGGCATCTGGCCTGTTGGTTCCGTCTGTCCAGGTAATGGTTCCCTCAACCGGCTCCTTAGAAACGCTGTCCGCCGCAGCGGCAGTGAGGGGCAGCTCATTTAAGGTCTGGCCGTAGGTAAGGCTTCCCTGAACGGACACAGTGACCTCCAGTGTCTTCTCCTCCGGATCCGGGTCCTCGGGCGTCTGGACGCCTGCGACTGTAATCCTGATACTTCCTCCCACGGATGTGTAATTAGCGGACTTCGGCGTAAATACCCATTCCGCCTTGTGTGTGCCGGCCTCATATGTTGTGCCCGGATTTTTCCAGCTTAATGTTCCGGCCAGATTATTTCCGTCAACACCTGTAAAAGCACCGCTCAAGGTAATGCCGGACAAGGGTTTTCCGGCCTCCAGGTTTCCGCTGACACTGATATTTCCTGATTGCTGGGGCGCAGCCTGGGTAATTCCGGTTTCCACCGTTAATTCCGCAGAGGCCTCTAATGTATAATTCTTCAGAGCGCTCTCAGTTCCGGTCAACGTAAGGCCTGATACACGAATCTTTTTCGTGCCGGCATCAGCCTTTTCATAGGCCGCCGTAAACTGGTCGCTTACAGAAACATTATCCTTATCCTTGTCAAGGATTCCATCGACCTTTCCAATGGTAATCTGGACCCCATCAGGAAGCTTCGTTGTGCCATCGTAGGTCTTTTCTGCTGTGCCTGTCATATTCAAGGCAGCAGTCACCTTTTTGGGAGCAACCGAAATGGTTGCCCTTCCTGTAACCTCTGCGTACATAGAGTCATCGGGAACAAAGCGCCATTCCGCCGTAGACGTTCCGGCATCTGGTATAGCGCCTGCATCTGTCCAGGCAATATTACCTGCAACCTCTTTCTTTGTATCACTGTCCACCGCAGTGTAATTGATGGTAAGCTCACTTAAGCGCTGGCCATAGGTCAGCGTTGCAGCGGTCGTTACCTCTACCTCCGGTATCTTCCTGTTGCTGCTGGAAACGGTGAGTGCTGCTGTAAAATCATTAAAGTTCGCAGACGTTACTTTAATCTTAATTGTTCCAATTTCCTTTTCTTCCCTGCTGCTCACTGACTGAATCGGAAGAATCAGACTGCCATTTTCGATCTTCGCACCTTCATTATAATAGTTACCTAAGGAGACCGGCGTCAATTCATAGGTTAAATCCCCCCATTGCTGGCTGCCAGTCAGCGGGGGCAAAAGCCATGTGAGATCGTAGGTATACGTATGTGCTTTGTTATTTTCCACGGTCAGGGATTTACCCGTCACCCCGGAAACAGCCGCTTTGCTGATGGTTCCCTCTGCTGTGGGCGCTGTTGGAGATTCATAATAACCTGCGGCGCCATCGGCATAGGTAACCAAATAGTCTTCTACAATAAGCTTTGCCTTTGCGCTTGCCGCCGCACTTTCATATACAATAGTCCCGCTAAGCGTTGCCTCCTGATTAACAGCGCCGCTCAACTGTAATTTAGCCGTGGAAGGCGCAGCCGTTGTCCCATCGTATGTTTTATCACAGCTCCCCGAAATGGAGGCCGTCAGCGTTTTCTTTGCAAGACTGATCTCAGTGCTGGCCGGGTAGGATGAGATATTATCGCCCTCTACAAAGCATACATCCACTTTTAGCTCCTCCCCTACCGGAAGTTTCTTCTGAGTGGTGTCATAGGAAAGGGTTTCCGAAACGCTGTCCGCCGTCGCTGCCGAAGGATCTTCGGTGATCGTCACCGGATCCGTCAGCCTGGTGGCTGTTCCGTCCGCCGCCCGGTAATACAGCGCCGCTGATTTCCCAACTGCCCCTGTGGTCGAGATTGTTACCTTTACTGTGTCTCCATAGGTAAAGGCCGTAGTGGCATTATTTTCTCCGTCCGTTACAGAAGTAATCTTAGCCGTGGAAGGAACCTCAGATACCAGGTAGGTGAAAGTGTTGCTGATACTCGTATCGCTTTTCATAGTAACCGTTGCCGTCTGTTCGCCAGTGGTTCTTGCGATCAGCTTTCCATTTTCCTCAGTTCCAAAGCCGGTTACTGTATATTCTCCCTCCTTCAATTCTCTTGTCCCATTCTGATAATTCGCTGTAACGACCAGGCCATCCAGGCTCATTTCCTCTCCCACGGTGTAGGAAACCTTGGTCGGCGGCGTGATTGTCAGGGACAATAAGGCATTGCTGATGGGTTTCTCCTTGATGACGGCTTTGTTGTTGTCATAATCAGTATAGCCGATCAACAGGGTAGAACCGGAGGTAATCATAGAATAATTTTGCGCATTAACGTTTGAATCCACCGTAAGACCTTCCTCTGACAGTTGGCCGTCTTTAATTTCATAGGCTTTTATCCCTTTACCTGATGCAGGTCTAGTCACTACATATAGATTTCCCTGGGCAATCGCCAGTTTAGGGGAGATGCTGTCTATATTAGCCGCTGCAATGGTAGCCCATTGACCACCATCACTTAATTTTTTTACCTCTAGATTGTCTGATATAGCAGAGACGAAATAAAGTTCATTGTTATATGTAATAACATCATATGATGACGCCGAACCTGCTTCTGCCTTATTCCCTCCCTCACCAGGTG
>DVHU01000110.1 GCA_018711815.1 Candidatus Egerieimonas intestinavium
AATGTTTCTTTTCTGTTTCCGTACAATTCGTGGAAATGTGCGACAAATCGTTCTAAAACCTTCCGCATATTCAGGTGACCGTCCTTAATAAAAAAGTTCTGATCCATCAAGGATGCCAGATACATCTCGGAAGACTTTAATTCATCCATCGAAAGAAAATGATTATACAACAGCGTATCAAAGATACGGTTTGCCGGGATCACTTTCCCATCCTGGTTTTTCACAAAACCAAACATCATCGCCAAGGCGATCATCGAATTTGTCGGATTATAGGTAATAGGTTTCCCGAAAAAAAGCAGATTTTTTAGCATGGTTTCCAGTTCCGGATAATCGGCCAGTTTGCCGATAAGGGATTCAAACAGCGTGTTGCTCTCCATCAGTAACATACGCTCCGCCTTTAAAAATCCCTCCCTGGTCCAGGCTTCCTGTTTCGCTTTCCCGCTCTCGCTGCCAATCTTTTCATCCATCAGTTTACAAAGCCGGGACACCAGATACGGATAACCAGAGGTATATTCCCACAAAAGCTTTGCAATTTCCGAAATATCCATTCCGGTATGATAGTCTTTTTCATATTCCGCAAGCATCCCCGCAATCCCATCTTGGGACAAACTTAAATCCACCTCAAAATCTGCCGCTATATTCCATGGACTGTTGGTTTTGTGGCTTTCCTCCCGGCGGATTTTTCGTTTCAAGTTCTTAATGTCATAAACCCCGGCAAGAATGACTGACTGAAAGGTTACCACACCTTTGGTGTCACGTTCCAGATAATAATTGCGCAGCTGCGCCAGGAAATCAAGGAACACCTGATTATTTGACGCACTGTCCACCTCGTCTATCATAAGGACAACTGGGTTTTCACTGGCCCCGCAGGTATCCAGCAGCCGAGATGACAATTCCATAAGATCAAAATCCTGTTCTTTCTCTTCTATGTTTCTCTGTATTTCTGTCAAAATCACTTTCATCCCTGGAATCTTCTCGACCCGCCGACGTTTTAGCTCTCGGTAAAAAATTTGCAGAAAAGACAGTGAAAATGTATTTTCATTCTGATAGGCTGCACTTCCAAGCGCCTGAAAGTCAAGCCATATCACAAGATAATCTTTTTCCAGCTCTTTCTCCAGTGCTGCCAGTGTGGTTGTTTTTCCATACTGACGCGCCCGATTTATGGTAAAATACGCCCCGGCATCCACCATTTTACGAATTTGTTTGATGCGTCCCGTCATGTCTGCCATATAATGCTTCGCAGAGATGCAAGGCCCTGTCACATTAAAGGTTTTCGCCACTGGATCACTCCTTTCCGGCCTGCGGTCTGGCCCCACAGTCTTCTTTCGTTATTTTATCACGAATTCCGGTAGGGAACAAGCAGAAGACAACACGTCTTCCGGGCCATTCGTTTCCTGATACTGCCCGTAAGAAACATCATCTCTATATTTTCTTTGCAGACTTGCCGAAAAAGATGTCCCGGTATACTCCCGGGGCGAGACCAATAAACCGGTTGAAGTAGTTGGTAAAATGGCTCTGATCGGAAAATCCTGTCCGCAGGGCCGCCTCCAGGGGCTCTGCCCCCTGCCCCAGCAGTTTCTTGGCCTCGCTGATGCGGACAGTTTCCAAATAGCGGTAGGGCGTGATTCCCTTTTCTTTCGTAAATGCCCGCAGCAGCGTGGATTTGCTCAAGCCCGCCTGGCGGCAGATCTGTTCCAGGGACAGACGCTGGTCGAAATGCTCACGGATGTACCCGCAGGCCTTCTCAATCTCCTGCCGGCACTGGGGAATGCAGCTCTCAAAGGGCTTCCCATAGCGCTGGATCAAGGCGGACACCAGCAGCAGCAGGCTCTCCTCCTTGCCGAAATCGGTAACTCCTTCCATAATCATCCGATGGAGAGGGCGCAGGCAGCAGGCAATCTCCTGATCCCGGAGGACATTTGGGGAAAAACCCGGCAGCTCCCGCCTGCCCGTCACCTCCTCCGCCAGCTCCAGCATAACCTCCCTGGAAATATTCATTCCCCGATAGTCAAAGGTGCCGGGGCCTCTCTGGGCACAAGCATGATTATCCCCGGGGTTAAACAGAAGCACATTTCCCCGGGCAATGCGGTACTCCCGGTTCCGGCAGGACATGGTGCGCTCCCCCTCCTCCACGAAGCCAATCACGTAGTATTCGTGAAAATGATTGGGAAAGGGCTGCTGGATCCCCTGAAAGCGGTAAGCCTCCAGCCTCAGCTGCTCGCCATAGATCACGGTTTTGCTCCCTTTTTTCACCTCTGCCCCACTCCTCTCGCCGGTCAGCGCCGTTCTGCTTCCATTCTACCACGGATTTCGCCCTGGGGCTTGTAAAATATCTTCATCCGGCAAATTTTACCGCAGATGCTCCCGGAGGAAGGCCTCGATCCTGTCAAAGGGGATGATCTCTGCTTGATCGTATAAATCCGTGTGAACGGCTCCCGGGATAATCAGCAGCTCCTTGTTGTCTCCGGTGAGCTTCTCATAGGCGTCCCGGCTGAAATAACAGGAGTGGGCTTTTTCCCCGTGAACCAGCAGCACCGCGCTGGTGATCTCGCTGCTGTACTGCAGGATGGGCATATTCAGGAAGGACAGGGAGGAGGTCACATTCCAGCCGTCGTTGGAATTTAAGGACCGGGGATGGTAGCCTCTCTCGGTCTTATAATAGTCGTAGTAATCCTTCACGAAGAAGGGGGCGTCCTCCGGCAGGGGATCCACCACCCCGCCGGCTCTGGCGTAGGTTCCCCGCTGATAATCCAGCGTCCTCTGGGCGTTTAAGGCCCGGCGCTTTTCCTGGCGGGCCTCGGGGCTGTCCTCCGCGTCGAAATACCCCTTGGCATTTACCCGGGTCATGTCGTACATGGTCACGGCCACCGTCCCCTTAATCCGGGTATCCAGGGCCGCAGCGTTCAGAGCCATGCCGCCCCAGCCGCAGATGCCGATGATGCCAATCCGCTGGGGATCCACCTGCTCCTGCACGGACAGGAAATCCACCGCCGCCTGAAAGTCCTCCGTGTTAATATCCGGGGAGGCCACATACCGGGGACTTCCGCCGCTCTCTCCCGTGTAAGAGGGATCGAAGGCGATGGTCAAAAAGCCCCGCTCCGCCATGGTCTGGGCGTACAGGCCGGAGGACTGCTCCTTCACTGCCCCAAAAGGACCGCTGACCGCCAGGGCCGGAAGGGGCCCCTTGGCATCCTTGGGCTCATAGAGATCCGCCGCCAGGGTGATTCCATAGCGGTTGTAGAAGGTAACCTTTCGGTGATTCACCCGGGGGCTTTGGGGGAAGGTCTTATCCCATTCCTTGGTCAACTGCAATACTTCCATACTGTTTTCCTCCTATAAATACGTTTGACTTTTTCCGTTTTTCCGGTTACAATCATCATAAAACCTAAACCTAACTTTAGGTCAAGATCTTTTTGCTTTTTTGAGAGGAGTGTTTTTTATGTATTCCATCGGTCAGGTTTCCAGTCTCTTTAAGCTTCCCATCTCCACCCTGCGCTACTACGATAAGGAGGGATTATTTCCGGGGATGCAGCGGGATTCCGGCATCCGCAGATTCAGCGAAAAGGAGCTGGACGCCCTGCGGGTCATTGAATGTCTGAAAAAATCGGGGCTGGAAATCAAGGATATCAAACAGTTTATGGAATGGTGCACCCAGGGCAGCGCCACCTATCCCCAGCGCCGGGAGCTGTTTCTGAAACAGAAGGCGCAGGTGGAGGCGGAAATTCAGCGGCTCAACCGGGTGTTAGATATGATCAATTATAAATGCTGGTACTATGAACAGGCTATAAAAGACGGAAATGAGGATCGCCTGGCCTCCATGGCGCCCCAGGATATGCCGGAGGAAATCCGCCGGGCCTATGAGAGCGCCCATGGAGACAGGGAATAAGAGAATCGTTTACCGCACCGGAGTATAGTCGATGGCCGACTCTTCCTCTGTGGCTTCAATTTTGAAAATGACCGGCCTTAAACCGTCGTTGCAGCTGCAGATGGCCACTCCCGGCTTTCTGATCCAGTCCCCGTAATAAAACAGCCTCTCCCCGGCTCCGTGGGCCAGGGCAAAGACATACTGGTAGATGGCCTTCCAGGCCTCGTCGCAGAAGCCCTTCGGCTTGGCATAGTCCGCGTAAAAGACCTGTCCCTCCTGCATCATGGGACAGGCCTTAAGGCCGGGAACTCCGTACTCCTGGGCCAGCTCCTGGTCTAAGGTGGTTTTTAATACGGTTATCTTACATTTCTTCATTTTTCCTTTCCCCTCTCTTCTTTGATTGCCCAAGGGCTCTCTCTGTGGTAACATAAAGTCAGCTTTAATGAAAGAAGGTATGTCCCTTGCTGATTCCCCGCTACTATTTTTCTGATGACTTTAAAGAATTCCAGGAGCTCTTTTTCTCCTATCCCCACGAGAAAAAACGGTTTCGCAGCAACGATTACCTGTGGAATTTCGACGAGCCCCTGACTCATTTCCACTATATTCTCTCCGGGGCGGCCATGACCGTTTTAGAGCATGAAAATGGTTCCCGCAAGATCTCCTCTTTCCACAGCCAGGGAACGGTTTTCCCCGGCTATCACAGATCTGCCTTCAAGATCGAGCAGGCCATCGCCACCATCGCCCTGTCTGAGATGGAGACCCTCTGCTTTTCCCAGGAGGTCTTCTGCCGGATGCTGACGGAGAATCCGCCCCTCATGCTCTCTACCCTGGACTGGTATTCTTCCTACATCAACCTGCTCCTCTATGAGAGCGCTCACCAGGATTACAACAGCTCTTTTATCCAGCTGTGCAATTTGCTGTATCTCTTTACCCAGAATTCTCCCGCTTCCGATCCCCGGCGCATCGACCTGACCCAGGAGAACCTGGCTGAGATCCTCGCCCTGACCCGGGTAAACGTGGCCCGCAATCTGGCCCGGCTGCGCCAGGAAAATATCATCATCCCCCACCGGAGATGGATCCAGGTTGTGGATCAAAAGGCCCTGGAGGCCTACTGCTCCCTGGAGACCCTAAAGCCCTAGGTGGTTTTCGTGACTCCTTCTTTCCGCTCTCATTTTACCGCTAATTTTCTTTTTCTTCTGTAAATAAATTTACACAACCCAAAAGAAGAGCCTGCTGCAATTACCGAATATTTACCCAATTTACCCATACGGTGATCTTCTTCAATAAATTTAGCGTTAAATTTTCGTGCATAATATTGTTTTCTTCGTGCAAATGACATATACTAAAAGTGCCAACAGAAAGGGGTTGATGATATGGCTGGAAATACCACAAACATCAGTATCCGCATGGACGCGGATTTGAAAGCACAGGCCGACGCCCTGTTTACGGAACTCGGCATGAATTTGTCTACGGCGTTCAACATCTTTGTGCGCCAGTCTCTTCGTGAAGGCGGCATTCCCTTTGAAGTGAAACTGGAACAGCCCAACAAAGAAACGTTTGCTGCCATGCTGGAGGCGGAAAGGATTGCAAAAGACCCGTCCGTAAAGGGTTACAATGACCTTGACGAGTTGTTTGCTGACCTGAAAAGATGAGGAAAACAAAATACACGGTCAAGTACACGACGAGTTTCAAAAAAGACTACAAACGGGCAATCAAGCGCGGCCTCAAAATCGAATTGCTGGAACAGGTGGTGACGCTGCTTGCAATGGGCGAACCGCTGCCGGAGAAGAACCGCGATCACGATTTGTCCGGCGATTGGGTAGGCCATCGGGAATGTCACATTCTCCCAGACTGGCTGCTTATCTACCGCATCGAAGATGATGTGCTGGTGCTGACGCTGGCCCGCACCGGGACGCACAGCGATTTATTCGGCAAATGAAAGCTTTTCCCTCAACAGGCTAAAGTCCATAACAAAAAATCTTCCAGAGACACTGCTAAATACAATGTCTCTGGAAGATTGACTTTTTTAAATGTTTTTCTTTTTCCGGTAGTAGGCTGTGCCCGGCAAAGCCCCTACCGGTGGGCCAGCTCCCGGGTGATATCCTCCCAGGTGACTCCCTTCTCCGCCATGAGCACCATGATGTGATAGAGGAAGTCGGAAATCTCGTATTTGATCTCCTCCTTGTCAGGATTCTTGGCGGCGATGACGATCTCCGTGCACTCCTCCCCCACCTTCTTTAAGATCTTGTCGATCCCCTTATCGAAAAGGTAGTTGGTGTAGGAGCCCTCCTTGGGATGCTCCTTCCGATCCATAATCACCCCGTACACATCCTCAAAGACCCGCAGGGGATTAGTATCGTCGTATTCCTTTTTCACCAGCTCCGTGTAAAAGCAGGACTGATTTCCCGTATGGCAGGCGGGGCCGATCTGGGATACCCGGGCCAACAGGGTGTCCCGGTCGCAGTCGATGGTCAGAGATTTCACGTACTGGAAGTGGCCGCTGGTCTCCCCCTTCATCCAGAGTTCCTGACGGCTTCTGCTCCAGTAGGTCATGCGCCCGGTGCGCAGGGTGGCGGCAAAGCTCTCCTGGTTCATGTAAGCCAGCATCAGCACCTGATCCGTCTTGTAGTCCTGGACAATCACCGGCAGAAGGCCCTGATCGTTCAGTTTAAACTCCTCCCAGGGCAGGCTGCTCTCGAAGCTGCTGACCGCAATCTGCGCCTCCTTGCACTCCTGCTTAAACTCCATCAGCCGATGGCTGGTGTCGCTGACCCAGGCGCCGCTGACGGCGCTGATTGCCGCCTGGCTCAAGAGGGCCTTCACCGCCTCCCCATCCCCGTGGTTAGTGTGGAGGCAGACCGGCAGATCAGTCTTTCCCTCCAGCTCCCGCTGAATATTCTCCAGCAGCAGGATTCCGCCCGCGTAGGTTTCGATCAGCAGTTGGTTGTCCAGATACTCCCCGGGCTCAGAGATACTCACCCAGAGCTTCTCCTTTCCAAAGCGCTTGGAGGCCTCCTCCAGAAGCTCCACATTGGACTCTTTGGAGAAATTTAAAAGGGCCGCCGCGCACCCGGCGTAGATCAGTTTCTTCACATCCTCCAGCCGCTTCACGTTGCCGCCGGCGATGACCGGCACCTCTGAGACGCCGCAGATTTCCTTCAGCTTGCCGATGGCCGCCTCGTGCTCCTGATCTGTGGAAGAAAAGTCAAAGACCAGCAGCTCATCGGCTCCGCTGTCGCTGTAGTGGCGGGCCAGCCGCAGCAAATCTCCGTCCTCAAATAAATTTTTCTGTCCCCAGCCGGTGACTGCCTGGCAGTCCAGCATGTAGAGACAGGGAATTAATTTCTTTACGCTCATAGATGCCTCCTCATAAGCTTCCCTTGGTGGAAAGCACGTCCTTTATCCGCGGTTCCGGGGACACTGCCGCGTCCAGCGCCTTGGCGAAGCTCTTAAACATAGCCTCCGCCACATGGTGGTTATTTCCCCCGGTGAGCACTTTAAGGTGCAAATTCATGGCTCCCGCATAGGATACCGCGTAGAAAAATTCCCGCAGAGTCTCCGTCTCCAAATCTCCCATGCGCTCGCAGGTAAATTCTGCATCCCAGGAGAGGTAGGGACGGCCGGACAGATCCACGGCGCAGAGCACCAGCACCTCGTCCATGGGCAGGATGCAGCTGCCGTAGCGGCGGATTCCCTTCTTGTCCCCCAGGGCCTCCCGGATAGCTGTGCCCAGGACGATTCCCACGTCCTCCACCGTGTGGTGGGTATCCACCTGCAGATCTCCCTGAACCTTAAGCTCCAAATCAAAAAATCCGTGGCGGGCAAAGCCCTCCAGCATATGGTTAAAGAATCCGATCCCCGTATCCACCTGGTACCTGGTTCCGTCCCCGTCAAGGCCCAGCGCGAGATCGATCTTTGTCTCTTTCGTGTTCCGCAGACAGCGGCTCTCTCTCTTTTCCATGGCTACTCCTCCTCAAAGCGGACGGCGATGGAATTGGCATGAGCCGTCAGCTGCTCCGCCCGGGCAAAGGCGATGATATCCTCATGGATGGCCTCCAACGCCTCCCGGGAATAGTACACCACGCTGGACTTCTTCACAAAATCATCCACGGACAGGGGCGAGAAGAATTTCGCCGTGCCGTTGGTGGGCAAAATGTGGTTGGGCCCCGCGAAATAGTCCCCCAGGGGCTCGCTGCTGTAGGGCCCCAGGAAAATGGCTCCGGCATTTCTGATCTTGGTCATCACCTCAAAGGGATTCTCCACCATCAGCTCCAGATGCTCGGAGGCGATGGCGTTGGCGGTCTCCACTGCTTCCGCCATATCCTCAGCCAACAGAATATAGCCGAAATTCTCCAAGGATTTCTCCATGATCTCCCGGCGGGAAAGCTTCTCCAGGAAGCCATCCACCTCTGCGGATACCTGCTCGGCCAGCTCCCGGCTGGTGGTCACCAGTATGGCGGAGGCCAGCTCGTCGTGCTCCGCCTGGGAGAGGAGATCCGCCGCCACATAGCGGGGATTGGCCCCCTGATCCGCCAGCACCAGAATCTCGCTGGGTCCCGCCACGGAGTCAATGCTCACGTGACCGTAGACGGCCTTCTTGGCCAGGGCCACAAAGATATTTCCCGGCCCCACGATCTTGTCCACCTTGGGGATGGTGGCTGTGCCGTAGGCCATGGCGGCCACCGCCTGGGCGCCGCCCATCTTATAGATCTCCGTCACTCCCGCTTCCTGGGCTGCCACCAGCACCGCAGGGTTCACCCGCCCCTCCTTATTGCAGGGGGTGGCCATGATGATTCGTTCCACTCCCGCCACCTGGGCCGGCAGCACGTTCATGAGCACGGAGGAAGGGTAGACGGCCTTGCCCCCGGGAACGTAGACGCCCACCCGGGCCAGGGGGGTGATCTTCTGGCCCAGCAGGGTTCCCTCCTCCCGGGTGGTGAACCAGCTGTTCTGCCGCTGCTTCTCGTGAAAGCTTCTGATGTTGGCCGCCGCCCGGCGGATCACCTCCACCAGCCGCTCCTCCACCAGATTATAGGCCTCCTTAAGCTCTGATTCCGTCACCCGCAGGGTCTCGGGGGTGAGCTTGGCCCCGTCGAAGCGCTCCGTATACGAAAAGAGCGCCTCATCCCCCCGGGTCCGCACCTGCTCCAGGATTTCCCGGACGGCCTTCTCCTGCTCCGGGTACTGGGAGGGACTGCGCTTCAGCAGCTTCTCTAAAATCTGCCCTCTGGTCTCGCTGGTTACCTTTACTGTTCTCATTTTCTCATTCCTCACTCTGCAAAAGCTTCCGCAGCTTCTCGATCATGCTGCCGATCCGCTCATTTTCCATGCGCATGCTCACCTGATTCACCACCATCCGGGCGGACAGGGGGCACACCTCCTCCAAAATTTCCAGGCCGTTCTCCCTTAAGGTGGAGCCCGTCTCCACGATGTCCACGATCACCTCGGAGAGGCCCACAATAGGCGCCAGCTCGATGGAGCCGTTCAGCTTGATGATCTCCACCGTCTGGTGCTTTCTGTTGTAGAAATAGTCCTTGGCGATATTGGGATACTTGGTAGCCACCCGGATCTGCTGGCTGTGCTCCAGAAATCCTCTGGCAGAGGCCGGTCCGCAGACGCACATCCGGCATTTTCCAAAGCCCAGATCCAGCACCTCGAAGAGATTTCTCCCTTCCTCCACAATAGTGTCGCTGCCCACGATGCCAATGTCGGCAGCCCCATACTCCACATAGGTGGGCACATCCGGCCCCTTGGCCAGGAAGAACCGCACCTTGTGCTCTTCGTTGACAAAGATCAGCTTCCGGGAATCCTTATCCTTCATCTCCTGGCAGCCGATTCCGATTTTTTCAAACAGCTCCATGGCCTGATTGGCCAGCCTGCCCTTTCCCAGGGCAATGGTCAGATACCGCATTTTACTCCTCCTTAAACCCGCAGTCCCAGTCAATTCTCCGCTTAAAACCGCAGCACCCGGTCAAAGCCTGCCTCCTCAAAGGTCTCTCCCTCCCTCAAGCAGTGGCAGTAGACCGCCGCTCCGCTGCTGCGCAGCCACTGGGCCTTCTGCAGGGCCTCCCGGCGCTTCTTTGGCGTATAGAGCACCAGGGTCCGGGAATCCTCCACCGGCAGGGAAATGTGCTGCCGCTCCAGGGCATTTAACACCTGCTCCATCACCAGGCCGAAGCCCACCGCCGGGGAAGGCTTGCCGAAGTGGGCCAGTAGCCGGTCATACCGGCCGCCCTTCACCAGAGGTTCTCCGCTTCCGAAGGTATAGCCCTGGAAAATGATGCCGGTGTAATAATCGTATTTGCTCAGCTGGCCCAGGTCGAAGGAAATGTAAGGCTGGCAGCCATAACAGTCCAGTACCTCCCAGATCTCCTCCAGCCGGGCGATGGCCGAAAGGGCCCGGGGATTATCCGTGAGCTCCCGGGCTTTTGTCAGCACGTCGATTCCCCCGAAGAGCTGAGGCAGCTGTTCAAAGGCCTCCTGCAGCTTCTGGGGCAGCTGCAGCTGTCCGCAGAACTCCTCCACCCCGTAGCGGTTCTTGTTGGAGATCAGGGTGCAAAGCCGCTGATAGTCCTCGGCGGTGAGATTCGCCTCCTCCACCAATGCCCGGAAGAAATCCACCTGGCCCACGCTGATCTGAAATTCCGTGAGCCCCGTCTTTTTCAAAAGCTCCACCGTCAGGGCCAGCAGCTCCCCGTCCGCGTCCACGGAAGCGTCCCCCAGGAGCTCCACGCCCATCTGAGTGGACTCTTTTAACCGGCCCCGGTAGCTGACGTTATTGATAAAGGTATTTCCCTGATAACAGAGCCGAACCGGCCGCCCAGCCTCCTGAAAGTACATGGCCGCCGCCCGGGCGATGGAGGGGGTGAAATCCGGCCGAAGCACCAGGGTATTCCCCTCCCGGTCAAAAAATTTGTATAAATCCTTGGAGGGGATGGTTCCGATCTCCCGGCTGAACACTTCAAAAAATTCCACCGCCGGCGTCTCGATGCTCTCGTAGCCGTAGGAACCCAGCACCTTCTGCAGCTCCCGCTGCAGCCACTGCTTCTTGGTACACTCCCCATTATAAACATCCCGGAAGCCTTCCGGGGTGTGAAGTAAACGCTGCATGATTCTCCTCACTTTCGTGCGCTAAATTGCTAATTTGTTACTACATGAAATTAATGCAATTATAGCCGACTTGTCTTTCCTTGTCAATCCCTGGAGGCCAAATCTTTGGACAGTCCGTCCAAATAGGGGACCAGGATGCCCGGCCGGGCGCTTAAATACCACTCCGGCTCCAGCTCCTCCCGGCGGAAGCTTTTTCTGCCTCCCTCCCGGGACCGGTCCCAGAATTTCATCATCTGCCGGTAGGTCAGATAGTAAAACTCATTTCGGTGACTGAAAAAGATCAGCAAAAAAGCGACGCCCCCCTGCCTCTCGAAACCGCCCATAAATTCCACCTGATGCTCATGAATGTTAGCCAGGGGAAAGGTGTCTGTTCCGCACTCCTTGGCGTCGAAGCAGACGGGCACTCCCTGAACGGCGCCGATGTAGTCCACGGTGCTTCGCTTTTCAAAATAGGCCAGGGTAATGTGCCGCTGGCTCTGGTCAATCTTAATCGGTGTGATGGGCGTGGGGATCTTTTGGATCAGGGCCAAACCGCTCCTCTGATACTGCTCGTTGGAGCGGTTGACCAGATCCTCCAGGGTAGATCCCCGAAGCCCTCTGGAATTCCAGGTTCCCATACTTCCTCCTACTCCACAATTCCGATCCGGTTCAGGGGCAGGTACCGGAAGAAGGCCTTCCCCAGAATATCCGCCCGCTCCACATAGGGGTTAAGCCAATAGCGGGAATCGTTAGAATTGTTCCGGTTATCCCCCAGCATAAAGTAACAGTCCTCCGGCACCTGAAATGAGCCGAAGCTGCCCTCCATGGGCTCCCGGATAAAGCTGTCGTCCAAAGGCTCCTGGGAGCCGTCGATATAGACCTTGCCGTCAGTGATGGTCACCGTCTCCCCGGGCAGGCCGATGATCCGCTTGATATAAAGCTGGGATTTGTCGTCCGGCATGCGGAAAATCACAATGTCAAAGCGCTCCGGGTCACTGTCCCGGTAGGCCATCCGGTTGCCGAAAATGTGGTCTCCGGTCATGATGGTGTTCTCCATGGACGCGGAGGGCACCTCTGAGTTGACCACCACCTTAGTATCCAAAAAAATCACCAGGAGTATGGTCCCCGCAATGAGAATCACCCACTCCAGGATTTCCCGCTTGACGTTCAGCGGCTTCTCCTCCTCCAGCTGTTTTTCCTTTTTCTCTCTGATTCGCAAACCCTTTTCCTCCGTCCCGTGGTTGTCATTTTCCCGGCTCTTTCACCGGCCGCGCCAGTCCTTCCCCGGCTAAAATCCGCCCAAAAAGCGGCGGCAGGGAAGCCTCTATCCGTCTTTCTGCCAGCTGCGTCAATATCCCGCAGTCCTCAGGGAAACAGATCTGCCAGGCGTGCAGAAGCTGAAAATTAAGGCCGTAGCGCTTCCGGTAGTAGCTGTTTGCCGCCGGATCCCCGTACTTGGTATCTCCCGCCACCGGGTGGCCGATGCTGGCCAGATGGCTTCTGATCTGGTGGGAGCGGCCGGTGATCAGCTCCACCCGCAAAAGGGTGGCCCTGCCGTTGTCCCCCAAAGGCTCGTAGGCTGTCTCAATGGGCGAGCCCTCCCCCAGGGGGACGGCGCTCACCCGCACCTGATTGGCCCGGGGATCCTTCACCAAATAGCCGCTGATTTTCTGCGGCTTTTTAATCACCCCGGACACCAGAGTCAGGTAATACTTCTCCATGGTCCTGTTTTTCAGCATCTCTGACAGCTGCTGCAGGCCAGCCACCGTCTTGCCCGCCAGCACCAGGCCGCTGGTATTCCTGTCCAGACGGTTGCAGACGGCGGGGTGAAAGCCCTTCAGCTCCTCCCGGGTGATACTGCCGTTTTCCAGCAGATGAGCGGTGAGATACTCCACCAGCGACACATCCTGGGGCCTGGCCTTCTGGGAAAGGAGCCCTGCGGGCTTGTTAAAAATCACCGCCTGATCATCCTCGTAGACGATCTGGGGCTTATACTTCTCCGGCAGCAGGGCGGATACCTGCTCCTTTTGCTCCCCGGAAAATTTCTCTATGGTCTCCTGGGCCAGGAAAAAGCGGATGGTATCGCCGCTTTTCAGCTTCTCTTTGCCCTCCGCCCGCTTCCCGTTCCAGGTTATATTCTTTTTTCTCAGCATTTTGTAGAAAAAGCTTTTGGGCGCCTGGGGCATACACTTCTGCAAATATTTGTCAAGCCTCTGCCCGGCCTCCCGTTCAGTAATTACAATTTCCTTCATCTGTTCTCTTTCCTATAAGGCAATGGCCAGCAGATGTCCCCGGATCAGCTCCTCCCGGGGAATTCCTTCTTCCCCCTCCTTGGGGCTGTAGCGCACTCCGGCCCGCAGGGCCTCCTGATTTTCCTCCAGGAAGGCCAGCCGCTCCAGATACACGTCCAGCTTGGGAATAATTTTCACCTGCAGGGCAAAGCCCTCGTTGCGCATCATATTGGCCAGATGCTTCTCAATCTCCCGGCTCCCCTTCTCCAATCGGCTGCTGTAGCCCACCAGCTGATTGCCGCAGATAGCCAGAGCGTCCACGAAGGTATTCTTCTCATAGGTGGTAAAGAGCAGCTCGTAGGCCATGGTAAGCTCTCCCGCCCGGGAGGAGATCGCCCGGTAATCCTCCTCTTTCATGGGCTTTACCATCCAGATCATAATCATGCCCACCGTGGACTTGCAGGCCGGCAGGCAGCCCAGAATAGCCACCACAGTCAGGATATTATTTCTCGTTCCGTTATAGATCAGCCCGCTGAAAAAGATCAGCAGGGGGATGGCGAACAGCAGCAGGGTCAAAAGAAGCCTTCTCTTTCTCTCCGCCTTCACATAGCCATAACTTCCCTTGGGATTTTTTTTCTTGCTCATGGTTCTCTCCTGTCTTTTCTCTCTAGCCAATTTTAACAAATTTCCCGCATTTTACAAGTCCATCCCGAAAAACTCCTATTTTTTTCTGTGAATGTTGCGGATGGTCTTTTTCTTGCCCTGAACCTTTCCCCCGGGCCTGCCAGCGGATTTTCCCCCTTCCTTTTGGGGACGCAGCAGGCACTTGGGACCAAAACCAATGAGATCCCGGCGGCCCGCCTTCTCCAGGGCCTCCCGCACCAGCTCCCGGTTGGCGGGATTTTTGTACTGCATCAACGCTCTCTGCATGGCCTTCTCCCGGGGAGACCTGGGCACGTACACCGGCTCCATGGTCCGGGGATCCAGGCCCGTATAATACATACAGGTGGACAAGGTGGAGGGGGTGGGATAAAAATCCTGGACCTGCTCCGGCATAAAGCCCATATCCCGGATATACTCCGCCAGCTCCACCGCCTCCTTAAGGCCACAGCCCGGGTGGGAGGACATAAAATAGGGCACCGCGTACTGCTCCCGGCCCGCGGCCCGGTTGCAGCGGTCATAGGTTTTGAGAAAATCCACATAAACCCTGTGGGCAGGCTTTCCCATATAGCCCAATACCTTGTCGGAGACATGCTCCGGGGCCACCCGCAGCTGGCCGCTGATATGATGCTCCACCAGCTCCCGCAGAAAGACCGGGCTTTTATCTGCCAGCACATAGTCAAAGCGGATGCCGGAGCGGATAAAGACCTTCTTTACCCGGGGAAGGCTCCTGAGCTTTCGCAGAAGCTCCACGTAATCCCTGTGGTCCGCCCTCAGATTGGGGCAGGGTTTGGGAAAGAGACACTGTCTGTGGGTACAGACGCCCTTCTCCAGCTGCTTTTGGCAGGCTGGCTGTCGGAAATCCGCCGTGGGGCCGCCCACATCGTGGATGTATCCCTTAAAATCCGGCTCCCGGGTCAGAAGCTGGGCCTCCCGCAGCAGGGATTCATGGCTTCTCACCTGGACAATCCTCCCCTGGTGAAAGGTCAGGGCGCAGAAGCTGCAGCCCCCAAAGCAGCCCCGGTTGCTGGTGAGGCTGAACTTGATCTCCCCCAGGGCCGGGATTCCCCCCTCCCTGTCGTAGGAAGGGTGCCAGGTCCGCATGTAGGGCAGATCGTAGACGTCGTCCATCTCCTGAGTGGTCAGGGGAGCCGCCGGGGGATTCTGCACCACGTAGCCCTGGTTTCCGTAATCCTCCGCCAGCATTTTCCCCTGGAGGAAATCTGTATTTTGATACTGGATAAAAAAGCTTTTGGCGTAGGCCCGCTTATCTCCCTGAATCTCCGCGAAGGACGGCAGCAGCGTCGGCTGATACAGCCGTTCCAGGGAACGGCACCGGTACACGGTTCCCGGGATGTAGGTGATATCCTCCACTGCCAGGCCCGAGTCCAGGGCGTCGGCAATCTCCACCACCGAACGCTCGCCCATGCCGTAGGAAATCATATCCGCCCCGGAATCCAGCAGAATGCTGCGGCGCACCTTATTGTCCCAATAATCATAGTGCCCAAGCCTGCGCAGGCTGGCCTCAATACCGCCCAAGATCACCGGCACATCCTTATAGACCCGGCGGATGAGATTGCCGTAGACAATCACCGCCCGATCAGGCCTCAAGCCCATGCGCCCTCCGGGGGAGTAGGCGTCTGTGGAGCGGTGCTTTTTGGACACCGTGTAGTGATTTACCATGGAATCCATATTTCCTGAGGAGACCAGAAAAGCCAGCCGAGGGCGTCCCAGAGCCTGAATACTGGCCTCGTCCCTCCAGTCCGGCTGGGCGATCACTCCCACCCGGTAGCCCCGGCTCTCCAGAACCCGGGTGATGATGGCCGCCCCAAAGGAGGGGTGATCCACGTAGGCGTCCCCGCTGACGTAGACAAAATCCAGCTGGCTGATCCCCCGCTCTTCCATCTCCTGTTTTGTGGTCGGCAAAAATTTTCCCATAATCACTCTCCCGCCGCTTCCCGCAGCAGCTCCTCATAAGTCTCTATGTAATAATCCGCCATCCGGCGCTTCTTCTCTCTCTGGGCCGCGGAGAAGTCATCCTCCACCGCGCAGACCTCCATGCCTGCCCGCTTTCCCGCCAGAATTCCCATGGGCACATCCTCAAAGACCAGGCATTGCCCCGGGGCCACGCCCAGCTCCCGGGCCACCGAAAGGTAGATATCCGGCTCCGGCTTGCCCTTGCCCACCTCGCAGCCGGTGCGGATCACGGAGAAGTATTCCCGGATTCCCCGGGCTTCTAACACCTCCTCGATGAGGCGGCGGCTGTTGCTGCTGGCAATGCCCACCCGGATGCCCCTATCCTTCAGCAGGTTCAAAAAGGGACGGATCCCCGGCTTTAAGGCCACCTGGGTTCTGTACTTTTCCTCGGCCATCTGATTCCAGGCCTCCCCGATCTCCTCCACGGTCTCCTCAAGGCCATAGTACTCTTTAAAAAATACCGCCGTCTCCGTGAAACTCATGCCCTCGATGCGATGCTGCATTTCCTCATCCGGCAGATACCCGTATTTTCCCAGAAACTCCAGATCAATGGCGTTCCAGACCCACATGGAGTCCACCAGGGTTCCGTCCAGGTCAAAGATCACTGCCTGCTTCTTCTCTAACATTCCTTCAGCCTCCCGATTTCCTCTTCTGTCAGGGGACGGTACTCCCCCTCCCTCAGACTGTCATCCAGCTTAAGGCTTCCCATGGACAGGCGCTTAAGCTTTATCACCGGTTTTCCCACCGTCTGGCACATGCGCTTCACCTGATGGTAGCGCCCCTCGGTGAGGGTGATCCGCACCAGAGACTGCTCCCCCACCTGACAAAGCTCCAGCCGGGCCGGGCGTGTGGGGGTATCGTCCCCGATGTCCAGCCCCTGGGCAAAGGCCCGCTGATCCTCCTGATTCATCTGCCCATCCACCAGGGCCTCGTAGACCTTCTCCACGTGCTTTCGGGGAGAAAGGAGCCGGTGGGCCAGCTCCCCGTCGTCGGTGAGCAGCAAGAGTCCCACCGTGTCCTTGTCCAGACGCCCCACCGGGAAAATCCCCCGGCGAAGCCCCTGGGGAAAAAGCTCCAGCACAGTCCGCTCCCGGGAATCCTCCGTGGCGGACACCAGCCCCGCCGGCTTATTCAGCAGATAGTAGCGGTGCTCCTGATGTCCAACCGTCTCTTCGCCGCAGCAGACCGTATCCTCCCCGGGAATCACCTTTTCCTCCGGTCTGCGGACCTCCTGCCCGTTCACGGTGACCTTGCCCTTCTTCAGCAGCTCCTTCACCTGGGTTCTGCTGCCCAGCCCTGCCTGGGCCAGGTATTTATCCAAACGTATCCCTTTCATCCTTCCCTGTTCTCCCGCTTTATCTGTCACTGCATCCGCCAGCCGACACAGTATTTATTTTTCAGCCGGCCTCCGGAGAGCTTGCCCCAGCCCAGGGGATACCCCTCCACACAGACCAGATACCAGCCCTTGGCCTTCTCCCCGGCCAGATCCGCCGCCTCCAGGGTCTCCCCTTTCAGGTAGCGCACAACCCGGGGATCACTCAACCCCAGGGAAATTCTCCGGGGATACTCCTCACCCCGCAGATTCATGGCCAGGGCCTGGCTGGGCTCAAACCTTCCTCTGGCCGTATCCCCCAGATAAAGGCCCGTCCGCAGATAGCGCAGGCCTTGGGGCAGCTCCTCCCGGGGCAGCAGGTAGAGACGGTCCTGACGCTCCATCAGCCGCTCTCCGGGGAAATCTCTCCTGATCTCCCCCAAAAAGGCCTCCGCTTCCGGGCAGAGTTTCACGGATTTTCTGCCGCGGCTTTCGGACTTTCCGGGAATGCCGTAAATCTTTTTCCCTTTCTCACGGGAACTAAAGTCCTCCTGGCGGGCCTCCGCTCCCCCGGCCTCTCCCCATGCCCCCGGCCCCTGGGATTTCTCCCCGGCTTTCTTAAGCAGAGCCAGAAAGTGGCCCTCCCCCGGCATCCTGTGGGGGAAAATCCTCACACAGTTTTGAAGGCCCAGCCTGCCCGGGGCAAAACCTTCGTAGCCCTCCGGGGGAAGCACCTGTATGTCCGGCTGCCGCTCCAGCAGCCAGAGAATATTTTCCTCGTTTTCCTTTGGGGAGAAGGTGCAGGTGGAGTACAAAAGCATTCCCCCGGGCCTCAGCATAGCCCAGGCCTGGGATAAGAGCTCCCTCTGGATGGGCACATATTCCTCGGGCCCCCGCTCCTCCCAGTAGCGGCACATGCCCGGCTCCCGCCGGAACATCCCCTCCCCGGAGCAGGGAGCGTCCACCAAAATTTTGTCAAAATACTCCGGCAGCTCCCGGGCCAGCCGCCGGGGCTCCTCGCTGGTGACGCAGCAGTTGCCGATGCCCGCCAGCTCCAAATTCTTTAACAGGGCCTTGGCCCGGGAATTGCTGATATCGTTGGCCCAGAGAAGCCCCTCTCCCTGAAGCTTGGCCCCCAATTCCGTGGCCTTCCCTCCCGGGGCAGCGCACAGATCCAGCACCCGCTCCCCGGGCCGAACCGGAAGCCGGCTGGCCGGGGTCATGGCGCTGGGTTCCTGGAGATAATACAAACCGGCATAATAATAGGGATGCCTGGAAGGATTTTCCTGGCTCCCATAATAATATCCGTTGGCTATCCAGGGGACCGGCTCCAGTGAAAAGGGATTTATCCTCCCCCAGACCTCCGACGGCAGCTTATAATTGTTGATCCGCAGGCCGTTTCGGGCCTGCTCGTTAAAGGTGGCCTCGTAGGCCGGATACTCCGGCCCCAGAAGCTCTCTCATTTCCTGCACATACCTCTCGGGCAGCTTCATACTTTAATTTCCTCTTCCGTGGTCACCGCCTGCGCCCGGTAGCCCTCCGAGATAATATCCAGCTGACGGTGGAACCGCTTTAGCTGGTTGATGTCGTTGGTGGCGTAGATGCGGTAAAATTCATCCTGTATCTTGGCGACCTCCCGCTTGTTGGAGAGCTTATACAGATTTTCAATATTCAGCAGAATGTCCTCCACCAGATTGTTCTGAATCTGGCAGGAGTTCTGAGCATCCATAATCTCATTGCGGACCGAGGACATCTCATTGTCCAGGGCAATGATGGCGTCGGCCGCCCCGGTCAGCCTATCCCGGATATGCTGAGGGATATTGGCCTTGTATTTATACTGGAGGGAGTGCTCGATGGTGGCCCAGAAATCCATGGCCATGGTGCGGATCTGCAGCTCCACCTGCAGCCGCTTGGGCCCCTTTAAGGTCTCCACCGTATAATATACGATCAGATGGTAGCTCCGATAGCCGCTGGGCTTCATGTTCTTGATATAGTCCTTCTCGCTCTTGATCACCATATCGCTGCGCCCGGCGATAATCTCCGCCACCCGCTCGATATCCTCCACGAACTGGCAGATGATGCGGATTCCAGCAATGTCCTCCACCTCTTCCTCCAGCCGCTCGAAGGGAATTTTCTTCCTCTGGAGCTTCTCCAATATGCTGGATACGCTCTTCACACGTCCCGTCACCTGCTCAATGGGCGAATACAGATCCTGTTCCCGGTGCTCCTTGATCAGGTGCCGGAATTTCACCACCAGCTCCTGCACCGCCAGCTCATAGGGATTCAAAATCTCATGCCACAGTTGTATTTCCATAAAAATGTTGCTCCTTTAAATTTCCCTGGGATTTTGCTTATCCTTCGCGCTTTTCGGCTGTCGCGAGGACTGTCGCATTAGGGGATGATTCCCGTATATTTCTGCAGTTGTACTCAGCCTGCGCTCACCTGGAGCCTGTAGTCTCCAGGCTGTGCTCGGCAAATTCGCACAACTGCAGAAATATACGGGTCTATTCTCTAATTGCGGCTGTCTTCGCATACACAGATATTATACCATATCCGCTGCGCGGATATGGCGCCTCCGGCAGATTTTAGCGCCCGTATTCTGCGGTTAGCGCAGAATACGGTATGCGCAGGTATAATAACCGCTCTGCGGTTATTATACCATAAATTCCTCTTTTGTGAAACTAGTATCGGTATCGCCGGATGTTTTGCTCCAGAATCCCCAGCACATAGTAAGGGTTCACCGCCAGCTCCGGCTCCTCCTGGGTTCTCAGGTAGATGCCCAGGTGAAGATGGGGGACAAATTTCCCTCTGGTTCCCTCCTCCCCATACCCGGTATCTCCCAGAAATCCTAAAAGCTCCCCGGCCTGTACCCGGTCGCCGGCCCTCAGTCCTTCAGCGTAGGAATCCAGATGGGCATAGTAATAGTAGACTCCCGAATCGGAGCGCACCCCTACCCGGTAGCCGCCCAGGGGCAGCCAGCCCAGCTTCTCCACCGTCCCCTCCGTTATGGAGAGCACCGGATAGTAGCCCGGCAGACTTTCCGCCCCGAAAATGTCAGTACCCTCGTGGTTTCTGCTTCCCCCATAGTTTCTGGGAGCCATCCAACTGTTCTCATAGCCCGTCTGCCGCCGGTCCGGATCCTGCTGCCGGTCCGGCACCGGAAATACCTGCTCTCCGGCAAAGAGAGCCTGATAAGCCGCCGCCAGCTGTCGGTAGTCCCGGCTCCGGTAATAGGTCAGCAGTTCTTTCACCCGGCGGCAGCTCTCCGGGCTTGGGAGACTCTGGCCGCTTAAGTCAAAGCGGCCGGCTACCATGGCTGCCGCCAGCTCCTCCCCGAAACCTTCTTCTTCCTGGGCTCTGCGCTCCTGCAGCCTCTGCCAGTTCTCCTGAGAGATTCTAAGGGACCGAAACTCAGCGGAAGCAAGTACATTCTCCGGCAGATAGCCCACCGCCGCCTGAAAGCGAAGAGCCGCCGTCAGCCCGCCGCTGGTCAAAAGCAGCAGCAGGAAAAAGAGCGGCAGCAGCCACTTTCCCCGCCCCCGCAGACCGGACAGCCGCCAGATTCTTTTCCTGCTGCTTCTTGCCATAATCCCCTCCGGTTTTCCCTTTGTCAGTGCCCGCATAGATAATTCTATGACTCCGTCGGAGGATTTAGAACTATTTTTTTACCCTCTCTTTACAAGAGCACACACGGTCGATAAAGAGTAAATTTTGCGACCTGCTGTGTTACTTTCAATCAGCGTACCACTCGGTACGCTTCATTCAAGTGCCTTGCAGGGCACAAAATTTAGCTCTTTTCGACTCTGCGC
>DVHU01000111.1 GCA_018711815.1 Candidatus Egerieimonas intestinavium
TCGCGGCTCAAACGCTCATACAGAGGGGTGATTTTCTCGTTTCTCATGGCTGTACCTCCTGAAATGAAAATGCTCTAAGTGACTGCTTCACTAACCATGACAAAAACCATGATTAAGAAGTCACTTAGAGCATACATCTCCGGTGACGGCGATCAGAATATCCGCAGTGTCAACCCCCGCGTCCATCAGGGTACTGATGCTGGAACCGTTTCCCAGGATACGCAGGGCGTCGATGGTCTCCGGAACCTCATGGATCTGATCCAGGGAGTGGTCTACGACCACCACCTCATAGTGTTCTTTGCTGAGCTGTTCAGCCAGGGCCGTTCCGACCTTGCCGCAGCCAATAATGATAATTTTCATGGTTTCTCCCGTGCTGTTGCGCACTATTATCTTAGATTTTGTGGGATGAATCCCCAGGCGGATTTTCGGGGAAAATGTATTTTTTCCAAAGAATTCTGTCCCTGGGAAATATCCACTCACATTATAGCACGGCTGTGGAAAAAGAGAAGAGGTATTGTCGTATTTCCGATAAAAAGATGTTGACTTATGTCCGAAATCGGATATAATAAATATGTCCGAAATCGGACAAAAAGGAGACGGGAGCATGCACTATTTAGAAGCGGGACAATACACGTATCTGGCCGGAGAAATTAACGCCCTGTACCATGAGGCTGCGGTGAAAATGGGTATTTCAGACAGCGTGCAAAATATTTTATACGTGCTTTTTGAGAGAGAAGGGAGATGTCTGCAAAGGGAAGTGAGCAAGCTTACGGGGATCAGCCGCCAGACCATCAATTCGGCAATTCGCAAATTGGAGAGAGAAGGGATCGTATACCTTGAACAGGGAAAAGGCAAGAACACCATCCTTTGCCTGACGCAAAAGGGAGAGAAATTTGCAGAAGAAAAAATAATGCCTTTGTATGAGGCTGAAAATAGCATTTGGAAGGAATGGACACCTCAGGAACGGCAGCAATATTTAACCCTTACCGAAAAATATCGCGACGGACTGAAGAAGTATTTGGGGGCGATACTGTAGGCAGCGTGAAGCTGATTTAGCAAAGTTTACCTTTAGGAGGAGAGATAGTGATGAGAGAACGATTATATACGGAACGATTGCTCATGAGAAAATGGGAGGAGTCAGATGCCGCGGATTTATATGAATATGCAAAAAATCCTGCCGTGGGCCCTATTGCCGGCTGGCCGGTACATGAAAATCTGGAGTTCAGCAAAACGGCCATCAGGGAATACCTGTCAAGCCCCGGAACCTATGCGGTATGTTTAAAAGACGAGAATACCGCAATAGGAAGCGCAGGCCTTCTTTTCGGCGAAAACAGCAATCTGGTAACCGGGGAAAATGAGGCGGAGCTGGGGTACTGGATCGGCGTTCCCTTCTGGGGGCGGGGGCTGATTCCGGAAGCCTGCCGTGAGCTTCTGCGTTACGGATTTGAAGATCTGGGACTGAGGAAAATCTGGTGCGCATATTTTAACGATAATACAAAATCCAAGAAGGTGCAGGAAAAGCTAGGTTTTCTGTACAGCCACACCAATGAAAATATTTATTGGGAGCTTATGAATGATTACCGTACAGAGCATGTTTATTGTATGACAAGAGAAAGGTGGTATAAGCTTGGAAAATAGCCGTTTTATTCCAGAGCTTCAGCGATAGAAAAAAAGAGATCGAAATCAACTGCCTCATTTCTGAGCTGCCGATTCCGATCTCTTTGTTGAGTAATGCCGCTGGCCGGACTCGAACCGGCACGGTGTTACCCGCTTGATTTTGAGTCAAGTGCGTCTGCCAATTCCGCCACAGCGGCACAAATCTGCAACGCTAATATATTACCATGTTTGAAGAGGACATGCAAGCATTTCATCAAAAAAATCAGAAAAAATCCATTGCCAAATCCCATCAGAAAAGATTCCCCCAGAAATCTGTATTCACAGAACTGGGGAATCATGGTATAATAGGCGCAAAGCGACTATTATACCAGCGCCGATTTGCGTTCGACCAGAGGGAGAAGTACCATAGCAAATCGTGTGCATCCAGCGGAGCATAGCATGTCCGAAGGACATGGTATAATGAGTAAAAATTTGAGAACGCTATACGGAGATGAAGGTATGAAGTGTGAGGAAGCTTTGCAGATGGTGACGCCCTATATCGAAAATCGTCTGCAGCCCAGGGAGCTGGAGGAGTTTATTGCCCATGTGAAGGCCTGCCCCTCCTGCTATGATGAACTGGAGACCTACTTTATTGTGGATGAAGCCATCCGGTATCTGGATGACGAGAAATCAGAAGCGTACAATATCACCGAGATGCTGCGGAAGGATATGCAGATGAAGGAGCGCTGGCTGCGGAGGCGGAAGCTGCTGTTTGGCCTTTGCGGATTGTGTATCCTTCTTTTGTTGGGGCTCTTCGGCCTGGGTGTCCTGCATTACCTTGATGCCGTGGATTTGCCTTTCCTGCCTGGAAAATAAATAGATTGAGGAAATAGTATGAGTGAAAAAATTGTCCTGATCGACGGACACAGCATTTTAAACAGAGCCTTTTACGGCCTGCCGGATCTGACCAACTCTGAGGGGAGACACACCAACGCGGTGTACGGCTTCCTGAATATTTTGTTCAAGACCCTGGAGGAGGAGAAGCCGGATTACCTGGCGGTGGCCTTTGACGTTCACGCGCCCACCTTCCGCCATCAGATGTACGGGGAATATAAGGGAACCAGAAATCCCATGCCCCAGGAGCTGCGGGAGCAGGTGCCTCTGATGAAGGAGGTGCTGGCAGCCATGGAGGTGCCCACTCTGGAAAAGGAAGGGTATGAGGCGGACGATCTGCTGGGAACCATGGCCCGGAAGAGCGAGGAGCGGGGGCTGGAGGTGACCATCGTCTCCGGCGACAGAGATCTGCTGCAGCTGGCCACGGCAAAGACCAAGATCCGGATTCCCAAGACCAAGGGCGGAAAGACAGTCACGGAGGATTATCTGGAGGCAGATGTGATGGAGCGCTATCAGGTGACGCCCCGGCAGTTCATTGACGTGAAGGCCCTGATGGGAGATACCGCTGATAATATTCCTGGGATTCCCGGGGTGGGGGAAAAGACTGCCACGAAACTGATCGTCCAGTTTGGCAGCATAGAGAATGCTCACGATCACCTGGAGGAGGTGAAGCCCAATAAGGCCAGACTTTCTCTGGAGGAGCATTACGACCTGGCCCAGCTGTCCAAGGATCTGGCCACCATACGGGTGGACAGCCCCTGTGCCTGCGATTGGGAGGGGGCCCGGCTGGGTAACCTGTACACCCCCCAGGCTTATCAGCTTTTTAAACAGCTGGAATTTAAAAATCTTCTGTCCCGGTTTGAGGGGGACAGCCGTCAGCAGGAGAATGTGGTCACGGAGTGTATTACGGACTTCACCCTGGCGGAGGAGATTCTGAGTCAGGCGGCCCGGCAGGAAGATCTGGGGCTGCAGCTGGTGACGGAGGAGGGCAGTATTTTGGGGCTGGCCCTGGCTTTTGATGGCCGGACGGTCTACCTGCCGGCGGAGGGCTTTGTCCGGGAGGATTATCTCTGGGATAAGGCGGAGCTTTTGATGAATCAGGTTCCCCGGGTGGGAACTATGGATTTAAAGCCATTGACAAAAATCTTAAAGCTTACCCTCCGGGAGGGACTCTTTGACGCGGGGGTGGCGGCTTACCTTTTGAATCCCCTGAAATCCGCCTACACCTGCGACGATCTGGCCCGGGAATATCTGGGCAGAGTGCTGCCCACGGCGGAGGAAATCTTTGGCAGCGGCAAGCAGCCGAAGCTCTCCCAGGCCGCCCCAGAGCAGGTGGCTGCCTGGGCCGGAAATATGGCCTATACGGCCCTGGCTGTTCAGGAGCCCATGGGGGAGAAGCTCCGGGAACAGGGTATGGAGGAGCTGTACCGGCAGGTGGAGCTGCCCCTGATTTTCACCCTCTCAGATATGGAAAAAACGGGTATCCGGGCGGAGGCTCAGGAGCTTAAAGTATATGGAGAGAAGCTGCAGGTTCGGATACAGGAGCTGGAGCAGAAGATCTATGAACAGGCCGGGGAGGAGTTTAATATCAACTCTCCCAAGCAGCTGGGAGTGATTCTCTTTGAGAAAATGAAAATGCCCGGCGGGCGAAAGACCAAAAGCGGATACTCCACGGCGGCGGATGTGCTGGACAAGCTGGCCCCGGAGTATCCGCTGGTGGCGGATATTTTGGAATACCGGCAGCTGACAAAGCTGAAATCCACTTATGCGGACGGGCTGGCGGCCTGTATAGGAGCGGATGGGCGAATCCACTCCAGCTTCAATCAGACCATCACCGCCACAGGGCGTATCAGCAGCACGGAGCCCAACCTGCAGAATATTCCGGTGCGCATGGAGCTGGGACGGCTGATCCGCAAGGTGTTCGTGCCGGAGGAAGGGTACGTGTTCCTGGATGCGGATTACTCCCAGATTGAGCTGAGGGTGCTGGCCCACCTGTCCGGGGATGAGAAGCTGATTCAGGCCTACCGGGAAGCCCAGGACATTCACCGGATGACAGCTTCCCAGGTATTTCACGTTCCCTTCGACCAGGTGACGTCCCTGCAGAGGCGAAACGCCAAGGCGGTGAACTTTGGCATTGTCTACGGGATAAGCTCCTTTGGCCTGAGCCAGGATCTGAGCATTACCCGCAAGGAAGCAGCTCAATATATTGAGAAATATTTTGAAACGTATCCCAAAATCAAGGGGTATCTGGACGGCCTGGTGGCCCAGGGGAAGGAAAAGGGCTATGTGTCCACCATGTTTGGACGCAGGCGGCCCATACCTGAACTGAAATCCAGCAACTTTATGCAGCGCTCCTTCGGGGAGCGGGTGGCCATGAATTCCCCCATCCAGGGGACGGCGGCGGACATTATCAAGATTGCCATGAACCGGGTGCACAGCCGCCTGGTGCGGGAGAACTTAAGCTCCCGGCTGGTGCTCCAGGTCCACGACGAGCTGCTGATTGAGGCCAAAAAAGAGGAGCTGGAGCAGGTGTCCAGGATTTTAGAGGAAGAGATGAGAGGGGCGGCGGAGCTGTCCGTTCCCCTGGAAATTGATATGAGTACCGGCGCCAGCTGGTACGACGCCAAATGATAAAGGATAGGAGGTGCGGGGATGAGGATTATCGGAATTACCGGCGGTGTGGGCGCGGGAAAGAGCGAGGTGCTGGATTATCTGGCCAGAGCTTACGAGGCCACAGTGGTGCAGGCGGATGAAGTGGGGTATCTTCTGATGCGGCCGGGGACAGAGGTCTACCGAAAGATTCTGGAGCAGTTCAGCTCGGCGGTGCTGAAGGATAAAAGTCAAGAGCTGGATCGCCAGGTGCTGGCGGATCTGGTTTACACCGACGCCCGGCTGAAAAAAAAGCTGGAGCAGATCGTCCACCCGGCAGTGAAGGAGTACATTAAGAAAGACATTTTGAAGGAGCGCCAGGCGGAGACGGAGGTCTACGTCATCGAGGCGGCGCTTCTGCTGGAGGACCATTACGAGGAAATCTGCGATGAAATCTGGTATATCTACGCGGAGGAGGAGGTGCGCCGGGAGCGGCTGCACCGGGAGCGGGGCTATACCAACGAGAGGATCAATCAGATTTTCGCCCAGCAGCTGTCCGAGGAGGAATTCTCCGAGGGCTGTGACTTTGAGGTAGACAACAGCGGAACCCTGGAGGAGACCCAAAAACAGATTGATCGAAGGATGCAGCAGTATGAGATTATGTAGTATTGCCAGCGGCAGCAGCGGAAACTGCATTTATGTGGGCAGTGAGACCACCCATCTTCTGGTGGATGCGGGAATCAGCGGCAAGCGCGTGGAATTTGGATTAAACAGCATTGACATGACCACCCAGGATATTCAGGGGATTTTGGTGACCCATGAGCACTCGGATCACATCAAGGGACTGGGTGTTCTGGCCCGGCGGCACCAGATCCCCATCTATGCCACCGGCGGAACCATCCGGGCCTTTCAGGAGAGCGGCTGTCTGGGCAAGCTGCCGGAGGGGATTTTCCGGGAGATCCACGGAGATCAGGGCTTTTCCCTGGGAGACATCCAGGTGGAGCCCTTTCGGATATCCCACGACGCGGCTGAGCCGGTGGGCTACCGCTTCAACCAGGGAGAACACTCCGTGGGCATCGCCACGGATCTGGGTACATATGACGACTATATTGTGGAGAAGCTCACCGGTCTGTCGGTGCTCCTCCTGGAGGCCAACCACGACGTCCGGATGCTGCAGGTGGGAAGCTATCCCTACTATCTGAAGCAGAGGATTTTGAGCGAGCGGGGCCATCTGTCCAATGAGACGGCGGGACAGCTGCTGTGCAGGCTGCTGCACGATAATCTGCAGGCAGTATTTCTGGGGCATCTGAGCCGGGAAAATAATTATGCGGAGCTGGCCTATGAGACCGTATGCTCCGAGGTGACCATGGGGGACAATCCATACTGTTCCAAGGATTTTCATATAATGGTGGCAAGGCGGGAGGATGTATCCCAGATGGTATGCTGCTAGAGACAAGGAGAGAGCCATGAAAAAGACAATTATCACAGTAGTAGGCAAGGACACCGTAGGGATCATCGCCCGGGTCTGCACATATCTGGCGGAGAATCAGATCAACATTCTGGATATCTCCCAAACCATCGTGGACGGCTATTTTAATATGATGATGATCGCGGACGCCTCCTCCTGTTCCAAGGGAAACGGGGAGATCGCCCAGGAGCTGAAGCAGGTGGGCGAGGAGATCGGCGTCATTATCCGCTGCCAGCACGAGGACATTTTCAATAAGATGCACCGCATCTGAGACGGGAGAGTAAAGACATGATTAATATGTTTGAGGTCAACGAGACCAACAAGATGATTGAGCAGGAAAATCTGGATGTCCGCACCATTACCATGGGTATCAGCCTTCTGGACTGCGTGGACAGCGACCTGGAAGCCTGCAGGGGCAAGGTCTATGACAAGATCACCCGCATGGCCAGGGACCTGGTAAAAACCGGGGAAGAGATTTCCAGGGAATACGGGATTCCCATCGTAAATAAGCGGATTTCCGTGACCCCCATGGCGTTGGTGGGGGGAGCTGCCTGCAAAACCCCGGAGGATTTCGTGACTCTGGCGGAAACCCTTGACCGGGCGGCCCACCAGGTGGGTGTAAATTTCATCGGCGGTTACTCTGCCCTGGTGAGCAAAGGGATGACGGCGGCGGATGAGCTGCTGATCCGCTCCATTCCCCAGGCGCTGGCCAAAACTGAGCGAGTGTGCAGCTCTGTGAACCTGGGCTCCACCAAAACCGGCATCAACATGGATGCGGTGCGCCTGATGGGAACGATCGTGAAGGAGACGGCGGAGCTGACCAAGGACAGGGATTCTCTGGGCTGCGCCAAGCTGGTGGTATTCTGCAACGCACCGGACGATAATCCCTTCATGGCCGGGGCCTTCCACGGGGTGACGGAGGCGGAGGCTATCATTAACGTGGGCGTTTCCGGTCCTGGGGTGGTGAAGTATGCTCTGGAGCAGGTGAGAGGAAAGAACTTTGAGGTGCTCTGCGAGACCATCAAGCGGACGGCCTTTAAGATAACCCGGGTGGGTCAGCTGGTGGCTCAGGAGGCTTCCAGAAGACTGGGGATTCCCTTCGGTATCGTAGATCTGTCCCTGGCTCCCACCCCGGCGGTGGGCGACTCTGTGGCGGAGATTCTGGAGGAGATCGGCCTGGAGTCTGTGGGCGCTCCCGGAACTACCGCAGCCCTGGCCATGCTCAATGACCAGGTGAAGAAAGGGGGCGTAATGGCCTCCTCCTATGTGGGCGGTCTCTCCGGGGCCTTCATTCCGGTCAGCGAGGATCAGGGAATGATCGACGCGGTGAACGCCGGAGCCCTGACCCTGGAAAAGCTGGAGGCCATGACCTGCGTCTGCTCCGTGGGCCTGGATATGATCGCCATCCCCGGAGATACCAGGGATACCACCATCTCCGGGATTATCGCCGATGAGATGGCCATCGGCATGGTAAACCAGAAAACCACAGCTGTGCGTCTGATTCCGGTGATCGGCAAGGGCGTGGGGGAAGTGGTAGAGTTCGGAGGACTTCTGGGCTATGCGCCCATCATGCCTGTGAATCCCTTCGGCTGCGAAGCTTTTGTGAACCGCACCGGCCGTATTCCCGCTCCCATTCACAGCTTTAAAAACTAAGGAGAACCCGGAAAGCTGCAGAGCTTTCCCTGAGGGTGCCTTGAAGGCGAAGCTTCGGCAGACTGCCGGAGGCGGAGGCCTTTAGGGCGCCCTTTCTCTGTGCGGTTTTGGCGCTGAATTTTTCGCAGGAATTAGTTTTGTACTGCTTGACATTTTTAAGAAATTTTATCACAATGGAGTTGTACATAATATGTTTGCGCCAAATTCCCAAACCGAAAAAGGGGAATTTTGGAAAGAAGGATGACTATGGATAGAAAAAAGCTTACTCGATTTCTCTGGATCTCCCTGAGCGGACTCATCTGCCTGTGCGTCCTGGTTTTTATTGGGGTTACAGCGGCGGTGATTGATCAGGGTACCTCCACCATGAATAAGGTGGCCACGTCCTATATGGAGAGCATGTCCATCCAGATTCAAAACCATTTTGATACCCTGGTAGATATGCGCATGACCCAGGTAAGGGGAATTACCCAGGCGGTGGAGCCGGAGACAGTGGAAGTGCTGGATGAGACTGCCATTCAGCGCCTGACAGCGTCTGGCGATCTGCGGGGATTCACCCATCTGTTTCTCTATGACACTGAGGGAAACGCTGTTATCATATACGGAGATCCGGTGGAAGTGGAAAATAGGGATCATTTTCTCACTGCGATGAACAATGGACAGACGCTGGTGACTATCGGCACTGAGGCAGACGGCTCCTCTGTACTGCTGTACGGCCTCTCCGTGGGCTACCCGGATACCGTGGGCTATCCGCTGCCGGACGGGAGAAAGTGTACTGCCTTGGTGGTGGGACTTCCGTTGGAGAAGCTCAGCCAGGCCCTTTCCCTGGGAACAGATTCCACTATGATCGCCACCCATGTGATCAGGAAAGATGGCTCCTTTGTCATCAATAGCCTGGATACACCCAGCCAGAATATCCTGGATTGGCTGCGCGTTAACGGGGAGGAATCCGGCGATGAGGAGGTAGAGGCCAAGCTTGAGCAGATGCAGCAGGCCATCACCAGCCGGGAGACCTGCAGTCTGGCGGCGGAGATTCAGGGGGAGACCCGTCATTTCTACTGCGCTCCCATGGGCAACACCGAGTGGACCATGGTCTGCGTGATGCCCTATGGCTTCCTGGATGAGGCTTTGGATGAGATGACGGATCGGAGCATCAGCCTGGCTCTGATCAGCTGCTCTGTGCTGGTGGCAGCCACTATAGTGATTTTCTTTGTTTACATGCGTATATCCCGGCGGCAGATGGTGGAGCTGGCCCGGGCCCGGGAGGAGGCCCTGGAGGCCAGCCGGGCCAAGAGTGAATTTTTGTCTAACATGAGTCATGATATTCGGACGCCCATGAACGCCATCATCGGTATGACCGCCATCGCCGCTGCTAATCCCACAGATTCGGCCAAGGTTCAGGACTGTCTCCGAAAGATTACGGTATCCAGCAAGCACCTGCTGGGGCTCATCAACGATGTGCTGGATATGTCTAAGATTGAGAGCGGCCGTATGACCCTCAATCGGGATCTGGTTTCCCTGAGGGAGACCATGGAGAGTCTGGTGAGCATCGTCCAGCCCCAGGTGAAGACCAAGGGGCAGAGCTTTGACGTGTTTATCCGGGATATTCTCAGCGAAAATGTCTATGCTGACAGCGTGCGGCTGGGACAGGTGCTGATGAATCTGTTATCCAACGCCCTTAAGTTTACTCCCGACAGAGGAAAGATCACTGTGACGGTGGCCCAGGAAGCTTCCCCCAAAGGAGCGGAGTATGTCCGCACACATTTCTGGGTGAAGGATACAGGCATCGGCATGTCAGAGGAATTTCAGAAAAAGATCTTTAACTCCTTCGAGCGGGAGGACCGAACCCGGGTGCGCAAAACGGAGGGAACCGGCCTGGGCATGGCCATCACCAAGTACATCGTGGACACCTCCGGCGGCAGCATCGCGGTGGACAGTCAGCCGGGCGAGGGAAGTGAGTTCCACGTGACTTTTGATTTGGAGAGAGCCGGAGAGGATACCGGGGAGATGCTCCTGCCTGACTGGAATATTCTGGTGGTGGACGATGACGAACCCCTGTGCCGCAGCGCCGCTGCAGCCCTGGAGGAAATCGGTGTCCATGCGGAGTGGGCCCTGGACGGACCCTCGGCGGTGGATATGGCTCGGCAGCGCCATGATAGACATCAGGACTATTATATCATTTTGCTGGATTGGAAGATGCCGGGGATGGACGGAATTGAGACTGCCCGGGAGCTGCGCCGCCGAATCGGGGAGGAAGTGCCTATCCTGCTGATTTCCGCTTACGATTGGAGCGATATCGAGGATGAGGCCCGAGCCGCCGGCGTCAGCGGTTTTATTTCCAAGCCGCTGTTTAAGTCCAGCCTCTATCACGGGTTGAGACGGTTTGCCGAGCAGGAGGAGAGCGACCAGGAGGAGCTGGAGACAAAGATAGATTTCACCGGGCGCCGTCTCCTGGTGGCCGAGGACAATGAGCTCAACTGGGAGATCGCCAAAGAGCTTCTCTCCGCTGTGGGCTTTACCTTGGATTGGGCGGAAAACGGCAAGCTTTGCGTGGAGAATTTCCAGACGAATGTACCCGGCTACTACGATGCCATCCTGATGGATCTGCGTATGCCGGTGATGAACGGCCTGGAGGCTACGGAGGCCATCAGGGCTATGGAGCGTGCCGACGCCAAGCGCATTCCCATCATTGCCATGACGGCGGATGCTTTCTCAGAGGACGTCAGCAAGTGTCTGGAGGCCGGAATGAACGGCCATGCGGCTAAGCCTTTAGACATGCCGGAGCTTCTGCGGACGCTGCAGAAGTGTTTTGCGAAGCAATGAGGCTCTTTGCTGGGGGGAAGGTGAGTTTTATGCGTGATCTTTTGAATTATCTGCGGGAGGGGCACTCCAGGAGGGTCCGCTATTTCCGGGAGGCGGCGGAGTATATTGCGGAGGACAATCTCCGAACTGCCTCTGCCGCCAGCCTGTGGATGCTGTTGGTTTTGGTCTTGTTTTTGCTGGCTACTCCCTTGATCATTTCCGGATGGCAGCCAACGGCCTACCATCTTTTGTTTCTGCCAGCGCTGCTGATTTGCTGCAGCTTAACCTATTTGGGACGGCGAAAAGAGGTCGACAGGAGAGGGTGCACGGCCCTCTGCCTGCTCTATATCCTTGTGACCTTTCTCTTCCTGTTTCTCATTGACACACTGGGTACCCCGGAGAACGTGGCTTGCTTCATTCCTGTGATTTTTGTGGGAATGTTTCCGCTGTTTACCCTGCCCCTCTGGCTGTCCTACGGGCTGCTGATCCTGATCGAGATCTGCTTTGTCATCACCACTAGCCTGGTTAAGCCGCAGTCCGTCAGTCAGTACGATATTTTTATCTCTCTGGTGGGAGTGGGCTGCTCCATGGTGGTCAACTATCTGACGCTTACCCTGCGTCTCCAGGCATACCGGAAAAATACCAAATATCAGCGGCTGAGCGAACAGGACATGCTTGCCGGCACCTACAATAAACACGGAGGCCGCCAGGCCGCCCTGCACTATATCCGGGAAAGTAATCCCGAAACCGTCTGTTCCCTGCTGCTTCTGGATTTGGATGATTTTAAGGCGGTGAACGATACCAGAGGACATTTGATCGGGGATAAAACTCTGCAGTGCGTGGGGGAGGTCCTTCAGGGGGAATTTCGCAGCACTGACATTATCACCCGCTTTGGCGGGGATGAATTCTTTGTTTTGATCAAAAATACCGCCTCCAGAGATCTGGCCAGACGAAAAGGACTCGCTATCCGAAAGGCCCTTCGGGAGGTGACTGCGGAGAAATTGGGCTTTTCTGTCTCCTGCAGCATCGGCGTCGTTCTGGCAAAGAGGGTGGACGTGGATTTTGACGAGATGTTCCGGCAGGTGGACGCGGCCCTCTATCGCTCCAAGAGCGAGAAGGGCAAGGGGCAGATGACCATCTGTGAGTACATACCAGAAAAGAGGCTCTGATTGGTCGCCTGAAGCGTGACAAGAGACTGATACTGGAGGCGAAGCAGTGATTAAAGCTGCAGGGAAAGAGAGTACAGAAGGGGATGCTGCAATTAACGAATATCGCATAATGCAGTATCCCCTTGCCAGTCGAAGGTAACTTTTGTTTTACAGACGACGCAGGAAAACGCCTTATTTCACGGAGGATTCACGGACGATAAGCTCCGTGTCCAAAACAATTTTTTTCACAGGAATGTCCGGATTCATAATCGTTTCGGCCAGGATTTCCGCGGCCATAAAGCCCAACTGGGTCCTGGGCTGGTTGACGCTGGAGAGAGAAGGGATGGTGATCTTTGACTGCTCCAGGTTATCGAAACCGACGACGGCCACATCCTCGGGGATTTTTTTTCCCAGCAAATGGCAGGAGCGCAGGACGGCGTAGGCGTAGACGTCGGATATGGCAAAGAAGGCGTCCGGCGGGTTATCTAAGCTCAGCAGAGCTGTGGCGGCGGATATGGCCAGATCGGAATCAATATCCGGAAGGTGAACAATATAATTATTGTCGGGAGTGATCCCGGCATTTTTTAATGCCTGCAAATACCCCTCCAGGCGGTCCCTGGAATATTTGTACTGGGTTGGGCCGTTGATCAGGGCAATCCTTTGCCGCCCCTGGGCCAGCAGATGCTCCACGGCGTTCCTGGCGGCGGCGACATCGTCGATGGTGACGAAGGGCGCATCCACATGGCGGTTATACTCGCAGCAGGAGACGACAGTGGTCACCTTGGCAAGTTTTTCAAAAACAGAGGCCTCAATGTGGTTGAAGGTGATCAGACCGCGGACATGGTTGTCCAGAAGAAGCTGGATAAAGCTGTCTATGGTGTTGTAATTGAGATGTCCCTCGCTGATCAGCAGATGATAGCCGTGCCTGGCCACAGAGGTATGGATCCCCTTTATGATGGGACCGTAAAAGGGATTGGTCAGGCTGGGAAGGTTGATCACGATCAAACCTTTCTGCATATGGATCATGGGCTGGGTGGGTTCTAGAGCTGTCTTGGCTGCCAGATGATCAATGGGAGATACCGCCTTTGGATACAGGTTGGGATCAGATTTGTACTGAATCTGACAGCCCAGCTCTTCCATGGCAGATATGATTTTTTGATAAGTCTCTATTTTTACAATTTCCGGCTGGTTTACGACTCTGGAAACTGTGGCGGGAGATACGCCGGCTTTTTCCGCGATGGCGGTAGTGGTAATCTTAGGGGGTTTATGAATAAGAAGTTTCATGTCTGTTCTTCCTTTAAATAAAATTCTTTTATGAAACAATACTACAACTCTCAATGAAATTAGTCAAGATAAAATGAAATATTTCATGAAATAAATAAAAACGATGTGCATAATATACGAAAATTAGACTTAAAATCAGGATAAAATGCTGATTCTGATAAAAACCATTGACAAACGAGAGATAAAATGATAATTTTGTTTCAAGAAATAAATGAAACAAACAAATAAATTTCAGAAACAATCAGAAAAGGGAGGAGGATGGAATGGAGAAAAAACTGAGAATAGGGTTTATCGGATGCGGTTGGATTGCCGACTGGGCCTGTAGGGGCATAAAGGAGGCGGAAAATGTAACAGCCTCCGCCGTACTGGCCAGAAATCCGGAAAAAATGAAAGCCTTCACGGAGAAGTACGAGATCCCCTTCTATACAGATTCCATGGAGGAATTTTTAAAGAAGGAAAAAGGGGTAGGCGTCCATTTGGATGCGGTGTATGTGGCCACCACCAATGAATCTCATTTTACCATGGCCATGAAAGCGCTTAGGGCAGGATTTCCGGTGTTCCTGGAAAAGCCAGTCACCATGTCAGCTGCTCAGGCCAGGGCACTGAAGGAGGAAGCCCAAAGGCAGAAGGTTTTCCTGATGGAGGGGATGTGGCCCCGGTTCCTTCCGGCCCAGCTCCTTTTGAGGGAGATGATCAGAGCCGGAGAGATCGGAAAAATAATAGGAATAGAGACCGCGGTTTACTGCAAGATGAATCCGGTGGACAATGCCCGGGTCTTTAAAATGGAGACAGGGGGCGGAGCGCTGATGGATGTGGGGATTTACGCCGTCAGCCTGCTTCGGTATCTGACCGGGCAGAATCCGGAGTCCGTCCACAATCAGATGGAATTTTATGAAACGGGCGTTGATATCGGCGACGAGGTTACCTATACCTACCGAGAATCAGAATTTGTCAAGGGAGGGGCAAAGGCTCATTTCCGGGTTGTCACTTCTGACTGGGGAAACTCAGCAGTTACGGTTTCAGGAGAAAGAGGCTCTATCCTTATGGATGACATGTCGGATGCCCAGAGCCTGATTTTAGAAAAGGAAGGCGAGAGACGTCTGATCCGCGCAGCCCACGGCCGGTGGAGATTCACCTATCAGCTGGAGCACTTTGCGGACTGTATCCTTGAGGGCAGGAAGGAGAGCTGGGTGATTCCCTTTGCGGAGAGCTGTGAGATCATGGAAACCATGGAGCGGACTTTGGAAGCCGGCGGCCTGGTCTATCCGGGGGAACTTACCGGAATTGAAGAACCTGAAGAGAGAATTTAACATCGGTAAGATGTTGAAGAATAGTTCACTATTTTAAGGAGGAAAAAGATGAAGAAAAAAGTATTGGCAACCCTGATGGCAGTTTCAATGGTTTTGTCCCTGGCAGCCTGCGGAGGCGGCGGGGACTCGGATAAGGCAAAGGACAGCTCTGCAAAATCAGACGAGGCCGGCGCTGCCGACACCCCGGAGGAAAGCGGAGATGGGGAGAGCAATTCAGATGCAAAGCGTATCGTCTTCTGCAAATCCTATGCGAACATCGATGAAAATAACCAGCGGGCGGAAAATGCCCTGCAGGCAATTATCGAGGAAATTAATGGTCAGGGAGAATATTACGTCGAATATTACATGACAGACTCCCAGTCCCAGGTGGACAAACAGATCACTGACGTGGAGTCTTTGCTTCAGTATAATCCGGATATTATGCTGATTTCTGCAGTGGATACCGAGGGATCTCTTCCCGCCTTCCAGCAGGCAAAGGAGCAGGGAGTTATCACCATCGACGACAGAGGCGCGGTGGATGAGGCCATTGATATCAATTACTATGGTTCCAACGAGGGGGCTATCGCAGAGCGCATTAAGCAGAGTCTGAGAGATTATCTGGACGAGAATCCGGATCTGACCCTGAATGTGGGGCTGATCTACGGTCTGGCTTCTCAGATCGAGCAGCTGAAGAGATGCGATTGTATTTATGAGCTGGCTGAAGAGGAGGAGTACAAGGACAGGATCAACATCCTTGCCCATCAGTACTGCGATTGGTCCACCGACCGGGCCACGTCCACAGTGGAAGACTGGATGATCCGTTATCCTGAGATGAACTGTATTATCACGGCTTCCGACGACATGGGCCTTGGCGCCTGCAACGCTCTGACCGCCGCAGGAAAGAAGGATATCTATGTGGGCGGCGTAGACGGGACGCAGATCGGCGTGCAGCTGTGCGAGGATGGAACCCAGAATTATGTGACTGTAGCCATGAACCAGGAAGCGATGATGGAAAATCTGTTCTATGATGTGATCATTCCCGCCATCGACGAGGGATTCACTGGGGATTATTATGCGGATGAGTCCTGCTTCGATACGGTCACCAGAGACAACGTGAGTGAGTATACGGTGAAATAGCCTGGGGGGCAGTTTGGAAAATTGATCGTTGGGGCTGCTGCTGATTGCGGCAGTCCCAAAACAGAAAGCAGAGAGGAGCGAATGTGCATGAGTCAGGAAGTCATTCTGAAAATGGAGGGCATCACAAAGCTGTTCCCCGGTGTAAAGGCTCTTGATAAAGTGGACCTGGAGCTGAGAAAGGGGGAGATCCTTGCGGTTATTGGGGAAAATGGCGCAGGGAAATCCACCTTGATGAAAGTCCTTTTGGGAATCCATCCTGCCGATGAGGGGACCATTGTCTATAAGGGGGAAAAAGTCCAGTTTTCCAGCCCCTTGGATGCCCTGAATAAAGGGATCGCCATGATTCATCAGGAGATCAGTCTGATCCCCACCATGGATGTGGCGGAAAATATCTGGCTGGGCCGGGAAAAAGAGACCATGCGCCATGGCATGATCAGCAAAAAAGGGCGATATGAAAAAACCGATGAGTTTTTGAAGCAAATGGACATTGACCTGGATCCTAAAGCGCTGGTGCGGACCCTGTCTGTGGCAAAAATGCAGATGGTGGAGCTGGTACGGGCGGCTTCCTACAATGCGGATGTGATTATTATGGATGAGCCCACGTCGGCCCTGGCCAATGAAGAGATTGAAATTTTGTATCGGGTTGTGCGGGATCTGAAGAAACAGGGGGTTTCCATTATTTTTATTTCGCACAAGCTGGAAGAGATTTTTGAAATTTGCGACCGGGTGTCTGTGTACCGGGACGGCCACTATATTTCCACCAACGATGTTAAAGATATCACCCAAGCCCAGCTGGTCAACATGATCGTGGGACGCTCCATCACCAATCAGTTTCCCAAAATGGAGGCGAATATTGGCGATGTGGTTTTGGAGGTCAGGGACTTTAACAGCGCGGGAGTATTTAAAAATGTGAATTTCCAGGTGCGTAAAGGGGAGATTCTGGGGATCTCCGGCCTGGTGGGCGCGGGAAGGACGGAGATCATGCGGGCCTTATTCGGCGCGGATCCCAAGGATTCCGGCCATGTCTACGTGGATGGCCAGGAGGTTAAGATTCACTCGCCCAAGGACGCCATCACCTGCGGGATCTCCATGCTGACAGAGGATAGAATGAGGACGGGCTCCATATACGCCCTTTCCGTAAAACAAAACACGACTATCGCAAATTTCCGGGAGTATTGTTCCAAAGGAATTGGAGTTATCCACAGCAAAAAAGAAAATAAGGCCTTTGAGGAGCAGAGAGGTAAGATGGAGGTCAAATGCGCCTCTGAAAAACAGCTGATTTCTGAGCTGTCCGGCGGCAACCAGCAGAAGGTATTGATCGGACGCTGGCTGTTGACCAGGCCCAAAGTCCTGATCATAGATGAGCCCACCAGAGGTATCGACGTGGGGTCAAAATCGGAAATACATAAAGCCATCAGCCAGCTGGCCTGTGAAGGTATGGCAGTGATCATGATTTCTTCAGAGCTGCCGGAAATCCTGGGGATGTCTGACCGGATTCTGGTGGTACGCCACGGGGAGATTGTCTTTGAATGCGACAGAAAAGAGGCCACCCAGGAAAATCTGATCACCCACGCCTTCGGCGCGGAAGCGGAATCGGCATAAGATGACAGTAAGAAAGGAAAAAACCATGGCAAAAAATCAAGAAAAGAAATCGTTTTTTGAAAGCCCGGTAGGCAGCTTTCTGCTGCAGAATAAGGCTTTGGCAATTTTAGTAGTCTTTATGATCTCTGTGGCCTGCATTTCGCCCATATTTCTGACGCCCAGCAACCTGCTGAACCTGATCCGACAGATCGCCTACAGCGCAATTCTGGGAGCGGGATACACGATGATCCTCTCCTCGGGACATATCGACCTGTCCATCGGCTGTGAGGTGGGCCTGGTGGGCGTGATCATGGGCAAGGCCCTGGTGGCGGATCTGCCGATCCCAGTGGCTATTCTGATTGGGCTCGTTTCAGCGGTACTGCTTTCTTCCCTCAACGCGGTACTGATTAACCTGCTGGATTTGCCGCCATTTATCATCACTCTGGCCACCATGAATGTATTTAAGGGCGCCTGCTACATTTACACAAAAATGGTGCCGGTGTCCAACCTGCCGGCGGCTTTTAACGCCATCGGTCAGGATTATACCTTTGGGATCCCCAATCAGGTATATATCATGGTTTTCATGATGCTCGTCATTGCCTTTATCCTCTATAAAACCAAGTTTGGACGTTATTCTTTGGCCATCGGAGGAAATGCGGAGGCGGCCAGACTTTCCGGAATTAATGTTAAGATGATGCGCATCGGAATTTATGCGCTGATGGGGCTCTATGTGGGCGTTGCGGCCATGACGCTGACAGCCCGCTCCGCCTCCGCCCAGGTGTCCGCAGGACAGAATACGGAGATGGACGCCATCGCCGCGGTGGTTATGGGTGGAACGCCCATGAGCGGCGGTTCGGCCAACGTGGTGGGTACTTTCTTTGGCTGCCTGATCGTAGGCGTGATCAACAACGGGCTAAACCTGATGGGCGTGGATTCCAACTGGCAGCTGGTGGCCAAAGGCCTTATGATCTTATTTGCCATTTCCCTTGATGTGATTTCCACTAACGTTACCAGAAACATGAGTAAGAAGAAAATGGCGTGATTCGGAAAGGAACGATACAGATGAGCAGAAAAGTAGCAGTTATTGCCACCGGTTTTACCGGTCAGCAGCATACGGAGGCCATTCGCCGGATACCGGGAAATGAGGTGGCGGCCCTGGTGGACGCTAACCCGGAGGCCTTAAAGGCGAAGGCGAAAGCGCTGGGCGTTGCAAAGGCTTATACCGATTATAAGCAGATGATCGAGGAGATACACCCCGATGTGATTCATAACTGTACCCCCAACGGTCTTCACTATGAGATTAATAAGTACGTTATGGAACAGGGAATTCATATTTACTGTGAAAAGCCTCTGGCCATTACGGTGGAGCAGGGGGAGGAGTTGGCAGAGATCGCAGAGAAAAAACACGTGGCAGCCGGTGTGAACTTTAATTACCGGAATAATGCCATTGTCCAGGAGATGAAGGAGCGGGTGCAGAACGGAAGCGCGGGGCGCATCTTTCATGTGACCGGCCAGTATTTCCAGGACTGGATGATGCTGGATACAGATTATAACTGGAGGCTCACCTCCGATATGGGCGGCGCTTCCAGAACCATAGCAGATATCGGAAGCCATTGGTTTGACACGGCCCAGTATGTGATGGGAAAGAAGATCGTATCTGTCCGGGCATCCGTATTGACAGTCCATCCCTTCCGGAAAAAGCCGGCCAAGGCGGCGGAGACCTTCCAGAAGGCCAGCTCGGATAACTACCAGCTGGTTCCCATTGAATCTGAGGACGCCGCTTTTGTCCAGGTGAAATTTGAGGACGGCACCTTTGGAACGGTGAACCTCTCCCAGGTGATCGGGGGGCATTTGAATGACCTTCGGCTGGAAATCGCGGGAGAAAAGTGCTCCATGGAATGGAGGCAGGAGAATCCCGATTATCTCTCCATCGGAACCAGGGAGCTGGGAACCCAGATTATCCGGTCCGCTCCGGGGACGCTCTCCGGGGACGCCGTCCGGTATGCAACCCTGCCGGGAGGTCACCCGGTGGCCTGGACCGACGCCCTGCGAAACGGAATCCGTGAATATTATACCTCCATTGAGAAGGGCACTTTTGGGCAGGCGGGGCAGAGCTACGCCACCTTTGCCGATGGGGTTCAGATCATGAAACTGGTAGAAGCGTGTATGAAGAGCGCCAAAACAGGAGCGTGGGTAGATTTATCATGAGGAGGATCAGAGAATGAAGCTGGGAGTTTTGACTGTGCCTCTCTCAGACATGCCGCTGAGAGAAGCGCTTCCTTACCTTCGGGGCCTTGGGGTGCAGACGGTGGAGCTGGGGGCGGGGGGATACACCAATCCCGCCCACCTGCGGCCGGAGGTTCTCCTGAAGGACAAAAGTGAGATCAGGAAGCTGAAACAGCTTTTGAAAGAAAACGATATGGAGATCAGCGCTCTTTCCTGCCATGGAAACAGCGTTCATCCCAACAGGGAAATCGCGGCCCGGGCGGATCAGGTGCTTCGGGATACCATCTGTCTGGCAAATGAATTGGAGGTCGGCGTCGTCAATACCTTCTCCGGCTGTCCCGGGGATTGTGAGAGCTCCGAGAGGCCCAACTGGGTTACCTGCGCGTGGCCGGGGGACTATCCGGAAATCTTAAAATACCAGTGGGAGGATAAGCTGCTCCCCTACTGGGAAAAGGCCGGCGGATACGCCCAGGAGAAGGGCGTGAAGATCGCCTTTGAAATTCATCCCGGGTTCTGCGTCTACAATACGGAAACTATGCTCCGCATCCATCGGGAGATAGGGCCTGTGCTGGGAGCGAATTTTGATCCCAGCCACCTGTTCTGGCAGGGGGTGGATATCCCCACGGCCCTGAGAGCCCTCAAAGGGATGATTTACAATTTCCACGCAAAGGACTGCCGCATAGATCCGGCAAATACGGCCAGGACAGGGGTCTTGGACACAAAGAGCTTTACGGACGCGGCGGGCAGAAGCTGGATTTTCCGCACTGTGGGATACGGTCACGACGCGGCGGTTTGGAAGGATATCATTTCTGAACTGCGCAAGATTGGCTATGACGGCGCGGTAACCATCGAACATGAAGACTGTCTGATGTCCGGAAGGGAAGGGCTGGAGAAGGCCGTGGAATTCCTGAAGGACATTTTGATCTATGAGGAGCCCGGCACTGCATACTGGGCTTAGGAAGGAGGATAACATGGCAATCAGATATAAGGGGCTGGGACATGTGGCTCTGCGCTGTGCGGAGGAAAATATGGACAGGCTGGAAAAATTTTTTACCGAGACCATGGGCTTTAGAAGAGCCTTTGACCTGGTCAACGACAAGGGAGAGATATGGATCCGCTACTATCGGGTGGCTCCCGGGCAGTATATCGAGGTACTGCCGGGCATTCCCTCGGCTCCGGTGGATTACTACGATGGAAGCGTTCCCAGAAGCTGTCATTCCCATTACCATGCCTGCTTTCAGATAAGCGACCGGTTTGCGGCCATCGAAGAATTTGAGCAGAAGAAAGGCCTGAAGGTAAACAGGACGCCGGACGATTCGGTGGGCCTTTGCAAAAGCCACTGTATGTTTATCAACGATCCTGAAGGCGGAGAGTGGGAGCTGATGGAGTTTACTCCGGAAAGTCTTCAGATCGTTTGCGACAAAGAATAAAGGAGGAACAGATTATGGCTGCTGGTTCTATTGTGAGACTGACCCATTGTACCTTCACCTGCAAGGATTATCCCAAAATGGTGGATTTCTATGAGAATACCATGGGGCTGGAGAAATTGTTTACGATTAACTATGAGCAGGATATTATTGACGGATACATTTCCCAGGGCTATCCGCTGAAGGCAAAGCCCGGGGATGAGTGGATTACCTATTTAAAAATTGCGCCCAGAGAGTTTATCGAGCTCTTCAACTGTCCCTATGCGGGAGATAACGATACCATGAACCAGGAATTCCATCACGTGTGTCTGGTGGTAAAGGATATCCATGAGGCGGCAAAGGAGCTGGAAGATAAAGGAGTTACCTTATGGCACGGCCCCAAGTGGCTGGGCAATCCCTTTACCAGACCTTACGCCCAGGAGGGCGAGCCGGGGCAGTGCGGTTCTCTGGCCTTCTACGTCCAGGATCCGGAAGGAAATGAAATCGAGGTCATGCAGTATACGGAGAACAGCCTTCAATTAAAATACGACCACGACTGACGAAAGGAGGAGAGGGCAATGAAAATCGGGTATCAGCTTTTTTCCGCGCTGGAGCTCTGCGGCAGCGGAGAAGGACTTGAACAGACCATCCGCAAAATTGCGCAGATGGGCTACGACGGAGTGGAATTTTTCAGCTATGGGGGAATTTCCGCGGGCCGGATGAAGGAGATCCTGGCAGAATGTAAGGTGGAAGCCATAAACTCCCATGTCCAGCTGGAGCGGTGGCAGAAGGATCCTGAGGGGGAAATCCTGTATGCCAGGGAAGCGGGAATTCCCTATGTGACCATCCCTTGGGTGGCGCCAAAGCTGCGCAGCGCGGAAGGCTTTCGTCAAATTCGGGAGCTCTGCACAAGACTGGCCCCTCTCTGTGAAGAGCAGGGGGTAGGACTTCTCTACCACAATCATCATTTTGAATTTGAAAAAGAGGAGGACCGCTATATCTTAGATTCCCTCCTGGAGGCGGATTCCCGGGTGGGACTGGAGCTGGATACCTTCTGGGCCCATTATGCAAAGGTTAAGCCCGCGGATTATATGGAAAAACAAAAGGAGCGTCTGCGCCTGATTCACGTAAAGGATTACCTAAGCCTTTCCGGCGGTCCTGAGGCGGGCGGTATGGAAATGCCCCTTTTTGCAGCCATAGGAACCGGGGAGATGGATAATGAGCGGATTTTTGGGAAAGCAAAGGAGCTGGGGCTTAACTGGGTGATCGTGGAGCAGGATAACAGCCAGATCGATGTCCTGGAAAGCGCCCGGCAGAGCCTGAAGTCCCTGAAGGAGGCGTTTAAGGATGAGTGAAGCGAATCACAGGGTCCTTAGGGATTCGGCTGGGTCCCAGGACGGAAGAATGAAAAATCATTTGGAGCTTAAGCAGTTTGCTCAGATTGCAATCATTGTGGAGGATATTGAAAAGGCGGCCAGGGAGTGGGCAGAGATCCTCGGAGTTCCCGTGCCGGAGATCATTGAGCAGCCGAAACCGGAAAAACCTCAGCCCAATCTGACTTATCGGGGAGTTCCCGCCTGCTACGGTCTGCGGCTGGCTGTCATTGAGGCACCTCAGGGATTTATTATTGAGCTTCACCAGTGCGATGAAAATGACAGTACCTTCCGGGAATTTGTAAACAAACATGGATATGGCGTCCATCATCTGGGATTTTTGACAGGGGAGAAAAGGGACGCTGTGGTAGATGAATTTTGTGAGAGAGGTTATGAGCTCCGGACGGTCGGAATGTATGAGGACGGAAGCTGGACTATCATAGACAGTGAGGACACCCTGGGAGTCAACTTAAACGTAAAGCCGCATATGTAGGAGGAAATTTATGTCCTTTGAAGAGTACAACAGAAACCGTTGCCAAAGATGCCGGATTGAAATTTTTGATCTGGAAACGGGCGAAAGCCGGACGGTTAAGCAGTTTGACCGGGTAGTGGAAGCGCCAAACTGGACGGAAGACGGAAAATATTTAGTATTTAATAGTTATGGAAAGCTTTACCGCCTGAATCTGGAAACGGGCGAGGAAGAAACTATCGAGACGGGAGAAGCCGTCACCTGCAACAATGACCACGTATTGGAGCCGGGAGGAACGGGAATTGCTTTTTCCAGCGGGATTGAGGGGGATGAGGATTCCCGGATCTTTGTGAAGGAAGGGCTGCAGGGGAAGGTGCGTATGGTTGTGTCAGAGCCCTTGAGCTATCTTCATGGGTGGTCGCCGGACCGTAAGACCCTGGCCTTTTGCGCAGCCCGATCCTATGAAGGGAAGCTGGAGTGGGATATTTATTCGGTTCCGGCCAAGGGCGGTGAAGAAGTTCGCTTGACGGACGCTCCCGGTCTCAACGACGGCCCGGAATATTCCAGAGACGGAAAATATATCTGGTTCAATTCGGTGAGAACCGGTCTCATGCAGGTGTGGCGGATGGATGCGGACGGAAAAAGGCAGACCCAGATGACCTTTGATGAGAACATGAATTCCTGGTTCCCCCACGTTTCCCCCGATGGAACGAAGGTGGTCTATGTGTGCTATCATAAGGGGGATTTGGAGCCTGGGGAGCACCTGCCGGACAAAAATGTAGAGATCCGGATGATCCCCGCGGAGGGCGGCCAGGAGAAGACTCTGGTGAAGCTCTTTGGCGGTCAGGGAACCATGAATGTGAACAGCTGGTCGCCGGACTCAAAAAAATTTGCCTATGTCAGTTATGAAGGGGAAGAGTAGATCAAAATTTTTACCCGGATAAAAAACTTGTTCATGTGAAAACAGCTTTTGTCTTATGGAGAGAATCCGAAAGGCAACAGCTGTTTTTCTTGCCAGAAAAAGGGAAAAAATGTATAATAAAACCCATAGAATGATTAAAGAAACAGAGAATCAAAGGACAATGGATAGAGTATGAAAAAGGTTACCGTTTATGACGTGGCTGTGCTGGCAGGGGTCTCTGTCACCACAGTTTCCAGGGTTTTAAACCATCCGGAGTCGGTGAAAGAGGCCACAAGGGAAAAGATTTTTCAGGCGATGGATGAGTTGGGATATGAATATGTGTTCAAAATTCCGGAAACCAGCCGGGATGAAAGGGGAGGGCAGGAAGGTTCCCGCCTGATTCTGGTGATTGTGCCCTATTTTACCAATCCCTTTCACTCTACGGCCCTGGATGGGATCAAGACTGCGGCGCAGAATCGCGGATATGATATTGTGATCTACAATTATGACCATAATGATTTTCTGGAGACTTTTGAGCGGCTCCTTGATCTTATTGATAAGCTGCCGGTCTGCGGAGGTGTCTTGCTTTCTCCGGGGATACAGGCAGACAAAATACAGCTTTTAGATCAGAAGCTTCCGGTGGTGCAGTGCGCGGACATTGCAAAGGAGGTTTCCTATGTGGCAGTGGACGACTATGCGGCGGCGAAGTCTGCGGTAAATTATCTTCTGCGCCATGGGGGAAGAAAGATCGCTTTTATAAAGACAGCTGAAATGGATTTTGTAAGAAACCGGGAACGAGGATATTGCGATGCCATGAAGGAGGCCGGATTACCGGTAGTTCCCCAGGACATTGTAAGCGTCCCTGAGGATTATGAAACTGCCGTGGCCCTTATCTCCGGTCTGCTGGGAGGAGAGGATAGGCCTGACGCTTTTTTCGCTTCCTCAGACTTGATTGCCGTTGCGGCAGTGAACGCCGTATCCAGAAAGGGACTTAGGGTGCCGGAGGATGTGTCGGTCGTGGGATTTGACGATACCTATTTGGCGGCCATGAGTACTCCGCCGCTCACAACCGTGCGTCAGCCCATTCGGCGGATGGGAGAGATTGCCTGCAAAATGCTGCTGGATCGTTTGGCAAATCCTTCTGCTCCCTGTGAGCAGATTCTGCTGAATGCGGACTTGGTGGTCAGAGGCACTACGCGGGGTTAGACAGATAATTGGCACATAGACAGGAAGCCCCAAAGGGAAGCGCTTCACGTAAGCTATAGAAAACGTATAGCAACACGGAAGCTTTCTCTTTGAGGCTTCTTATTTTTTATGGCTTATATCTTAATAGCAAGTGCTACTGGCGATCATCCAGCTCGGCGAAGGTTTTGTGGTGTCCCACATACTTGTAGGCGGGACGGATAATCTTGCCCTGATTTACCAGCTCCTCCAGACGGTGAGCGCACCAGCCGGAGACACGGGAGATGGCAAAGAGGGGCGTATAGAGCTCTGTGGGAATTCCCAACATGGAATATACGAAACCGCTGTAGAAATCCACGTTGGGGCAGACCGGCTTGAACAGCTGCCGCTTGTTCATGATCATTTCTCCGGCCATCTCCTCCACCCGCTCATAGAGCTGGAACTGCTCCATGAGATCCTTCTCCTCGGCCAGTGCCCGGGCATAATTTTTCAGGATCACGCATCTGGGATCGGACTGGGTGTAAACCGCATGGCCCATTCCGTAGATCAGGCCGCTCTTGTCGAAGGCCTTCTTGTCCAGGATCAGCTCCAGATAAGCCCGGAGAGCCTCGGGATCAGACCAGTCACAGTTGGCCTTGATATCCGCGAACATGTTCTGCACCTTTAAGTTGGCGCCGCCGTGGCGGGGCCCCTTCAGGGAACCGATGGAGGCGGCCATGGCAGAGTAAGTGTCGGTGCCGGAGGAGGTCACCACGTGGGTGGTGAAGGTGGAGTTATTTCCACCGCCGTGCTCGGCGTGGAGCACCAGGCAGGTATCCAGAACCTGAGCCTCCAGGTCAGTATATTTGCCGTCCGGCCGCAGCATGAAGAGCAGATTTTCCGCGAAGGAAAGCCCCTTCTTGGGATTGCGGATCAGCAAATCCTCCTCCTTGCGGAAATGCCGGTAGGAGTGATAAGAGTAGATGGCGATCAGAGGCATCTTGGCGATCAGCTGCAGGGACTGGCGCAGAACGTTGGAGACGGAGATGTCGTCCGCCTTCTCGTCGTAGGTGTAGAGGGTCAGGATACAGCGCTGCAGAGCGTTCATGATATTCTCGGAGGAGGCCTTCATAATCACATCCCGGACAAAACGCACAGACAAGGTCTGCAGCTCTGCCAGGATTTTCAGGAAGGTGTCCAGCTGCTTTCTGGTGGGCAGAGAGCCGAAGAGCAGCAGATAAGTGGTCTCCTCAAAGGCAAAACGGCGGTTCTTGTGGCTGTTGATCAGATCGGTGATGCTGTAGCCCTGGTAGTATAAACTTCCGTCCACAGGGATCCGCCGTCCGTCAACAATCTTATGGCCGCTTACGTCAGAAATTTCAGTCAAGCCGGTGAGCACGCCCTTGCCTGTGGAATCACGAAGTCCTCGCTTAACGTCGTATTCCTGGTACAGATTCGGGTCAATCCGGCCGGAGGTCATACAATATCCCAGCCACTGTTCAAAATCTGGATTCCAGCTTTTGTCCAGCTCAAGCATGGAGTCATTTTCGTATTGATCAAAAGTTGTCATGGGGGTTCCTCCTTAAAAATTACTATTTTTACATTATAAAAGAAAAAAACAAAAAATACAATCAGAACGTGCTATAATAGACAAAAAGCTTGCATATAGGAGGAAATTATGATCTGCAGAGAAGTTGTCCTGTCCGGACAGGCAAAAATGAGCACTTATTTTCTGGACAATTTTGAAAATCTGGATCCCCGCAGAAAGAGGCCTGTGGTGTTGATCTGCCCTGGCGGGGGATACGAAAAGACTTCAGAGAGGGAGGCGGAAGGGGTGGCGGTTCAGCTGCTGGCTGCCGGCTTTCATGCGGCGGTGCTCTGGTACAGCGTAGCTCCGGCCAGATTCCCCCAGGCCCTGCGGGAGGCGGCCGCCGGGGTGGCCTGGCTTCGGGAACACGGGGAGGAGTTCCACATCCGCGAAGACCGGGTGTTTCTGATGGGCTTTTCCGCCGGAGGCCATTTGGCGGCCAGCCTGGGGGTCTTCTGGGATCAGGATTTTCTGGCAGATCTTCGGAAGGAGAAGGCCCGGGAGCTGCGGCCGGACGGCCTGCTGCTGTGCTATCCGGTGATTGATTTTCTGCAGGTTCCCCATGAAGGATCCCTGGAAAATCTGGCTGGGGAGAGGAAGGAGGAACTGCGGGCCAGACTTTCCCTGGAGACCCAGGTGGGCCCCCAGGTTCCGCCGGCTTTTCTGTGGCATACCCAGGCGGATAATCAGGTGCCGGTGAAAAATTCCCTGCTGTTCTACGAGGCCCTGCTGGAACAGGGAATTCCCGCGGAGCTGCACCTGTTTCCCCGGGGAGGCCATGGAATGGCCCTGGCCACGGCGGAGACTGCCCGGGAGCAGCGGCACATCCAGAGGGAAAGCGCCCAGTGGATGGAGCTGGCGAAAAATTGGATACGCGCCTTTGATTAAAAAAGAGGATGTTGCATTATCCGATATTCTCGTATATTTATGCAGTTGTACTCAGCCTGCATAAATATACGGAAATATTCGTTAATTGCAACATCCTCTTTGCTAATCGCAGAGGCTTTTAGCTAGCCCAGAAGTTTTCGGTAATAATCATTTTCAATGATGATTGGGGTCATCTGTATTTTACAGCTGACCAGAGTTTTCATGGCGGACACGTAATTCTCCTGATCTACACCGGTGAGGGTGGAGCCCGCCGCCGGGGTGAACTCTTTGGTGAACCGGTTGTAGAAGCCATGATCGCTCATCCAGGAATTGGAGGAGAAGACCACTAGTCCCGGGGAGTCTGAGAGGATATCTGTTCCGGCCATCAGCCGGGAATCATATTCCACACCCAGCAGATTGAGGAGGGTGGGAAGGATATCCACCTGGCAGCAAACCTTATCCACATTTACCGGCTCCTCCATGCTGGCGGACCAGATGATCAGGGAGTTGCGGTACACGTCGAAGTTGATGGAGGACTCCTTCAGATATTGGAAATCCTCGGATTTTCCGAAGGTCTGTCCGGCCAGCTCCTCCAGCACCGGAATATCGAAGTACGGAATATGGTCCGGCGCCATCACCAGAAGTGTTTTGTCCGCGATCCCCGCTTCCTCCAGCCGCTGTATCAGATAGGTGAGTCCCTTCTCCAGTTCATAGGTGGCCGCCAGGTAATCCTTAGTCTCCTGGGAGTAGGGCAGATTAGCCACCACATCCTGGTTGCGGACTGCCATGGCGTTTCCGCCGCCGGTGTAGGGCATGTGGCCGCTGATGGTCATATAGTAGATGTTGAAGGGCTGCTGGTTGATATACTCGTCAATGGTAGCCTCCACCATGTGCAGGTCGGACTGGGGCCAGACATTCTTGCCGGACTGGGTCTTTTCCATATCGACGTCGTCCCCCTGCTTCCAGTTGTAGCCCAGATTGGGGTGGGACAGGTCACGGCCGTACATATTCCCGTTAAAGTGGTAGCCCACGGAAGTATAGTTCTGGCCGTTCAGCTCATTGGCCAGGGTGAAGGGTAAATACGTGCCCAATTCGCCGGTGCGGGTCATACTGATGGGATTTCCGGCCTTGGGATACAGTCCCGTCAGGTTCTGGAACTCTCCGCCCGAGGTGCTGGTATAGTGGAGGGCGCTGTAGAAATTGTTGAACACAAAGCCCTCATGGGTCAGCTTGTACAGGGTGGGGGTCAGTTCCTCACTGATAGCGTAGCCGGAGAAGCCCTCGGCGGTGATGAAGATTACATTGTAACCCTCGAACATACCCGTGTACTTATTTTTGTTGCTGCTGGAGGCTGATTGGATATATTCGTTCAGCCAGGTCACATCGTCGTTGATATTTTCTACCTTGGAGAAATCCAGCTCCATCACATTGGGCGAGGTATCCACCGGAGTGTCGGTCACTGTGGGTTCCGGAGTCGCAGCGGCATCATTCAGCTGATCCAGCTGATCCAGCGCATCCGTGCTGATGGTGGGGGAGCTGGCTCCAAAGATTGAGTGCTTGATATCCAAACGCAGCATAGTGATGACGCCCAGCTGTTCCACCTGATCGTCCACGTTGGTGTCGGTGGCGTACAGAGTCTTGGGAGTGAAATCCCCGGACCAGGGCAGATGTACCATTAAAAGAGCCACCAGGTGTATGACCAAAGTCAGCACCAGGGTGAACCCGCCGAACACCAGGGGCTTGGGACGGAAGGACAGAAGCTTCCGCCCGAAGACCAGAAGGAAGATCAGGGGCAGGAACATCAGCACCAGACCGTGCAGGTTTTTCAGGATTCCCTCCAGGATGGCTCCGGCGTAATCCGTCAGCTTGTTGTTGGCGGCAGTTCCCGCTGTGCTCAACAGCTGGAAATACTGCTGCAGAATAAATTTGCAAAGAATCTCTATATAGAACAACAGAGAAAAGATTCCGGTGATCACACAGGTGATAATAAAATTGACCTTCTGCTTAAAAAAGCTGGCCAGCAGAGACAGGAATACGCCTGCGGCCAAAGCAAAGAAGAAGTATACCGGGAGATACTTTAAGGACAGGCCCATATAAATATGGAAAATCAGCTCCAGGTAGACGAAGGCCAGGGGCAGAAACAGCAGCGGTCCCAGCAGAAACAGCACTCGGGCCACAGGCTGAGCCGGCGGACGCCGGCGGGCTCCGGAACTGTTTCGGGAGGACTGGGAGTCCTTACCTAAATGCTTTAGGGCGGAGCCGGGGATAATCTGCCCAAATACCCCGGAGTTCCTCCGGCGGTTCTGGGATGTTCTTGACTCCGGGGAAACACTCCGGGATGCGCTCCCGGCGGATCTCCTGGAATCGGCGTTTTTAGCCTGGGCGGAGGAGACTCTCCTGGAGCCGGCGCTTGAAGCCGTACCGGAGGAGACTCTCCTGGAGCCGGCGTTCTGAGTCTGAGCGGAGGAGACTCTCCTGGAGCCGGCGCTTGAAGCTGTACCGGAGGAGACTCTCCTGGAGCCGGCGCTCGAAGCCGTACCGGAAGAGACTCTCCTGGAACCAGTACCCTGGGCAGTCCCGGAAGAGGGCCGCCGGGAGCCGCCGCCAGGAGCTGCCTGGGAAGAGGCCCTCCTTCTCTCGGGATTCCCAGAGGCAGTCTGCTGGCCTGTGGTCTTCTTTCTATTTTCCGTGTGCAGGGTGGGCCATTTGAGATCCTGGCCTTTTGGAGCCGGGCGGCGGCCCTGCACGGGACGCTTTTGTTCTTCCATATTCATGTTCCCTCTCATTAGCGTTATAGCAAAAATATTTTTCGCAATGGATCTTTATTGTCGAAAATGACATAAATTATATTTATTATAGAAGGTAAAGGAGCAAAAAACAAGTGAGGGATGAAAAGTTTTTTTGGGATTTTCAGGGGATCAGCCCGCCTTGTCACTGGAAAAGCTTTATGGTAGAATGAGAGGGATTGATTGTGAAGTAGGATCGCGGAGGATGGGAAAATGATTGCGATAGCTGTGAGCGATGTGAAAGAGATGATGAAATGTCTGCTGCTGAAGGAGGATTTTGACAGCTTTTACCTGACGGAAGCTGCGATTACTACCTTTGTCACCTACACCATCGACGGCCAGCTGCACCATGATTTTTACGATGCCGGAGGAGCCGAGGAGCTGAAGGCCCGGGAGCAGTACTTTGCCCGCTGGGGGGAGGTGCGCAGCCTTTGCTTTCAGATGATTCGGGGGAAGCGGACTCCTCTGCACTTTAAGCTGGTATTCCAGCTGCCCCGGGAGAAGACCCAGGAGCTGCTAGAGGCCAGCAGCCTGGATTGCAGTCCTGAGGATGTGTTTGGTCTCTACCTAAACTGTCAATACGATGGGGAGAATCTGGTGCTGACCACGGGGACATCCCTTCGTTTTTTTACCCTGGATAAGAGTCTGGATCACCTGTGGGACGAATATATTACGGATTATCTAAAAGAAAAAAAGATTCATTAAAATAGCTCTTTTCAAATGCTTGGTATTGTGATAAGATTAAACATGGTATTAAAAACTACATAAAGTGATAAAGAAAGCTAATCGCGCAATACGGATATTATATAAAGTGTTTGGAGGAGAATATGAGTTTTAAAATTGTTTTGGACAGCTGCGGAGAAATGACAGAGGAGATGAAGCGGGATCCGCGCTTTGCCAGCGCAGCCTTGGTGCTGGAGGTGGGCGGAGAGTCCATCGTGGATGACGAAACCTTTAATCAGAGCGAATTTCTGCGAAAGGTGGCGGCATGTCCGGAGTGTCCCAAGTCCTCCTGCCCCTCCCCGGAGCAGTATATGAAGGAATTTGACTGCGATGCGGAGCATATTTACGCGGTGACGCTCTCCGCGGAGCTCAGCGGTTCTTACAACAGTGCACAGCTGGGAAGAAATCTTCTGCTGGAGACCAAGCCGGATAAGCAGATCTATGTGTTCAATTCCAGGAGCGCCTCCGTGGGAGAGACCTTGATTGCCAAAAAGATTCAGGAGTGCGAGGAGGCGGGGATGGATTTCCGTCAGGTGATCGACACGGTGGAGCAGTATATCGCCGGCCAGAACACGTATTTCGTCCTGGAAAATCTGGATACTCTGCGAAAGAACGGACGGCTGAGCCTGGTGAAGGCTTTTGTGGCTTCCGCCCTGAAGATTAAGCCGGTGATGGGAGCTACCCCGGAAGGGACCATCTGCCAGCTGGATCAGGCTCGGGGAATCAACAAGGCCCTGGTTAAAATGGTGGATTTTATCGTGAAGGAAGTAAAGGACAGCGGAAAGAAAACCCTGGGGATTTCCCACTGCAACTGCCCGGAGCGGGCGGAGCTGGTCCGGGACGCCATTCTGGAGAAGATATCCGTGGCGGACTGTATTGTGCTGGATACTGCCGGAGTCAGCAGTATGTATGCCAACGACGGAGGCGTGATCGTGGTAATCTGATACTTTTCAAAAGCTGGAAAATATGGTATGATAAAATGCATATTTGAAAGTTAAATCCATAATCTGGTGGAAAGAGGAAGATGAATTATGAGTCAGGAAAAGGTAGACCGCTATAAAGAGAGGAAAAATAACCGGCAGAAGCTGATGAAGAGGGAAAAGCTGATTCGCCGCCTGGAGTATACGGCGGCGGCCCTGGTGGCAGCCGGAATGATTGGCTGGGTGGGTTACTCTGTGTACGCCAAGGCTGCGCATGTGGGGGAGCCGGAGTCCTATCAGATGGACTGTACTTCGGTCAACGAATATCTGAATTCCCTGGACAGCTGACGGACAAAAGGAAGACAAAAAAGCAAGCCCCGGAGACGTTCTCCGGGGCTGCTGTGTTGCCTATCATTAATTACTGGTAAGCACGCAGTGAATTAAAGCTTAACAACATTGGATGCCTGCATGCCGCGAGCACCTTCAGTCAGATCGTAGGTTACGGCCTGACCCTCATCCAGAGACTTGAATCCCTCGCCCTGGATAGCGGAAAAGTGTACAAACACATCTGCGCCGTCTTCGCCAGTAATGAATCCATAGCCCTTCTCAGCATTGAACCATTTTACTGTTCCCTTGTTCATTTGAAGTACCTCCATTACAAAATAATACAGTTGGATAAAAAAAGAGCAATCAATCAAAGACTATACTGAAATAATAATCTTTCATCGATTGCTGAAGCTCTATTATCCAATAAACAGTTTGACAGTATTAGTATAGTGCGCAAAAATAAAAAAGTCAATAGGAAAAAGGCTTTATTTTGGAAAGAAATTCGTGTATGATAGAGGCAGAGAAAAAACTTATACCAGGAGAGGGCGATTACCATGAGAATTTGGATTAAAAACGGACGGATTCTGGATCCCGCATCCAAACGGGATGAAATCGCGGATCTGTATGTGGACGGAGGAAAGATTGTCAAGACAGAGAAGGGAAAAGAGGAGGAGGCAGACCGGGTTATTGACGCCAAGGGCTGCTACGTGGTTCCCGGTCTTATCGACCTGCATGTGCACCTGCGGGATCCGGGACAGACGTATAAGGAAGATATAGAGACGGGCGGAAAGGCTGCCGCTGCCGGTGGTTTTACCACTGTGGTGGCTATGCCCAACACGAAGCCGGTCATCGACTGTGATACCCGGGTCAGCTATGTGGTAAATAAAGCCAAGGAGGTTTCCCCCATCCGAGTGCTCCAGGCGGGAGCTATCACCATGGGGCAAAAGGGGGAGGAGCTCACAGATATTGATGCCATGGCAAAGGCGGGAATTCCCGCCATCAGCGAGGATGGCAAGTCGGTGATGAATTCCCAGCTTTACCGGGAGGCTATGCAGAAGGCGGCGGAGCTGAAGATTCCGGTGCTGGCCCACTGCGAGGATAAGGATCTGGTAAACGGGGGCTGCATGAACGACGATGAGAGAGCCCGGGAATTTGGGCTTCCGGGAATCACCAACTCGGTGGAAAACGCCATCGTAGCCCGGGATATTATTCTGGCTGAGGACACCGGGGTGCATCTGCATCTGTGCCACTGTTCCACCCGGGAAAGCGTGGAGATGGTTAAGATGGCCAAGAAGAAAAAGATCGCTGTCAGCGCTGAGGTATGCCCCCATCATTTCACCTTGTCTACGGAAGACATGGTTCAGGGAGATGCGGACTATAAGATGAATCCGCCCCTGAGAACCCGTGAGGATGTGGAGGCTCTGCGCCGGGGACTGAAAGACGGTACCATTGAGGTTATCAGTACGGATCACGCCCCCCACTCCCGGGAGGAGAAGAGGCGTTCCATGATTTCCGCCCCCTTCGGGATTGTGGGCTTGGAGACCAGCGTAGCCCTGACCATGACGGAGCTGGTGCACACAGGGATTTTGACCCCCATGCAGATGGTGGAGAAGATGAGCTGGAATCCCGCAAAGATTATCCACAGCAAAGGGGGAACCCTCAAGGAGGGCCGGCCCGCGGATATCACCATCATCGATCCCGAGGCGGAGTGGGTGGTGGATCCGGAGAAATTCCGCTCCAAGGGGAAAAATACGCCCTTTAAAGGCAGAAAAGTAAAAGGTAAGGTTCTGTATACCATCTGCGGAGGAAAAGTGGTATATGACGCAGAACAGCAGGAGGATGAAAAATGATTAACAAGCTAGTTGCCAAGATACAGAAGACCCATGCCCCCATTGTGGTGGGGCTTGACCCCATGCTCAACTATATTCCGGAGCATATCCAGAAAAGGGCTTTTGACCAGTTCGGGGAAACTCTGGAGGGAGCCGCGGAGGCTGTGTGGCAGTATAACAAGGAGATTGTGGACTGCGTCTGCGATCTGATCCCGGCGGTGAAGCCCCAGATCGCCATGTATGAGCAGTTTGGAATCCCCGGACTGGCAGCTTTTAAGAAGACAGTGGACTATTGCCATGAGAAGGATCTGGTGGTGATCGGCGATATCAAGCGCGGCGACATCGGCTCCACCTCCGAGGCCTACGCGGTGGGCCATTTGGGCAAGGTGCAGGTGGGAGGCAAGTCCTACTATGGATTTGACGAGGATTTCGCCACAGTTAACCCCTATCTGGGAAGCGACGGGGTGAAGCCCTTTATCAAGGTATGTAAGGAGGAGAACAAAGGAATCTTCATTTTGGTAAAGACCTCCAATCCCTCCTCCGGCGAGTTCCAGGACCGCCTCATCGACGGACGCCCCCTGTATGAGTGGGTGGGCGAGCAGGTGGCCGCCTGGGGAGAGGAGCATATGGGAGATTCCTACAGCTATGTGGGAGCCGTTGTGGGAGCCACATACCCGGAGATGGGCAAGGTGCTGCGCCGGGTGATGCCCAAATCCTACATCCTGGTGCCCGGATACGGCGCTCAGGGAGGAAAGGGTAAGGATCTGGTTCATTTCTTCAACGAGGACGGACTGGGCGCAATCGTCAATTCCTCCCGGGGAATTATCGCCGCCTACAAGCAGGAGGCGTACGCGAAGTTTGGGGCCGAGCACTTCGGGGAGGCAGCCCGACAGGCCGTGATTGACATGGCGGCAGATATCGACGGCGCCCTGCAGGCGGCAAAATAGATCAGGGGAGCTGTGAGATGAAAAAGACAAAAAGATTGTGTACGATCCTTTCCCAGGAGCAGATCGGGACGGGAATCTTCAGTATGTGGCTGGAGGCGGGCGAGATAGCCGCCGAGGCGGCGCCGGGCCAGTTTGTGTCCCTGTACAGCGCCGATGAGAGCAGACTTCTGCCCCGGCCCATCAGCATCTGCGAGATCGACGGGGAGAGAAAAGCCCTGCGCCTGGTATACCGGGTGGCAGGAAAGGGCACCCGGGAGTTCTCTGGCCTTCAGGCCGGGAATACCATCCAGGTGCTGGGACCTTTGGGCAACGGCTTTCCCCTGCAGGAGGCAGAGGGTAAGCGGGTATTTTTGATGGGCGGAGGAATCGGAATCCCCCCCATGCTGGAGACCGCCAAGCGGCTCTCGGCGGACAAGAAGCTGATCGTGGGCTACCGGGACGAGCGTTTTCTGGAGGCGGAACTTTCCCATGCGGGAGAGCTGCACGTGGCCACGGAGGATGGAAGCTTCGGGGTGAAGGGAAACGTGCTGGATGTCATCCGGCAGGAGGGGCTCTCGGCGGATGTGATTTTCGCCTGCGGACCCACGCCCATGCTTCGCGCTATTAAGGCCTACGCCCAGGAACAGGGGATCCCCTGCTGGATTTCCATGGAGGAGCGGATGGCCTGCGGCATCGGCGCCTGCTTGGCCTGTGTTTGTCAGTCAAAGGAAGTGGACAGCCACTCCCAGGTACATAACAAGAGAATCTGCAAGGATGGTCCCGTATTCCTTGCGTCGGAGGTGGAGCTGTGATGAATACTAAAGTAGAGATTGCCGGCGTAGAGCTGAAAAATCCGGTGATGACGGCCTCCGGAACCTTCGGTAGCGGAGCGGAGTACAGTGAGTTTATGGATTTAAGCCTTCTGGGGGCTGTGGTGACCAAGGGTGTGGCCAACGTGCCCTGGCCGGGAAATTCCACCCCCAGAATCGCTGAGACCTGCGGGGGGATGCTCAATGCCATCGGCCTGCAAAACCCCGGCATGGAAGTTTTCTGCCGGAGGGATATTCCTTTTTTGAAGCAGTATGACACAAAGATTGTGGTAAATGTCTGCGGAAAGACTCCGGAGGATTACTGCCAGGTGGTGGAGAGGCTGGCCCAGGAGCCGGTGGATCTGCTGGAGATTAATATTTCCTGCCCCAACGTGAAGGAGGGGGGAATAGCCTTCGGCCAGAATCCCAAGTCCGCGGAGGCCATTACCGCGGCAGTGAAGCGGGTGGCCCGGCAGCCGGTGATTATGAAATTAAGTCCCAATGTGACGGACATCACCGAGATGGCAAGGGCTGTGGAGGCCGGCGGCGCTGACGCCGTCTCCCTGATCAACACCATCACGGGCATGAAAATTGATGTAAACCGCAGGACCTTTGCCCTGGCCAACAGGACGGGCGGCCTCTCAGGCCCGGCCATCAAGCCGGTGGCTGTGCGCATGGTCTACCAGGTGGCCAACGCGGTGAAGCTTCCCATCATCGGCATGGGCGGCATCGCCACGGCGGAGGACGCCCTGGAGTTTATCCTGGCTGGTGCCACAGCGGTGTCCGTGGGCACGGCCAATTTCCGCAATCCCTGCGCGGGAGCGGAGATCGCCGCGGGTATCGAAGCGTACATGAAGGAGCAGAAGGTAGAGGATATCCGGGAGCTGATTGGAGCGGTAAAATAAAAGAAGAGAAAAAGAGTGGGCGAAAGGGGCTGGCTGCAACCCTGGAGGAGGGAGAAAATGAAAGGCAGGAGACGGGCGGCTACAGGATTTCTGGCGGCGCTGATGATTCTGCTGGCAGCGGCGGCTGTACTGCTGACTGTGCTGGGAATTCAGAAGAAGAGGTACCAGGAGCAGCTTTCCCTGGGAGATAAGTACCTGGCTGAGCTGGATTATGAAAATGCGGAGATTTGCTTTGAGAAGGCGATTTCTATCCAGGAGAAGAAGGCGGCTCCGTACCTGAAACTGGCCGCCGTTTATCTGTATCAGGGCCGTACCCAGGATGCTGAGAATATCCTGAGAGAGGGATCCCAGAAGGTGACGGATAATGAAGGTTTGGAGAATATCCGGGAGAACCTGGAAATCCTGGAGGAGCCAAAGGGAATTTTGGAAGGCTATGTGTACGATGAGGAAAAGCCATTTGATTCATCAAGCATTCCAATTGATGCAGTATCGTTTAACGGCCACTACTACTATGTATATGAGCTGGATACGGTAACCACATGGGAGGAAGCCAAACAGTATTGTGAGGAACAAGGGGGATACCTGGCAGCCATTACAAGTGCAGAAGAGAATGATTTTGTTTACTCATGTATGAAAAATAGCTTCGGTTATGAAAGCGCATATTTTGGTTTTACTGACCGGGAAGAAGAAGGGACATGGGTATGGGAGAATAGCGAAGTAAGCACTTACACAAATTGGCATTCCGGAGAACCAAATGGTGAAAATCCCAAAGAAGATTTTGCCATGTATTACTATAAGTACTCTGACGGTACTTGGAATGATGGCGATTTCGGAAAGCGAACAGTGAATAGTAAAAAAGTGTTTATTTGCGAATGGGGCGAATAATGCCCCGGTTACACGAAAGATACGGCGCAGTCCTTTAACCGGTACTGCGCCGTAATTGCTACATAATATTTCTTTATCTGGCGGCGGCTATTGGAAAATGATTTTCATGCAGCGCCGCCTTTAATTTATCGTATTGGTTTCTTACTGATTATCCAGCAGGGATGCCAGCTGGTCTACGCTGACTCCTTTGTCGTCCATCAGCTGCTGCAGCTGCTGCAGCTTAAGGGCGTTTAACTCCTCGCCCAGGCTGGAGAGCTCTTCCTCAGCTGCCAGGATATCTTCCTGCATTTTTGCAATTTTATCGGTGGTTGTGTCGATTTTCTTCTGAATCATTTCGATTTGTTTTGCGTAATTCTTAGGTCTTGCCATATTGTGCCTCCCTATCATTTTTTCTTCATTATAATACGAAAATTATATTTTGGCGAGGAAAATTTTTGCCTTTTTCACGGAAAAGCCTCTCCGGGACTGAGAAACAAAAAGGGCGGGAGAAAGGGCGGAAAATTTGGGCGGGAGAAAGGGCGGAAAATTACGGTTTCCTTTTTGGGACTGGTATGTTAGAATAAAAAAGCATATAAGAAATTTTCAGCTGTATTTTGTACATACAAACGGAAAAAAGAGGAAATGCTCTATAAGATAGGGAGGATTAAAAGATATGGAAAGCTACAAGCAGGAGTTTATTGAGTTCATGGTGGACTGCGGCGTGCTGAAGTTCGGGGATTTTGTGACCAAGAGCGGCCGGAAGACCCCGTTTTTTGTGAACACCGGTTTTTACCGGACAGGGGCGCAGCTGCGCCGGCTGGGACAGTACTATGCCAAGGCTATTGAGAGCAAGTTCGGCGTTGACTTTGACGTTCTCTTCGGGCCTGCCTACAAGGGTATCCCTCTGACTGTGGCGGCCACCATGGCTATCAGCGAGCTCTACGGAAAGGATATCAAGTACTGCTCCAACCGCAAGGAGGTTAAGGATCACGGGGACAAGGGAATCCTTCTGGGAAGTCCCATGGCCGACGGGGATCGGGTAGTGATCATCGAGGATGTGACCACGGCCGGAACTTCTATTCAGGAGACGCTGCCCATCATTAAGGCCCAGGGAGAGGTAAAGCCTCTGGGACTGGTGGTATCTGTGGATCGCATGGAGCGGGGCCAGGGAACCAAAAGCGCCTTGAAGGAGATTGAGGAGAAGTACGGTCTTGAGACCACTGCCATTGTCACCATGGCCGAGGTGGTGGAGCACCTGTATAACCGGGAGTATAAAGGAAAGGTGATCATTGACGACACCTTGAAAGCTGCCATTGACGCTTACTATGAGCAGTATGGAGCGGAGTCTGAGCAATAAGTAATCAACGGAAAGGGGTAGAGCGGATGACCTTTCGCAATAATGAAAAAGTGTACCAAACGATTTCCAGCACAGGAGCGGGCTGCCTGGCCCTGGGCATTGTGATTCTCGTGACAGGGATTGTGGCGGGAATAATGATGATTGTGGGCGGTGCGAGACTGCTGAGCCGGAAGAAGGATATTACTATCTGATGAAGGAAGAAACGAAGCGGCGGGTCCGAAGGTGGGGCCGCCTGCTGTTTTTTGTGTATTTGCTGCTGCTTTGCTACTTCCTGTTTTTCGCTGAGATCTACGGCAGGAAGAATTGGAGCCATATGGATTACCGCTACAATCTGGAGCTGTTTCGGGAAATCAAGAGATTCTGGATTTATCGGGAGCAGCTGGGATTTTGGCCGGTGTTTCTAAACATTGGCGGAAATATTATCGGCTTTCTGCCTTTCGGGGCCTTGCTGCCGGTGGTGCACAGGAACCTGCAGAATGGTTTTCTGGTGACGCTTCTGGGATTTTCCGCCAGCCTGCTGGTGGAGTGCCTTCAGCTGCTACTGAAGGTGGGCTCCTTCGACGTGGATGATCTGCTTCTGAACACAGTGGGGGCGGCGGCAGGCTATCTGATCTATTGGATTTGCAACAAGATAAGGAGAAGGATCTATGGCAAAGCGGTATAAGTATACGGCCACGAGGAAGAAGGAGGCTGCCGGAGGGATTTTGTCTCTGGCGCTGGCGGCGGTATCCTGCCTGCTGCTGCTGGTCTCAACCCTGGTGGCTGCGGCCCAGAATGGGAATGCCGCCATCTGGCTGGGCGGAGCCGGTCTGATTTCCCTGGGCCTGTCTGTTTATGGCTTTTTGGTGGGATTGGGCAGCCTGAAGGCCAAGGAGATGGGGCATCGGTGGGGAATGATCGGATCCCTTTTCTGCGGGGTTCTGGCGGCCGTTTGGCTGGGAATCTTCCTGACGGGGGTGAGAGGATGAGAGAACGTTTAGAGCAGCAGGTATCCTTTCTGCTGGAAGTAGATAAGATGAAAAAGATTTACCGGCAGACGCACATTCTGGGAAAGGACCGGGCGGAGAATGACGCGGAGCATTCCTGGCATCTGGCTCTGATGGCCTTTTTGCTGGCGGAGTATGCCAATGAGCAGGTGGATGTGGCCAAGGTGATGAAGATGGTTCTTGTTCACGATTTGGTGGAGATCGACGCCGGGGACACCTATGCCTACGATGAGGCGGGAAACGCCTCCAAACGTCAGCGGGAGCTGCAGGCGGCGGAGCGAATCTTTGGGCTTCTGCCCGGAGAACAGGGTCAGGAGCTTCGGGCTCTGTGGGATGAGTTTGAGGAGTATGAGACTCCGGAGGCCAAGTATGCCCATACCCTGGACAATTTTCAGCCGCTGCTGCTGAATAATGCCAACGGCGGCGGGGACTGGAAGGATCACCAGGTGCGCAAGTCCCAGATCTATAAGCGCAACGCCAAGACCGGGGAGGGCTCCCGGGAAATCTGGGAATATATGGCGGAACTCATCGACGGAAATATTATGGCTGGAAATATTGAGGAAGCCTGACAGGGACAGGGGGCGGCGGCCCCATGTCCTTTTTGTGTGGGCGGGAATAGAAAGGAGAACAGGATTTGGAGGATGAACGGTTAAAGGAGCGCTGGCAGCTGGCGGCAGAGCGAATTAGGGAGATACCGGGGGAGGAACAGGCGCCGGAGCCTTTCCGGGCTTATTTTTGCTGGATGGCCCGATGGATAGAGCAAATGATCCAGGCTTACCGGGAGGTGGAACAGGGGAATTTCCGAGAGAAAAGCCTGGCCCAGCTGCAGGAGGAAAATCAGAGCTGGTATGAGGATCTGCTGGGGGCAGCCTATGAAACCAGCTGGGGAAATCCCGCGTATGCGGCGAAGAAGCTGGGAGAGTACGGAAAGCTGCTGAGCTTTCTCTACACGGAACTTCGGGGGATGACAGCCTTCGTCTGCGAACAGCGGCTCTGGGATTGTGTGGTGGTCTGCGAGCTTTTCCTTCAGGTGTACGGGATGTTTTCCGGAGAGGAGCTGCCCTCCCGGGAAGAGGTGCGGCAGACCATCTACTGGTATGTCAGCGACTACAGCGAGGAAATGGTGGCCCGCCGGGTGCGGGAGCAGGTGGATCCCCGGTTGTCCTTCGCGGCGGATATCATCGAAAAAGAGGATTTGACGGATCTGCGCTATCTCTATCTCTTTGGGGAGTACATCTCAGAAAATGAGCTGGAGACGGCCAGGTTTCTGGGGGAGCTTTCCCAGGAGGAGATCGACAGCATGGCCAGAACCTACACGGAGGGCTACCGGATGGGATTTGTCAACAGCGGCAAGGACTTATCCAGGAAGAAAACCGTGAATATCCGCTATAATCTGGGTTTTGAGCGGATGATCCGGGCGGCCGTGGGACAGTTTCGGGAGATGGGCTTAAGCCCGGTGATCTATAGGGCGGCCCAGCACAGCGTGAACAAGAGGCAGCATATTCGGATCGGTTACACGGTCAGCGGAGCCAATCTGCAGTATGAGTACGATCACCGAAATGACGCGGGTCTCTACCTGGATGAGGATTTAGTCAGCCGGAAACTGCGGATGCTGCGGCAGGCCTATCAGGAAGTGAAGCAGCTGGCCCGGGAGCACGCGGGACCGGCGGTGGTGGAGGTCTTTGGGGCGGCGCCTTTTGCCCCTGCGGTCAAGGAGAGCTGCTGCAGCCTCACCGAGAAGCAGCAGAAACTCCAGGTCCACTACCAGAACGAGGCGGGACAGATTACCAACCGTTACATCCCCGGGGAGGAAAGGAGCTTTACCATCATTGCCTACCCGCTGCCGGAGATTGGGGAAAAGTACCGGGAGATTTTCCGGGAAACGGTGAAAATTAATAACCTGGACGCTGTTAAATATGAAGAAATTCAGCAGCGGCTCATCGACGTTCTGGATACCGCAGTGCAGGTGCGGGTGCTGGGAGGAAACGGAAACCGCACGGATCTGGTTATCCGCCTGCATCCGCTGAAGGATCCCCGGAGGGAGACGATCTTTGAGAACTGCACAGCGGATGTGAATATTCCGGTGGGGGAGGTATTTACCAGCCCAGTGCTGAAGGGAACCAACGGAGTTCTCCATGTGAAAGGGGTATACCTCAATGAGCTTTACTACCGGAATCTGGAGATTCATCTCCAGGATGGCCGGACAGTGGACTACGGCTGCGGGAATTTCGACGATCCCCGGGAGGGAAAAGCTTATGTGATGGAAAATGTTCTCTACCATCACCGGGAGCTGCCCCTGGGTGAATTTGCCATCGGCACCAACACTGCGGCCTATGTGATGGCAGAAAAGTACGGTATCGCCTCCCGGCTTCCCATTCTGATTGCTGAGAAGATGGGGCCCCATTTTGCCCTGGGGGATACCTGCTACAGCTGGTCGGAGGATACCCCTGTCTATAACCGGGACGGCAAAGAGGTGGTGGCCCGGGATAACGAGATATCTCTGCTGCGCAAAAGCGATGTGTCCAGAGCGTATTTCGGCTGCCACACGGACATCACCATTCCCTACCGGGAGCTGGCCCTGATCCGGGCAGAGCAGGCGGATGGAACGGGAATAGACCTGATCCGGGACGGAAGGTTTGTGCTGCCCGGAACAGAAGAGCTGAACCGGGTATTTCAGGGGAAGTAATACCTGCCGCAAGGGATAAAAATGACAGAAATATGTCCTTTTTTGAAAAATAGAAGGGAATTATTGATTCAAACGGCGGAAAAAGGTATAATTAAAAGGAGTTTGCGTTGACAGCAAATGACAGGAATAGTATACTTGTAACGTATGCGATAAAGAAAGGAAGGTCAGGAACAGTTGATAGATATCCATTGTCATATCCTTCCGGGAGTAGATGACGGAGCTCAGGACATTCAGGAGACTCAGCGGATGCTTCAGATCGCCTGGGAGGAAGGGATTGACACCATGATCGCCACGCCTCACTATCGCCACCGGTATATAGAGAATACGCCGGAGAGGCTGGAGGAACGGCTGCAGATGGCCCGGGAGGCCGCCCGGAAGATCGATCCCAAATTTCGGATTTATCTGGGAAATGAGATTTATTTCAGCCACAGCAGCGTGGAGGCGCTCCAGGGAGGACGAGCGCTGACTATGGCCGATTCCAACTACACCCTGGTGGAATTTTCCACCTCTAAGCCTTATCAGGAGATCGAGGCTGCGCTGAGGGATTTTCAGATGGGCGGCTATCAGCCAATCGTCGCCCACGCAGAGCGGTATGACTGCCTGCTGGAGGAGCCCTCCCGGGTGGAGGAGCTGGTGGAGCAGGGCGCTTATATTCAGGTGAACGCGTCCACGGTCATCGGCGGAAATGGCAGAAGCGGCAAGAGCTTTGTCAAGAAACTTTTGAAGTATGAGCTGGTACATTTTGTGGGTACGGACGCCCACGGGGTGAACAAGCGGGCCCCGGAGATGAAAAAGTGCGAGGCTTACCTGAGAAAAAAGGTGGGTTCTGCATATGCGGAGGACTTGTGCGGGGGAAACGCATGGAAGATTCTCCGAAAAGAATATTTGTAATACGGGAAAAGGGAGAAAAGAGATGGAGTACAGAGAACAGGCGAATGATGAAGTGACGATTGACCTGGGAGCACTGTTTTCCGCACTGCTGGATAAAATTGTGATAATCATTTTGGCAGGCGTAGTGGTGGCGTGCGTGACTTTTTTGGGCACAAAGTTGTTTATCACCCCGACCTATGATTCAACTACTAAAATTTATGTGGTGAGCCAGGCAAACAGCACGGGAAATCTTACCTACAGTGATGTGCAGCTGGGAACGCAGCTGACTAAGGATTACATGGAGATGGTGAAGAGCCGCACTGTGGTGGAGAGCGTCATCGCGGAGCTGGGACTGGATATCAGCTACGAGGACATGTGCGAGAAGATTTCCGTGGCAAATACCACAGACACCCGAATCATGGCCATCACTGTGTCGGATGAGAATCCGAAGATGGCCCAGGATATGGCCAACAGCCTGCGGGTGGCAGTCTCCGAGCAGATCCGCGAGGTTATGCGGGTGGACGAGGTTAATGTGGTGGATGAGGCGAACCTGCCGGACAAGCCGGCCCGGCCCAGCGCCTTTAAGAACTTTGTCATCGGCGGAGTGATTGGCGTCTTTGTGGCAGTGGCAGTGGTGGTGCTGATCTTCGTGATCGACGACAGAATCAAGACCCAGGAGGATGTGGAGAAACATCTGCAGCTGAGCGTGCTGGGCACCATTCCTATGGTGGAAGAAAAGGGCAAGAAAAAGACCATGAAGAAAAGTACAGAGAAGAAGAGGTAGGAAAAAGCCATGATTAATATCAGTATTTCCAAAATGCTGAAACTGGACTACCGCACCAGCGAGGCATACAAGACTCTGCGGACCAATATCGAATTCTGCGGAAAAGATGTGAAAGTAATCGCCCTGACCAGCTGTACCCCGGGAGAGGGAAAATCCAGCGTATCCGTTCAGCTGGCGGCCTCCCTGGCGGAGGCCGGCAAAAAGGTGATGTTTATCGATGCGGACCTGCGTAAATCTGTGCTTCTGGGAAGACTTCGGATTCACCAGAATGTGAAGGGATTGGTGCATTTGCTCTCAGGCCAGGCCCAGCTGGCGGATGTGATCTGTATGACGGATATCCCCAGCCTCCACATGATTTTTGCGGGACCTGTGCCGCCCAATCCGGCGGAGCTGCTGGGCGGTAAGTATTTCAAGAAGCTGGTGGCTTCTTTGAGGGAGGTCTACGATTATATTATCATTGATACCCCGCCTCTGGGCAGCGTTATCGACAGCGCAGTGATCGCTCAGGAGTGCGACGGCGCCGCCCTGGTGCTGTCCTCCAACACCATCAGCTACAAATTTGCCCAGGATGTCAAGGGGCAGCTGGAGAAATCCAACTGTAAGATTCTGGGTGTTATCCTGAACAAGGTGGATATGAGCGGAAACAGCTATTATGGTAAGTATTACGGCAAGTATTACGGCCAGTATTATGGAAAAGAGTGAGGTAATACAGCGCAATGAATAAGAGAGCAATTACTGTGGTATTGGCTATTTTGTGCATTGCCGGAATTGCCGGCAGTGCAGTGGTTTATATGGGAAGGGACCGGAAGGCTCCGACCATCCAGGTACCGGCGGAGGAGATCACCTACTATGAGGGTGAGGACACGGCCAAGCTCCTGGAGGGGGTCACCGCCATGGACGATAAGGATAAGGATGTTTCGGATACCCTGATGGTTGAAAAAATCATTCCCTCCGGGGACGGCCAGAGCGCCCAGGTGGTGTATGCGGCCATGGACAGAAGCAACAATGTGGCCAAGGCGTACCGTACCGTCAATTATGGGGCGGCAGGTGCAGAAGGCAGCAACTCCGGGGAAACTCAGGAGGACGAGGCCCCGGCAGCCGCAGATACCCCGGCGCCTACGGATACTCCTGCCCCCACAGATACTCCTGTGCCCACAGACACTCCTGTGCCCACCAGCACACCGGAGACGACGCCTGTTCCGGGGCAGAGCTCCGGGGATGTGCTGAGCGCAGAGATCGGAACAGAGCTGATTCTGCTGGAGCCCAGCAATGTGCGTGAGGCTCCCACCACGGACTCAGCGGTGATCATAAGCCTTGAGCCGGGGGCGGTGGTGGCCAAGCAGGGCACCAGCGGCGAGTGGGTCAAGGTGACTGCGGAGGGCGTTTTCGGCTATATTCGCAGCGATCTTCTGGCAGTGAACACAGGGACAGCCGGACAGTAAATAAACAGAAAGAGGATTTTGAATGAGTAAGGGAGATTTGACAGCGGTACTGATCGCCTTCGCGGCGTATCTGCTGCTGATGATTGTGATTGGAATCATCTACATGAAACAAACCAACGACTCCGAGGATTATTTCCTGGGAGGACGCGGATTAGGGGGCTGGGTGGCAGCCCTGTCCGCCCAGGCCTCCGACATGAGCGGATGGCTGCTGATGGGCCTGCCGGGCGCCATCTACGCCATGGGTACAGGTCAGGCCTGGATTGCCATCGGATTATTTTTGGGAACGGTCTTTAACTGGGTATGTATTTCTTCCCGGCTTCGCCGGTATACCATCAAGGCCAACAATTCCCTGACCCTGCCGGCCTATTTTGAGAACCGGTTCCGGGACAAGAAGAAAATCCTTCTGCTGATTTCTTCTATTGTGATTGTAATTTTCTTCCTGGTGTACACTGCGTCGGCTCTGGCAGCCGGCGGCAAGCTCTTTAACTCCGTGTTCGGCCTGGATTATCACATTGCCCTGGCCATCGGAGCGGGGGTAATTCTGGTCTACACCTTCATGGGCGGATTTATGGCCGTGTGTGTGACAGACTTTGTCCAGGGCACCATGATGCTGATTGGCCTGATGGTGGTGCCTATCGTGGCGTTTTTCATCCTGGGCGGCGGAGACGGCGTGGTTGAGGTGATCGACCAGAGCGGAGTGGCCGGAGGAGCCTCCTCCTACCTGAATCTTTTCACCAACGGGGAGCGCCCCTACACCTTCGTGGAGATTTTCTCTCAGCTGGCCTGGGGATTGGGCTACTGTGGAATGCCCCACATTCTGACCCGCTTCATGGCGGTGAAGAATCAGAAGGAGCTGCGCAAGTCCCGGGTGATCGCCATCATCTGGGTAATGATTTCTCTGGGCTGCGCCTGCCTGTTAGGTATCCTGGGAAGAGCCTTCCTTTTCCCCACTATTCTGGGAACGGAAGGGACAGCTTCCACGGAAAATGTCTTTATTGAGATGATTATCAAAATGTTTACGGAGACCTACAGCCTGCCCTTTATCGGGGGACTGTTCCTCTGCGGTATTCTGGCGGCAATCATGTCCACTGCGGACTCCCAGCTGCTGGTGACGGCCTCCGCAGTTTCCAAGGATTTGTATAAGGACGTATTCCGTCCCAATACCGATGAGAAGAAGGTGCTTTCTGTGAGCCGCTGGACGGTGGCCGTGGTGGCTATCCTGGCCTTCATCATCGCCTGGGATCCCGACAACAGCATTATGGGTCTGGTATCCAATGCCTGGGCAGGTTTGGGATCAGCCTTCGGCCCCATCGTGCTTCTGTCCCTGTTCTGGAGACGGGCCAATCTGGCGGGCGCCGTGGCCGGAATCATCTCCGGCGGACTGACGGTAATTATCTGGGATTACATTCCGCTGGTGGGCGGACAGACCCTGGGTACTGCCACCGGGCTTTACTCTCTGGCGGTGGGATTTGTCATCAGCTGCCTGTGCATCGTGATTTTCAGCCTGGCGACCAAGGCTCCTTCCCAGGAGATTTTGGACGAATTCGATTCCGTGAAAAACTGGAAAGAGGATTAATGGGATAAAAAGGTTTACAGCAGAACCTTAAATCAAAGGGGCTGCCGCATGATCGACTGCCCGGTACACCCGCTCCATGGGTTTGTGCCGGAAGGGACGTGAATTGCGGCGGCTCCTTTTGCGTACGGAGAGCTCAATATACCGCGGCCCCTGGAATCGAATATTTCGCGGCCCTTGGAATATTCCGCGGCCCCTGGAATCAGACTTGTCCCGGGGAGCGTTCTCTGGTATACTGATAAGAACGAGGAGTCACAGAAAAATGAGAAATTATAAGATTACACTGCAGTATGACGGAACCCGATACGACGGGTGGCAGAAGCAGGGAAATACGGCCAATACCATCCAGGGCAAGCTGGAGCAGATCTTAAGCCGGATGGCCGGCTGTACCGTGGAGGTTCACGGGGCCGGAAGGACAGACGCAGGGGTACACGCGGAGGGCCAGGTGGCTAATTTCCACCTGGAGAGCCAGCGGGATTGCCGAGAGATTCAGCGGTATCTCAACCATTATCTGCCGGAGGATATCGAGGTGACTGCCATCGAAGAAGTGCCCAAGCGGTTCCACAGCCGCCTCCAGGCTTCGGGGAAAATATATGTTTACCGGATTGCGGTGGGGGGAGCCAAACATGTCTTTGAACGGAGACAACTCTGGGCTGTGGAGGAACCCCTGGATGTGGAGGCCATGAGACGGGCGGCGGGGATACTGGAAGGCCGCCATGATTTTAAGAGCTTCTGCGCCAACAAGAGAATGAAGAAGTCCACCGTGCGCACCCTGCAGAGGATTTCCATAGAGGAGCTGCCGGGGGAGCTGAGGCTGGTGTTTCAGGGAGACGGTTTTTTGTATCATATGGTTCGGATCCTGACGGGAACTCTCCTGGAGGTGGGAAAGGGAGTCTACGGACCGGGGTATATGGAAGAGATTTTAGCGGGATGCAGCCGAGAGCTGGCGGGGCCCTGTGTGCCTGCCAGGGGCCTGTGTCTGCGCCAGGTATACTATTAGAGGAGTAGGAAAATGTACGATTACTTGATTGTGGGAGCGGGCTTGTTTGGGGCTGTGTTTGCCCACGAGGCCATGAAGCGGGGAAAGAAATGCCTGGTGATTGACAAGAGAAATCACGTGGCGGGAAATATTTATACGGAGGAAGTGGAGGGAATCCAGGTCCACAAATACGGGGCCCATATTTTTCACACCTCCAACGAGGAGGTCTGGGATTACGTAAATCAGTTCGCCCAGTTCAACCATTATATCAACTCACCGGTGGCGGTCTACAAGGATGAACTCTATAATCTGCCCTTTAACATGAACACCTTCAGCCGGATGTGGAAGATCAAGACCCCGGCGGAGGCCAAAGAGAGGATCAGGAGGCAGATAGCGGAGCTGAATCTCCAGGGTGAGCCCAGGAACCTGGAGGAGCAGGCGCTGTCCCTGGTGGGACGGGATGTGTATGAGAAGCTGGTGAAAGGCTACACGGAGAAGCAGTGGGGAAGAGACTGCCGGGAGCTGCCGGCCTTTATCATTAAGCGGCTGCCTCTGCGCTTTGTGTATGACAACAATTATTTCAACGATCCCCATCAGGGAATTCCGGTGGAGGGCTACACCAGGATGGTGGAGCGGATGCTGGAGGGGGCGGAGGTCTGGCTGCACACGGATTATTTCCGGCTGATGGAGAAGAACCCCGATCTGGCCCAGAAGGTGGTCTTTACCGGCCCCATCGACGCCTTCTACCAGTACCGGCTGGGCGTCCTGGAGTACCGCTCCCTGCGCTTCGAGGAGGAGCGGCTGGCCTGCGATAACTATCAGGGAAATGCGGTGGTGAACTATACGGAGCGGGAGGTGCCCTACACCCGGATTATCGAGCACAAGCATTTTAATTTTGGACAGCAGCCGGTGACCGTGATCACCCGGGAATACCCGGAGGAGTGGAAGAAGGGTTCAGAGCCCTATTACCCCATCAACGACGAGAAAAACAGCCAGCTTTTTGCCCAATATCAGGAGCTGGCCAATCAGGAGCAGCGGGTGATTTTCGGCGGCCGGCTGGGCATGTATCAGTACTATGATATGGATAAGGTAATTGCCGCCGCCCTGGAGGCAGTGAGGAAGGAATTTGACCGGAGTTGACCGGCGGAGGGAGCAGGAAGCAATGATACGGAAAACGATAAACAAAAAGCAGCAGGAAATTGCCCTGGAGTGGCCGGAGAGTTTCTACGGGGTCTCTGACCGGGCTATCCGCAAAGCCGCCCTGGAAAAACAGATTGAAAAGGGGGAGGAGCCGGAAGCCAACCGGCTTCGGATGGAGCTGTGGGAGAAGCGCTATAACCGGAGAGGGAGAGACCCGGAGGGGATCGACTATTTTATCCGGGCGTGGCTGTCCATGAAGTACATCTACAATAACCGAAACGGCGTCTTCTACGGAAGAAAGATGCAGAGGGACCTGCGCAAGATTCAAGAAGAGCTCTGTCTGGATTGGGGCCGGGAGTCCGGCAGCCAGAGGGAGCAGGTGCTCTACGACGAGCTGTACCATCTGGGCGGGTGCTATATCGACCTGTGCCTGTCGGATAAAAGCTACAGCTCCATCATCATGGGAATGGGACAGATGAAGGCCTCCACCCTGCAGAATAAGATTGGCCAGGAGATTCTGGCCCTGGCCTACCAGCTGCCCAAGCTGGCCCGGATGGAGAAGGAATTTCAGATACTCACCCAGGCCCTGACGGACTGCTACAATGAGAAATTTCCCGATGCCCCGGTAAATCTGGATGCGTAGAGGGATTGAAGGGTTTGAGTTTCCTGGGGATCTGCGCATTTGTGGAGTCGGTATGTAAGAAGAGTTAGAGCTACCTGGGGATTTGCGCATTTGTGGTGCTGGTATGCTAAAAGAGTTAGAGCTTCCTGGGATCTGCACATTTGTGCTCAGCCTGCGCTCACTTCGAGCCTATGGTCTCGAAGATGTGCTCGGCGAATTCGCACAAATTGCGCAGATCCCCAGGAAGCTTTCTCTTTTCCAGACACTACGGAATTGGCTAGAATACCAGAGGTGGGGAAGTCATTTTTTTAGACACTACGGAATTGGCTAGAATGCCAGAGGTGGGGAAGTCATTTTTTTCAGACACTACGGAATTGGCCAGAATGCCAGAGGTGTGGGAAGCTTTTACGTTAAGGAGAAGCGGTAGAATTGCAAAAGCCGGAAATGTGGGAGTGTTTTTTGTTTTAAGGCAGGAATTGTGGGGCAGCAAAAGCCGTAAATGTGAGAGTGTTTTTTGTTTTAAGGCAGGAATTGTGGGACAGCAAAAGCCGGAAAACTAAGGAGATTTTCATTTTAGGAAAAAATGTAGAATAGAGATAGGTTCGGCGAGAAGAGGGAAGCCTTCATTTTCGCGAACAAATTTTAAAGAATTCAAGAACGTCTCGGAGACAGGGAAAGGTCTTGTGGATTTATGCGGTTTGTACGAATTTGCCGAGCACATCTTCGAGACCATAGGCTCGAAGTGAGCGCAGGCTGAGTACAAACGCATAAATCCACAAGACCCTCTACTTCTCGAGAGTAACCTGCACTTCGTCTATTTCTCGAGAGTAACCTGTACTCCCTCTATTTCTCGAGAGTAACCTGTACTTCGTCTATTTCTCGAGAGTAACCTGTACTCCGTCTATTTCCTGAGTACAGCACCTAAAGTTCTCAGCACTCCTCCATGACCTCCCTCAGCCGCTCCAAAATATGCCAGGTCATGAAGTAAACGGTCTCAAAGTGCATATAGTCCAGGATGTTTTCGTCGTACATGAATTTCAGGCTGGGAGGGAATTCCTCGTCCGCCTCCCAGAACTGGAAGGTCACCGCCAGGAAGGGGAAGGCCCGCAGCCGGGCGGTGACATCCCCCACCAGCTGGATTGGCTCTCCCAGGGCCCGGCAGGCGGCCTTTAAGGCCGGAAGATTTTTCTGGAATCCTTGGGCCACTTCCTGGAACATGCCGCCCTGAACCGCCAGCGTTTTGGTCACTCCCTTTACCGCATGGAGGGGACAAAATTTGTCCGCCGGGCGGCAGTCCGCCTTAGAATAGCAGAGCACATCGTAGATGGTCATGGATTCGTTATAATTTGCCTCCTGGGAGGAGCAAAATCCGTCTTCTGACCATTCCACAGTTCCATTTTCCCGGTTAATCCGGTAATCTCTGGATACAAAGGTAAGATACAGGAAATCATCGTCACAGGAGAGGCCAAATTTTTGGATCATCTTCTCCTGATTATATTTCACAAATTCACCGCGCATCCGGTCGCGCATAAGCTCATAGTTAGACTTCTTCATGGAAAATACCTGAAAGCCTTTGCTTAGTTGGCCTTGTCCTCGTCCACCAGCTCGTCAAACTCAGCCTTGTCCAGCAGCTCGTCGAAGGCATCGGAAGCGATCTCGTATTCTTCGTCGTCCTCGATGTTCTCCAGCATGGGCTCCTGGTTGCTGCCCTGTACGAAGCGGTACAGGTAAACTTCTCCGTCATGGTTCTCACCGTTCTCATCCAGGGGAAGCAGGGCAATATACTCCTTGCCGCCGGCGGGATAGATGGTCAGTACCGCGCACTCAATGGTAGTATCGTCATCCAGGGTCAGGGTTACGGTGGCGTCAGACTCACCGAAGCCGCAGGTGCTGCCGCAGGAGGAGCAGTCGCCGTCGCAGGCAGCGCTCTGGTAATTATCCTTCTCACTCATAGTAATTTACCTCATTTCTTGTATTTTTCTACCGGAGTAGATTACCTTAACTCTATCAGATATGCAGGGAAAAAGCAATGAGAGTTTTGCAACAGATCGGCCTGACGCTGTCCCGCGAGGCGTCCCGCTGCAAATGCAGCGGGATCCCGAGGGCTGCTGGCGCCAGACTGTTACAGAGTTTCAAAAGGGACTGGGATTTGGTATTGACTGCCGGTATCGAAGGTTCTATACTATAAGTAGTTTTTTTCGGAGGAGGAAAAAGAGATGGAGATAAAATTAATCGAGAGAAAACAGCTGAAGGAGAAGCCCGACCAGAAAAATCTGG
>DVHU01000112.1 GCA_018711815.1 Candidatus Egerieimonas intestinavium
AACCAAGTATCAAGGTAAGTTTGTTTTACAGATAGTGTATAGAATATAAGGTGAAAAGCCGTATGCGTTAATAGCGCATGTACGGTTTTGTGTAGGGATATGGGGAGTAATCCCCATATCTACTAGAGAAATATCTGGCGCAGGCATAAGTGACAGAGGGAAGGGGTGTTCATGAAAACAAATTCGTATATTACGGATTTCTACAACCATTACGATGAGGACAGCCGCCTGGCGGTGAGACATGGAAGCGTGGAATTTCTCACCACCATGCGTTACATTGAGAAATACAGTAAGCCCGGGAATCGGGTGCTGGAGGTGGGGGCTGGAACAGGCCGCTATTCCCACGCCCTGGCCCGGCAGGGCTATGAGGTGGACGCGGTGGAGCTGGTAGAGCACAATATTGAAGTGTTTCGCCGGAATACCCAGCCCGGGGAGCGGGTAACCATTTCCCAGGGCAATGCCCTGGATTTGTCGGCCTTTGCGGATGATTCCTATGATCTCACCCTGCTGCTGGGGCCCCTGTATCACCTGTACAGCCAGGAGGATAAGCGGCAGGCCATCGGGGAGGCTATCCGGGTCACCAGACCCGGCGGAGTGATTTTTGCCGCCTACGTGATCTCCGACGGCTGTCTGGTGGACGAGGGCTTTCACCGGGGAAATATCAGCGTGGGCCAGTACGTGAAAGACGGCCTCCTGGATCCGGTGACCTTCGGGGCCAAATCAGAACCCAAGGATCTGTTTGAGCTGGTGCGCCGGGAGGATGTGGATGAGCTCATGGAGGTATTTCCCACCAGACGCCTCCACTATGTGGCCACGGACGGCTGTGCCCTGTTTATGCGGGAGGCGGTGGATCAGATGGATGAGGAGACCTTTGCGCTGTATATGAACTACCATTTTGCCACCTGTGAGCGGGAGGATTTTCTGGGACTGACCAGTCATGCCCTGGATATCTTTCAGAAATAATACGCCTATGCCTTTCCTTTTTGGGAAGGATAGGGTATGATGGAACAAACGCGGGAAAATTCCCGGACAGGAGGACAGATATATGCGGGTAGGAATGGGATATGACGTGCATAAATTGGTGGAGGGTCGAGAGCTGATCTTGGGCGGGGTTACGATCCCCTTTGAACTGGGGCTGCTGGGCCACTCGGACGCGGATGTGGTGGTTCACGCCATCATGGACGCCCTGCTGGGGGCAGCGGCCCTGAAGGATATCGGCTATCATTTTCCAGACACGGATCCCAAATACAAGGGAGCTTCCAGTATCGAGCTGCTGCGGCAGGTGGGGAAGCTGCTCCAGGAGAGCATGTACATCATTGAAAATATCGACGCCACCATCATCGCCCAGCGTCCCAAGCTGCGGCCCTATATTGACCAGATGATTCAAAATGTGGCCGAGGCTCTGGGCCTGGAGACTGATCAGGTAAATATTAAGGCCACCACCGAGGAGGGCTTGGGTTTTACCGGAAGCCTGGAGGGAATCTCTTCCCAGGCCATCTGTTCCCTGGCCCGGGCCTTGGACTATCTGCCGGATGACCGGATGGGCGGCTGCCAAGGCTGCCGGGGCTGCGGGCAGGAGAAAGGATGAGGAGAAACCAATGAAAATTGAACATGTTGCCATGTATTTCCTTTCCTTTGCCGACGGCACCCGGCTATGCGGTAATCAGCGGTCCCAGAACCACCGGGGATGGGTACATGAAAGCTGCATCCTGGACCTGGAAAACAATCAATAGAGATAACCGTCTGAGTGGATACAGTTGCGCCAGTGAGGCCGAAAGGCCCAACTGCTGCGGAAAAATTGTCTTTGCCGGGATTTTCCTTGACAAATCCGCCTGTTTTGCATATTCTATAGGTAGGTTGAAAAAGGCCATGAAGGGAAAGAGTACCTGGATTTGAAGGAACAGAGAGGGGCGGCCACCGGCTGCAAGCTGCCCTGCCCAAGAACCGGGGAAGGTGCATCCTGGAGCTGACCGGGCGAAGGCGAAAAGGCGGGAGTCCGGTACGGTTGACATCCGTTACCTGTCAAAAAAGCGGAAGCGCCAAGGCGCTTCAAGTAAAGTGGAACCGCGGGGAGTCCCGTCTTTATGCAGAAGACGGAGCTTCCCTTTTTATTTCTGTCAAAATTTTATAACAAAACAAAGCAAGGCAGGTGAGACAAAATTGAGCTTTATTAAGCATTTAAAAGAAGAATTCGCGGTGATCAAGGAGCGGGATCCGGCAATCCACTCTCCCTGGGAGGTTTTGCTTTACCCCAGCTTCCGGGTTATGATAAAATACAGGAAGGCCCACAAGCATTATCTGAAGGGGCATTATTTTCGGGCCCGGTGGATTTCCCAGAGGGCGGCCCGGAAAACGGGAATAGAAATTCATCCCGGGGCCACCATAGGAAAGGGGCTTTTCATCGACCACGGCAGCGGGGTCATCATCGGTGAGACCACCGTCATCGGAGATAACGTGACTCTCTACCAGGGGGTGACTCTGGGAGGAAACGGCAAGGAGACCGGCAAGCGTCACCCCACGCTGTGCGACAACGTGATGGTCAGCGCCGGGGCTAAGATCATCGGCTCCTTCACCATCGGAGAAAATTCCAAAATCGGCGCCGGGAGCGTGGTGCTCTCGGAGGTGCCCCCCAACTGTACGGTGGTGGGAATTCCCGGCCGGGTGGTGAAGCAGGAAAATGTCCGGGTTCCCCGGGACAGCATGGATCATATCCATCTGCCGGACCCTGTCCAGGATGATCTGCGGACTCTGCAGAGGGAGAACAGCCAGCTGGTGAACCGTCTGCTGGATTTGGAGAATGAGATGCGCAGCTTGAAAAAGGCGGTAAAAGCATAAAACAGGATTGCAGGCCTCCAAAAGGCCGCGGCAGCATAAAAGAGAAAGGAAGAAAATAAGATGAAGTTATACAACACGCTGACGAAGAAAAAAGAAACATTTGTACCTCTGGAGGAGGGCAAGGTGAAGATGTATGTCTGCGGTCCCACCGTGTACAATCTGATCCACATCGGAAATGCCCGGCCCATGATTGTCTTTGACACGGCCCGCCGCTACATGGAGTACAAGGGCTATGAGGTGAACTATGTGTCCAATTTCACCGACGTAGATGATAAGATCATCGCCAAGGCCAACGAGGAGGGAGTCTCCGCCGAGGAAATTTCCACCCGTTACATTGAGGAGTGCAAAAAGGATATGGAGGCCATGCATGTGCGCCCGGCTACCACCCATCCTCTGGCTACAAAAGAGATCGACGGCATGATCGAGATGATCCAGACCTTGATCGACAAGGGCTATGCCTACAATGTGGACGGCACCGTCTATTTCCGCACCCGGAAATTTGACGAGTACGGCAAGCTTTCCCACAAGAACCTGGACGATCTGCAGGCGGGGGGACGCTCTCTGCTGGTGACTGGCGAGGACCAGAAGGAGGATGCCCTGGACTTTGTACTGTGGAAGCCCAAGAAGGAGGGCGAGCCCTTCTGGGTATCTCCCTGGAGCGAGGGCCGTCCCGGCTGGCATATTGAGTGCTCCGTGATGTCCAGGAAATACCTGGGCGAGGAGATCGACATCCACGCCGGCGGAGAGGACCTGATCTTCCCCCACCACGAGAATGAGATCGCCCAGAGCGAGTGCTGCAACGGAAAGATCTTTGCCCGCTACTGGCTGCACAATGCCTTCTTAAATATCGACAACCGCAAGATGTCCAAATCCCTGGGCAATTTCTTCACCGTCCGGGAAATCTGTGAGAAATACGATCCCCAGGTGCTGCGGTTCTTCATGCTGTCCGCCCACTACAGAAGTCCCCTGAACTTCAGCGCGGATATCATGGAGTCTTCCAAGAATGCCCTGGAGCGGATTATGACTGCGGCCCAGCGGTTAAGGGAGCTTTCCGGCGACAAAGAGATGACGGACCAGGAGCAGGAGAAGCTGACCGCCATGGGCGAGTACAGAAAGAAATTTGAGGAGGCCATGGACGATGATCTGAACACCGCGGACGCGGTGGCCGCCCTTTTTGAGCTGGTGAAGTTTGCCAACACAGAGGTGAGCCAGGAGAGCTCCGGGAAATTTGCCGCCGCTGTGTTAAAGGAGATGGCGGAGCTGTCCGATATTTTGGGCCTCTCCCTGGAGAAGAAGGAGGAGACCCTGGATGAGGAGATTGAGCGGCTGATCGCCGAGCGCCAGGCCGCCAGAAAGGCTAAAAATTTCGCCAGAGCCGATGAGATACGGGCTCAGCTGCTGGCGCAGAACATTGTCCTGGAGGACACCCGCGAGGGAGTAAAATGGAAACGAGTTTAAGCAGGATCAAGGGCCTCTTTGAACTGCCGGGGGCGGATATCCGAAGCTATTCGCCCCTGACCCTGGCCTACATCGGGGACGGCGTCTATGAGCTGGTGATCCGCACGATTTTGGTGGAGAAAGGCAACTGTCAGCCCCAGAAGCTGCACAAGCGGGCCAGCGCTCTGGTAAAAGCCCAGGCCCAGTCAGAGATGATGGAGACCCTGACGCCTCTGCTGACCCAGGAGGAGCTGTCCGTCTACCGGCGGGGGAGAAACGCCAAATCCTACACCATGGCCAAGAATGCCACCATGGGGGACTACCGGAGGGCCACAGGCTTCGAGGCGCTGATGGGATACCTGTATCTCACGGAGCAGGAGATGAGGATGCTGGAGCTGATTAAGGAAGGGCTGAAGGCCCGGGGAGAGGAATATGGAAAATAGAGAAGAGAGCGGACTGGTGACGGAGAGCAAGATCGAGGGGCGAAACGCCGTTCTTGAGGCTTTCCGTTCCGGCCGCAGCGTGGATAAGCTGTATGTGCTGGATCGCTGCCAGGACGGTCCGGTGCGCACCATTGTCCGGGAGGCGAAAAAGACGGACGCCATCATAAACTTTGTCACCAAGGAGAGGCTGGATCAGCTCTCCGAGACCGGGCATCATCAGGGGATCATCGCTCTGGCAGCGGCTTACCGCTACGCCACAGTGGAGGAGATTCTGGAGAGAGCCCGGGAAAAGGATGAGCCCCCCTTTATCCTTCTGCTGGATAATATCGAGGATCCCCACAACCTGGGGGCTATTATTCGGACGGCCAATCTGGCGGGGGCCCACGGAGTGATCGTGCCCAAGCGCCGGGCCGCTGGGCTTACGGCCACGGTGGCCAGAACCTCCGCAGGGGCGATCCATTACACGCCGGTGGCCAAGGTGACCAATCTGGTATCCGTGATGGAGCAGCTGAAAAAGGAAGGCCTGTGGTTTGTGTGCGCCGACATGGACGGCACCAGCATGTATCAGCTGAATTTAAAGGGGCCCATCGGCCTGGTCATTGGAAATGAGGGGGAGGGAGTCAGCAGGCTGGTGAAGGAACACTGCGATTTTGTGGCCTCCATTCCCATGAAGGGGGATATTGATTCCCTCAACGCCTCGGTGGCAGCAGGAGTACTGGCTTATGAAATCGTGAGACAAAGAGGTTAAAATGAGAGCATATGAAGGTCAAAGCGACGAGGAGCTGCTGCAGCTGATGCAGCAGGGCGAGCCGGAAGTGGCCGAATATTTGGTGAAAAAATATAAATATCTGGTTCTGCGCCAGGCCCGGGCCATGTACCTGGTGGGCGGGGATACGGACGATCTGATTCAAGAGGGGATGCTGGGACTTTTCAAGGCGGTACAGGGGTACCGGCCGGAGAAGGCGGCATCCTTTGCCACCTTTGCCCAGGTCTGCATCCACCGGCAGATTTACAGCGCGGTGCAGTCTGCGGGAAGGCAGAAGCATGAGCCCCTGAATACTTATGTTTCTTTCAGCAATCAGGATTGGGAGGAGGTTTCCGCCTTCCAGGATGATCAGAACCCGGAGACCATCGTCATCGGGCAGGAGCAGATGACCCAGATCCGGGAGCAGATCTATCAGCTGCTCAGCCCCTTTGAAACCCGGGTGCTGCAGCGGTACCTGGAGGGGATGGATTATATCCGCATTGCCGATGAGTTGGGAAAATCCCCCAAATCTGTGGACAATGCCATCCAGAGGATCCGGGGAAAGGTGAGGGCGCATATGGAAAAGATCAGAAAGGAGGAGGGCAATGATTGAATTATTGTCCAGAATTGCCATCAAGAATAGGGAGGATACCGGGGACGCCGGTGTGCGCCAGGCTTACGGTGTTCTCTGCGGAGCTGTGGGGATTGCCTTAAATCTCCTCTTGTTTGCGGGAAAATGGCTGGCGGGGGTTTTAAGCGGGTCTATCGCCGTCACCGCCGATGCCTTCAATAACTTGTCAGACGCAGGTTCTTCCGTGATTACCCTGATTGGGTTTCATCTCTCCGGCCAGAAGCCGGATCCGGAGCATCCCTTCGGCCACGGCCGGATGGAGTATATCTCCGGCCTTTTTGTGTCTGTGGCCATTTTGATTATGGCCTTTGAGCTGATTCAATCCTCCGCGGGAAAAATTTTCTCCCCGGAGCCGGTGGAGGGAAGCCCCCTGGTGCTGGGAATTCTGGCAGCGTCCATTTTGGTGAAGCTCTACATGGCCTACTATAATAAGAAAATCGGGAAAAAGATTCAGAGCGCGGCCATGGGGGCCACGGCGGCGGACAGTCTGGGGGATATGGCCTCCACAACGGCGGTTCTGGCGGCCACGGTCATTTCCATGGTCACCGGCGTGAACATCGACGGCTGGTGCGGCCTTTTGGTGGGAATTTTTATTTTCTACTCTGGCATCCAGGCCATGCGGGATACCATCAATCCGCTCCTGGGGCAGGCCCCGGATAAGGAGCTGGTGGATCAGATCCGCAGGCTGGTGTGCAGCTACCCGGTGGTTAAGGGGATCCACGACATGGTTATTCACGATTACGGCCCCGGACGCCGGATGGTGACTCTCCACGTGGAGGTGGACGCCGCGGGAGATATGCTGAAGATCCACGACGAGATTGACAATATCGAGCGGGAGCTGGGGGAAAAGCTTCGCTGCCAGGCTACCATCCACATGGACCCGGTGGAGGCGGAGAACGATACGGTAAGGAAGCTGCGGGGAAAGACGGCCCGGCTGGCATCCCGGGTGGACCAACGGCTCTCCATTCACGACTTCCGGGTGGTCCAGGGAGAGACGCACACCAATCTGATCTTTGACGTGGTGGTGCCCTATGACTGTCCCCTGAAGGATGAGCAGGTGGTGGAGCAGCTTTCCCAGGGAATCGAGAGCTTTCCGGGGAAATATTACGCGGTGATCCAGGTGGACCGGGATCTATGCTGACGGGGGAGGAGAAGTGAGAAGAAAAAAGAATCCTGCTTTGCAGGATTCTCCGCCTGCGGCGGATCGCTTTAGCGACATAACTCCTCTCCGCCCCAGTGGGCTCCTGCCCGGAGGGCTTTGGTTCATAGGGACGAAGTTCTTCTGATGAAGAACAAAAGTGTGCTTCGCACACCCTCGCGATTCCATTTTCTTTCAAGAAGCACACTTTTGCTGCGCCGAGCGTGGTCAGCTTTAGCTGACATCTGCCTTTCACGCGAGTGCGCATCGCCGCGCGAAGCGCTTTTTGTGATATAGGAAAGTTCTCACTTTCCTATATCACAAAAAAAGAGGAATCCTTTTTAGGATTCCTCGAAAAAGAGCTGCCTAGCAGATTTGAACTGCCGACCTCCGCCTTACCAAGGCGACGCTCTACCAACTGAGCCAAGGCAGCATAGCTGTTCGCTACATTTAAGAATTCTACCAGAAGAAAAAGAGAAAGTCAAGAGTTTTTTTGAGAGATTTTGAGATTGATTTTGAGATTGTTGTAACAGTGAGGCCGAAAGGCTGAATGGCTACAGCTTGTTTCGGGCGGTCCGCCGGAAAGCCTGAAACTGGGAGGAAAATATCATGTACATTGCGGATTTACATATCCATTCCCGCTATTCTCGGGCCACTAGCCGGGACTGTACCCCGGAGCACCTGGAGCTGTGGGCCAGGAGGAAGGGAATTGGGCTGTTGGGGACAGGAGATTTCACCCATCCGGCCTGGAGGCAGGAGCTGGCAGAAAAGCTAAGTCCTGCGGAGGAGGGCCTCTATATTTTAAAGGAGGAGTACCGTATCCGGGAGGAGGGAGCCCCGGATGACCGAAAGCCCCGGTTTGTGGTCACCGGAGAGATTAGCTCCATTTACAAGAAAGACGGCCGGGTGCGCAAGGTACACAGTCTGATTCTGCTGCCGGATCTGGAGGCAGCGGAGCGCATCTGCACCAAGCTGGAGCAAATCGGAAATATCCACTCTGACGGCCGTCCTATCCTGGGACTGGACTGCCGGGATCTGCTGGAGATTGTGCTGGAGCTCTGCCCGGAGGCCGTGTACGTGCCGGCCCACATCTGGACGCCCCATTTTTCCCTCTTTGGGGCCTTCTCCGGTTTTGACACCATAGAAGAGTGCTTCGGGGACTTGGCGCCCCACATCCATGCCCTGGAGACGGGACTCTCCTCGGATCCGCCCATGAACTGGCGGGTGTCGGCCCTGGATGGCTATCAGCTGATTTCTAATTCAGATGCTCACTCCCCGGCGAAGCTGGGCCGGGAGGCCAATCTGCTGGATATTCCCCTCTCTTACCAGGGGCTGGCCCGGGCGCTGCAGACCGGGGAGGGACTGCAGGGAACCATCGAGTTTTTTCCGGAGGAGGGCAAATACCACATGGACGGCCATCGGAAATGCAGTCTCTGCCTGACGCCCGCTGAGACCATAAAACACCAGGGAATCTGCCCGGTGTGCGGACGCAAGATTACCATCGGGGTATCTCATCGGGTGGAAGAGCTGGCAGACCGGCCGGAGGGCTATGTGAAGTCCGGGGCCAAGGGTTTCGAGAACCTGGTGCCGCTGCCGGAGGTCATAGGCGCCTCCCTGGGAACATCGGCGGCCAGCAAGAAGGCCCAGCGGGAGTACCTGCAGATGATTGCCCAGCTGGGCCCTGAGTTTGAGATCCTGAGAAATCTTCCCCTGGAGGACATCCAAAGGGTGGCAGGGATTCGGGTAGCGGAGGGAATTCAGCGCCTGCGCCAGGGGCAGGTGGAACGGATTCCCGGCTTTGACGGGGAGTACGGCACCATCCGGCTGTTTAGCCAGGAGGAGCTGGAGAACACAGAGGGACAGATGGATTTCTTTGCCCTTCTGGGCCTAAAATCTGCCCCGAGGAGTCCGGGAAGAGAATTGCGGAAAGGTAAGATCGAAGGGGCGGAGGTATCCCGGAACGAGGGAGAATTTCCGAAAGAGGAGAGCCTCCCGGAAGAGGCGGCTGTCACCGCTGAGGCGCCGGAGGAGGCGGCTGTCACCATAGAAGCGCTGGAGGAGGACAGCAGCGCTTCGGCTCCCCTATTAAATGCGGAACAGCATCGGGCGGTCTGCTCTTTGGCGCCCTATCTGGCGGTGAAGGCGGGCCCGGGGACCGGAAAGACCAAGACGCTGGTGTCCCGGATTCAATATCTGCTGCAGAACAGGGGCATTAAGCCCGGGGAGATCACGGCGGTAACCTTCACCAACCAGGCGGCTGCCGAAATGCGGGAGAGAATAAGTCAGGCCTTGGGCCAAAAGCAGCTGGGCAGAGAACTGCAGATCGGTACCTTCCATGGCATTTGTCTAAACTTTTTGCGGGAGCAGGGAGAACAATTTACCCTTCTGGGGGAGGGACAGGCCAGGAAACTGGCGGAGGAAGCACTTCTGGAGCAGGGCCTTTCGGAAAATGGGCGGAAATTTCTGGAGGCAGTATCCTTGATTAACTCCGGCGCGGAGGCGGGGCGGATTCAGGAGATTTTCCGGGACGTCACAGGAACAGATTTCCCCGAAAAAGCCAGGGCTGCCCTGGAAGCCTACCGGGAGAAGAAGGAACAAAGGGGACTCTGGGACTTTGATGATCTGCTCTTAAAGACCATAGAAAAAATTCAAGAGGGTCAGGCCAAGGAGGGCTGGGAGAGGCGCTTTCGCTATCTGCTGGTGGATGAGTTTCAGGATATTAACCCTGTCCAGAGGCAGCTGATCCGTCTGTGGTGCAGTTATGGGGGAGAGCTCTTTGCCATCGGGGACGCCGATCAGTCCATCTACGGATTCCGGGGAGCGGACGCCGACTGTTTTGAAAAATTAAAGGAGGAGTATCCGGATCTGGAGCTGATTCAACTGAAGGAAAATTACCGTTCCACGCCGGAGATTGTGGACACTGCCCAAACAGTGATTGCTCACAATCCCGGTCCAAAACGACTTCTGCGTGCCAACCGGCCAGGGGGAGTGCCGGTGCGGGTGGTGCAGGCCAAAAGTTCTCTGGGAGAGGCGATTTTCGTGGCAAAGGAGATTAACCGGCTGGCCGGAGGCATCGGGATGCTGGAGGCCCACCGGGAAGCGTGGGAGCGCCATGGGCGAAAGATTCGTAGCTTCGGGGACATCGCCGTCCTTTACCGAACCCACCGCCAGGCGGAATTGTTGGAAAAGTGCCTGAAAAAAGAGGGGATTCCTTACCTGGTGGCTGGCCGGGAAGATTTCCTGCAGGAGCCGGCGGTGCAGGGAAGCCTGGAATTCTTCCGTTTCCTGGAACAGGTAGACGAGGACGGCGGAAGAGAAGAAATGGCAGGTTTTAAAGAGCTTCGGGAGGAGCTTAAGCTGTGCGCGGAGACCCTCTGGCAGCTCCCCTGGAATTCCATGTCCCAGGAGATTATCCGAAACACCGCAGAAAAATTTGCCCCGCTCTTTAAAAAACAGAAGCCCCGGAAATTCCTGGAGCGCTGGATGGAGGAGCTGCAGCTGTCAGATAATCCGGCCATGCAGAAGCTGTCCCAGATGACGGTTTTCTATAAAACCATGGAGGAGTTCTTGGAAGCCATGACCTTAGGCGTGGAGAGTGATCTGAAGCGGTGCGGCAGCAAGGGCTACACCGCGGAGGCGGTGACGCTGATGACTTTGCACGGCTCCAAGGGACTGGAGTTTCCCGTGACAATTTTGTACGGGGTCAACCAGGGCACACTGCCTCTGGAGAGCCAGAAACATCCGGCAGATCCCCGGGAAGAGCGGCGCCTCTTTTACGTGGGCATGACCCGGGCCCGGGAGGAACTGATCATCACCACTTCCGGGGAACCTTCCCCATTTCTGCAGGAATTGTGTCCGTCTGCTTCCGGGGAGCAAGCTGTTGTCTGGGAACAGGCAGAGAGGCAAAAGAAGGAGGAGACTTTCCGCCAGCTAAGCCTCTTTGACTGAGACAGCCATCGGAGGAGACAGTGGAAGCGGTCAGCCCCGGCAAAATAAGGACGGAAACCGGGGAGAAAAAAGGAGTAAGCGGATGAAAGAGTACAGCAATACGAAGGAGGGCTCCGGCCAGCGCCCGGAAAAGCAGGAGATCCAGTGGGTGCGCTCCAGGAGAAAGACCATTGCCATTCAGGTGAAGGAGGACGGCAGCGTGGTGGTGCGTATGCCCTGGCGGGCATCCAGGAGACAGGCGGAGGCCTTTCTGCAGGAGAAGAGAGAGTGGGTAGAGAGGCAGCAGAGACGAATGGAGCTTAGGCGCAGCCGGCAGCCCCTCCTGACTGAGGAGGAAAGAAAGCGTGGCCGGGCTCTGGCCCGGAAAATCATTCCCCAGCGAACCGCCTGGTACGCAGGTAAAATGGGAGTCACCTACAACCGGATTTTCCTGCGGGAGCAGAAGACCCGGTGGGGAAGCTGCAGTGGCCAGGGGAACTTAAATTTCAACTGGAAATTGATTCTCATGCCTCAGGAGCTCATGGACTATGTGATCGTCCACGAGCTGGCCCATCGGAGGGAAATGAACCACTCGGAACGATTTTGGAAAATTGTGGAGGAAGTGCTGCCAGACTATCGGGAGAGGAGAAAGCGGCTGAGGGAAGAGGGATGATCATAGATAATGCCTTTACAAGGCTGAAGTGCCTGCGGGGCCCAGCCCGCAGGCACCAGATATAGATACAGCGATGTGATTGCCCAATTCCATCAAAATTTTAGGATATAGCTGCTAGTCAAGACCACCGGCTTAGCCGGTGGCTTGTTCTGCCCCTATAAGGGGCTATTACCTGCTTGCGCCCGGCAGGCGCACTGAAAGTCTGCCAACTGCACCACATCCACAGCCGCCCCTGAAGGGGCTTACTCAGTGCTCCCTTTCTCCGGCCCAGCCCCAAAAGGGGCTTGCTGGTTTGCTTTGACTTCCTTCTACCACTCC
>DVHU01000113.1 GCA_018711815.1 Candidatus Egerieimonas intestinavium
ACTGGGGAAGATATCGTTCTATATGGAAGATTCAAGGGGAACCGTTAGTATCAATAGTGATTCCCAACAAAGATCATCTGTCAGATTTGAAACGCTGTTTGGATTCCATTTATCGAAAAAGTACTTATCGCAATTTTGAAGTTTTGGTTTTAGAAAATAACAGCACTAGCCAAGAAATCTTTCGATTTTACGAGGAATTAGAGAATACTTATGAAAATCTCAAAGTGTTGCGCTGGGAAAAAGGCTTTAATTATGCGGCCATAAATAATTTCGGAGCAGAGCAGGCGAAAGGGGAATATCTTCTGTTTTTAAATAACGATACAGAGGTAATTACCCCGGATTGGCTGGAGGAACTTTTAGGTTATTGCCAGCGGGAGGACGTAGGAGCTGTGGGCGCTAAGCTATACTATCCTAACGATACGATTCAGCATGCGGGTATTGTGTTGGGTATGGGGGCAGATGGTGTGGCTGGACATATTTTGTATGGTACAGAGCGAGGACGTTTCACTTATGCAGGGCGAGCTAATTCCACCCAGGATATCAGCGCAGTGACAGCAGCTTGTATGATGGTCAAAAAAGAAATCCACCAAAAAATCGAGGGATTTGATTCCGGTTTTGCAGTGGCTTTTAATGATGTGGATTACTGTCTGCGGATTAGAGAGCTTGGAAAATTGGTGGTATTCGACGCGTTTGTCGAGTTGTATCACTACGAGTCCAATTCCCGGGGAAAAGAGGACACTAGGGAAAAGCAAAAGAGGCTGAAGCAGGAGGCAGAACGTTTCCACAGACGCTGGAAGTCAATTTTGGAAAAGGGAGATCCCTACTATAACCCCAATCTGTCGCTGCTGCTATGTGATTGTTCTCTGCGGTGGCCAAGGAGGATAAACCTATGAAATTACCATCTGCTTATCAGCTGAAGCGGGGATATGAATATTTCCGAAAGCACGGAATCAAACAGTTTTTGCGGCGTTTTCAGGAGAAAACAGGGATTGTGGAGACTGAGTATCCGGGGTGGTTCCAGGAGCACCGGGCTTCAGAGGATGAGCTTAAGCGCCAGAAGGGCAAAAGCTTTTCCAGGAAATATCTCTTCAGTTTTATTGTGCCGGCTTATCAGACTCCCGAACCATATCTGCGGGAGTTGGTGGAGTCCCTAAGGGCTCAGACCTATGAGAACTGGGAGTTGTGTTTGGCGGATGGGAGCCCGGACGGGGCTACCCTTGAGGCGGTGATGGAAAGCTATCAGGATCCCAGGCTCAGATACCGGCATCTGAAAGAAAACTACGGGATCTCCGGAAATACCAATCAGGCTCTGGAGATGGCCCGAGGAGACTTCCTGGTGCTGGCAGACCATGATGATCTGCTGGAGCCGGATGCCCTGTATTGGATGATGGAGATACTGGAGGAAGAGCCGGAAACAGACGCTATTTATACGGACGAGGGAAAGATAACTATGGATGGGGATCGTCTCTTTGATCCTCATTTTAAATCTGATTTTAACTGGTGGCTCTTGCGCAGCAATAATTATATCTGCCATATTTTCGCGGTGCGTGCCACCGTGGGCAGACAGGTGGGCGGATTCCAGGCGGAGTACGATGGAGCGCAGGATTACGATTACATTTTGAAATGTTGTGAGAGAGCCAGGCATGTGGCCCACATTCCAAGGATACTTTACCACTGGAGGGCTCACCCGGGCTCCACAGCGGGAGATCCGGCCAGTAAGAGCTACGCCTACGAAGCCGGCTGTCGGGCATTGAATGCTCACTATAAGAGAATGGGTATTCAAGCCTGTGCAGAGTATACCGGACTTCCTGGCAGATACCGCACCCACTTTCTCGTTCAAGGGAATCCCCAGGTAGTGGTGCTTCTGACTTATACAGGCATAGAGAGGGAACTGCTTGCCTGTGTTGAGGCTTTGCGGGAGGGGACGTCTTATCAAAACTGGAGTCTTTGGGTTTTGGCGGGGAGCCGCCAACGGATATCTCAGGAGGTAGTGGACCGGCTGAAAGAGGTAAGGCTGTTTCAGGGAGAGAAAGCATCCTTGACTGAGCTGTGGAATCAGGCAGCCCAGGTCTGCGGTGGAAATTATCTGATATTTATCAACGGAGCATACCGGCCATACAGATGTGACTGGTTGGAAGAGCTGTTAGGGCAATGTAGCCAAGAGCAGGTGGGTATTGTCGGAGGAAAGCTTTTATATAAAAATCGGAGGATTTGCCAAGCTGGCGTCTACATGGGGATGTACGGAGTGGCTGGAAACGCCTCTGAGGGGGCAAAATATTTAGATGAAGGATATTCAGCCAGGACAATCTCCAACAGGAATGTTAGCGCTGTGACCGAGGTGGTGATGACCCGGAGACAGGTGTGGGAGCAGCTGGGAGGAATTCGCCCAGGTTATCGCAGTTATCTGGGAATGGCGGACTACTGTCTGCGGGCAGGACAGCTGGGATGGCAGACGGTATATACGCCTTATCTGCAGCTGCGTTCTTTCCGGTCTATGCCGAAAAAAGGCGTTGTCTGCCGGTGGAAGGAAGAGGAAGGACGGAGGTTCCAGAAAGATTGGAAGGAATTTTTGGAACAGGGAGATCCTTTCTATTCACCTAATCTGTCGCTGGCGGGACCGGATTATAGATTTCGGAGAAGAGACGAAAATATTTAAGATAAAAGAGGAACTCAACATGCAAAAAGCGGCGGTGATTATCCCAAATTACAACGGAATCGCATATATCAGAGGGTGCCTGGACAGTCTGCAGCGTCAGACTGCTCAGGACTTCTCTGTGATTGTGGTGGACAATGGGTCCACGGACGGCAGCCGGGAGATTGTGCAGGAGGAATACCCCTGGGTGAGGTTGATCTGCCTGCCGGAGAATACCGGCTTCTGCGGAGCGGTAAACCGGGGAATCCGGGCGGCCCAGGAGCCCTACGTGATTCTGCTGAATAATGACACGACGGCGGAGCCGGACTTTGTGCAGGAGCTGCTGGAGGGCATTGCCAGGCACAGGCGGGCTTTTGCCTGCGGCGCCAAGATGCTCCAGGCCTCTGACAGCCGGCTGATCGACGGCGCGGGGGATCTGTACACCGCCCTGGGGTGGGCGGTGGCCCGAGGCAACGGCAGGCCCCAGGAGCAGTATCAGAGGGAAGAGCAGGTGTTTTCCGCCTGCGGAGGCGCCGCCATATACAGGAGAGATCTTTTGCTGGGGCTGGGACTCTTTGACGAGGAGCATTTCGCCTACCTGGAGGATCTGGATATCTGCTACCGGGCCCGGCTCCACGGGTACGAGAATTGGTTTTTGCCCAAGGCCCGGGTGGTTCACGTGGGCAGCGGCACCAGCGGTTCCCGGTACAACCTGTTTAAGGTTCGCTATTCTTCCCGAAATAATGTGTACCTCATCTGGAAAAACATGCCCCTGTTTCAGATTATCTTGAACTTTCCTTTTCTGGCAGCGGGCTTTGGAATTAAGTTTTTGTTTTTCTTAAAAAAGGGCTATGGCCGGGAATATCTGGCCGGGATTGTCAACGGGCTGCGGCTGAGGAAGGGACATGGAAAGAAGGTTCCCTTCCTGTGGAAGCGCATGCCGCGGTACCTGAAAATTCAGCTGGAATTGTGGAGAAACCTAGGCCGTCTGCGGTCGTAAGTGGAGATTAAAGTTTTTTTCAATAAATTGTCAGGAAACAAAGGTTGCTTAATAGCCCCACTTATTGTATAGTAAAAAGATGGAAAGGAATTAGGTGAAATACGTGATAAAGGATAATCAAAAGTACTTTAACCGTCTGCACGTAGTCCTGGATGCGGTTGTAATCGCCTTTTCCTACTGGCTGAGCTGGGTGATCAAGTTCAGCGGCTTCTTTGTTTCTGATTCCGTGCGGACACTTTCATTTGGACAGTACATGCTGGCGCTGATCTTCGTGATCCCCGGCTATCTGATTTTATATTCGGCTTTTAGTCTCTACACCCCCAAGCGGGTGCAGGGCCGGCGCCTGGAGTTTGCCAATTTAGTGAAGGCCAACGCGGTGGGCGTGCTGCTCCTGATGGTGGCCTTATATCTGGCCAAGGAGCTGGACTATTCACGAAGCATGCTGGCTTATTTCTTCGCCATCAACACGGTGCTCAGCGAGTGCCTGCGGATGGGAATCCGGTTGGTGCTGCGGGATATGCGCAAGCGAGGCCTGAATCAGAAGCACATTCTTCTGGTGGGGTACAGCCGGGCAGCGGAGGAATATATAGACCGTATTTTGGCCAACCCCCAGTGGGGCTACACTGTCCGGGGAATTCTGGACGACTCGGTGGAGGCTGGAACAATATACCGGGGAGTCAAGGTGCTGGGGTGCATCGACAACCTGCTGGTGATCCTTCCGGAGAACAAGCTGGATGAGATTGTCATCACCCTGGGGCTTCATCAGTATGCCCGGCTGGAGGAGATCGTGGCCCTCTGCGAGAAATCAGGGGTGCACACGAAGTTTATCCCCGATTACACCAATATTATCCCCACCAAGCCTTACACGGAGGATTTGCTGGGACTTCCGGTGATCAATATCCGGTATGTGCCCCTGACCAACACCTTCTCGGCGGCGGTGAAGCGGGCTATGGACATTGTGGGGGCCATTGTGGCCATCATCCTCTTTTCGCCGGTGATGCTGATCTGTTCGGCTCTGATTAAGTTTACCTCCAAGGGGCCCCTGATTTACAGGCAGACCCGGGTGGGGCTGCACAATAAGCCCTTTGAGATGTACAAGTTCCGCTCCATGGAGGTGCAGCCGGAGGCGGAGGAGCGCAAGGCCTGGACGGTGAAAAATGATCCCCGGGTTACGGGAATCGGCAAGTTTATGCGCAGAACCAGTATTGACGAGCTGCCCCAGCTCTTCAATATTCTCAAAGGGGATATGAGTCTGGTGGGTCCCAGACCGGAGAGGCCTTTCTTTGTGGAGAAATTCCGGGAGGAAATCCCCAGGTATATGGTCAAGCATCAGGTGAGACCCGGCCTCACGGGCTGGGCGCAGATTCACGGCTATCGGGGCGACACTTCCATCCGCAAGCGGATTGATTACGACTTATATTATATTGAAAACTGGACCGTGGGATTGGATATCAAAATTTTGTTTCTCACCTTTTTTAAAGGGTTTGTAAATAAAAACGCATATTAAACACGTAAGGGGAAGAATATGAGCAGAGAACAAAAAAGGATGAAAAAAGTGCAGAGAAGGCGCAGAAGAAAGCGGATATTTTTCGCTTTCGAGGTGGTGGTTCTTCTGGTGCTGATTGGATGTCTGTTTGTCTATGCAAAGTTAAATCAGACGCTGGACAAGATCAACATCACACCCACGGATGATTCCAAGATTGAAACTAACGATGACCTTCAGCTGAGCAAGGAAGTGCTGACGGGGTATTACAATGTGCTGCTGGTGGGCGTAGACTACCGGGAGGACGATCCCAGTACCGGATCCCTGGACGCCTGCAACAGTGATACTATGATTCTGGCCAGCATCAACAATGACACTAAGGAGATCAAGCTGGTGTCTCTGTTCCGGGATACCCTGCTGAACGTGGGAGGCCGGGAGTATGATAAGGCCAATTCCGCCTACTGGAGCGGCCCCGAGGCGCTGCTGACCATGTTTAATAAGAATCTGGATCTGGATCTCCACGACTACGTGACGGTGAATTTCCAGGCGGTGGCAGATACGGTAGATTTGCTGGGCGGTATAGATCTGGATTTGACTGCCCAGGAGATTGTGCATCTGAATAACTACTGTAAGGATATGGTAGTGCTCAACGAGCAGGTGGAGGGCAAGGAATTCAATCCCCTGCCGGAGCAGGACGGCACCTATCATGTGGACGGACTGCAGGCTCTGGGCTACTGCCGGATTCGCTACACCAGCGGAAGTGACTATCGCCGGACTCTGCGTCAGAGAACGGTAATCATGAAGATCGCCGAGAAGGCCAAGTCGGCAAGTATTGACCAGCTGATGGATGTGGTGGATCAGGTGTTCCCCCTGGTGAAAACCAACATTTCCAAGGACACCATGCTCAAACTGGGTATGTCCATGCTGGATTATGAGATCAGTGACCAGAAAGGCTTCCCCTTCGATCACCTGGAGGGAGAGATTGACGTGCCCCAGCGGAAGAATGCCCTGGATGCGGTGGTGCCGGTTACCCTGGAGAATAATGTGATCCAGCTGCATCAGTACCTGTTCCCGGATGAGGAGTACACACCCTCCAAGGAGCTGAAGGAATACAGCGGAGATCTGATCTACCTGTCGGGCTGGGGAGAGGATGATATACCCAAACGATCGGCCGACTGGGATGTGAGATAGAATTGACAGAGCTGCTGCGCACAGATGTGCCGGGGGAGCACCTTCGGCGCCGGCCGGCGGCTCTTTCTGGGTTTCAGAAAAAGGAAGACAAACGAGGAAGAAGATGAAAAGGATTGATGTGATTATTCCCACCTACCGGCCGGGGGCCAATCTGGAGGAGCTGCTGCGGCGGCTGGAACAGCAGAGCTGTCCGCCGGAAAATATCATTATCATGAACACGGAGCAGCAGTACTGGGACTGCCGGCTGGAGGAACAATTTCCCCGGCTGCAGGTTCACCATCTGGCCAAGGAGGACTTTGACCACGGGGGAACCCGGGATGCGGGGGCCAGACTGTCGAAGGCGGATATTTTGGTATTTATGACCCAGGACGCCCTGCCTGCGGACAATCAGCTGCTGGAAAAGCTGGAGGCAGCCCTGGAACAGGAGTCAGTGGCGGCGGCTTACGCCCGACAGCTGCCCCAGAAGGACTGCCGGCTCATTGAGCGGTACACCAGAAGCTTTAATTATCCGGAAAAGAGCAGGATCAAGCGCCTGGAGGATTTGCCGCGGCTGGGAATCAAGACGTATTTCTGCTCTAACGTCTGCGCCGCCTACAATCGGGAGATATACGTGAGATCAGGAGGTTTCGTGCGGCATACGATTTTTAATGAGGATATGATTTATGCCGCTGGACTGGTGAAGGCGGGATACGGGGTAGCTTACGAGGCTGAGGCCCGGGTCATTCATTCCCACAACTACACTGGCCGGCAGCAGCTGCGCAGAAATTTTGATTTGGGAGTCTCCCAGGCCCAGCACCCGGAGATTTTCCGGGGAGTTCCCTCGGAGGGGGAAGGTCTGCGGCTGATCAAAAAGACCATAGGCTTTCTGCTGCGGCGGGGAAAGCTCCATTTGATCCCGGCGCTTATCTGGCAGAGCGGATGTAAATATCTGGGCTATCTTCTGGGGAAAAACTATCGCAAGCTTCCCCATAAATGGATTCTGCGCTTGACAGACAGCCGCCACTACTGGAAAAAGGAAGGGGAAGTCCCTGGGGAAATCTAGGAGTTTTCATCTTTTTTTAAAACAATAAACACAGTTTCAACACAATTCCCAAGTAAACTGAAAGCATCAAAAGAAAGGAATGAGGGATTGTTATGAGTGAAAGATGGGAAGACCAAAACACATATAATAACGATATGACGCAGGCGGCGGCCGAAAATCAGGCAGCTTGGCCCCAGGGCAATCCTGATGGAATAGAGGAGGCAGCAGCAGCCGCGGAGACTGCTCAGGATGCGGACAGTCAGAGAGAAGAGGTCAAAAGCTACAACCCCTACCACATGACAGGGGAGAGCCTGACGGAGCCCCGCTGGGAGGCGGGAGACAGCAGCCGGAGCACCTACGGGGAGAGCCGGAGCAATTACAGCAGCGCAGGCGCTTACGGAAGCCGTCAGGACAATTACAGCGCCAGCAGCTCCTATAACTACGCAGGAAGCAAAACCTCCCAGGCGGCGGGAAACAGGGCAGAGCGCCGGAAGAACCGCAGCAGAAAAGAGAAGAAGCAGAAGAAGACAGGAGGCTTTGGACGAAAGCTGGGCACCTGTGTGGCTCTGGCGGTGGTATTTGGACTGGTGGCCGGGATTGTATTTCAGGGAGTAAATCTGGCCAGCGATCATTTCTTCGGGTCCAACGAGCAGAGCCAGGTGCAGCTGGGACAGACAGGAAATACCCAGAGCGATCAGGATGTGCAGCCGGTGAGCAGCACCAGCGGAACCTACGGATCTGTGGCGGATGTGGTACAGGATACGAAGCCCTCCGTGGTGGCCATCAGCTGTGTGGCTGTCCAGGAGGTACAGAGCTGGATCTTTGGAGGGAATTATTCCCAGCAGGTTTCCAGCGCAGGCTCCGGAATCATTGTGGGCAAGAATGACGAGGAGCTTTTGATCGCCACCAACGAGCACGTGATTGAGGATGCCACGGAGATCGCGGTGACCTTCATTGACAATGAATCCGTGGCTGGCACCATCAAAGGTACCGACGAGAACGACCTGGCGGTGGTGGCCGTGAAGCTCAGCGACATTAAGCAGGAGACCCTGGATCAGATCAAAGTGGCCTCCATCGGCGACTCCGAGGCTCTGCAGGAGGGCGAGCAGGTGGTAGCCATCGGCAACGCCCTGGGACAGGGAACCGCAGTGGCGGCAGGCTACGTGAGCGCCCTGAATCAGACCATTACCGTGGACGGTGTGGAGCATGATGTAATCCAGCTGGATATCGCCATCAACCATGGAAACAGCGGCGGCGCCCTGTTTAACATGAAGGGAGAACTGGTGGGCATCAACGAGGCCAAGGGCGTAGTGCAGTCCACCGGAGAATCCGCCGACGGCATGGGCTACGCAATCCCCATCAATCTGGCGGAGCCCATCCTCACGAACCTGATGAATCGTCAGACCCGCACGGAGGTGGGGGAGGATGAGGTAGGCTTCCTGGGCATCAGCGGCATCAATGTCAACAGCGAGGTCTCCAGCATGTATGATCTTCCCGTGGGCGTCTATGTGGATACGGTGACCGAGGGAAGCCCCGCAGAGAAGGCGGGGATCCAGAAAGGGGATATCATCAAGAGCTTTGACGGACAGAAGGTATCTGATTTCGCCAGTATGCAGAGCCTGCTCACCTACTATAAAGCGGGTGAGACCGTGGAGGTGGTGATCGCCCGGGCGGACAATGGCGTTTATGAGGAGAGCACCCTGGAGGTGACCCTGGCGGCCAGAGCAGATTTCACCAACTAAGTTTAACGAAAACCATACTGTGGGACGGTTGTAAGGGATAAACTGGTATATTTGCGGCTTGAGCGGATATACCAGTTTATTTGGCGATTACGGCGGTCCCATTTTCTTTAGAAAAAGTTCACTTGTGCCCGGAAGGCCTTTGAGCTATAATGGGAACATGGATAAAAGAAAGGAAGAGTTCGATGTCTGAGGATAAGAAACAGGAAGATACAGAGCTGGAGAAGCGGGAGACAGAAGAGGGGGACAAGAAGGACGAGTACGAGAGAGTCTGCTTTCTCTGCCGCAGACCGGAGAGCAAATGCGGTTCCATGATTAATCTGCCCAACAATATCTGCATCTGTGCCGAGTGTATGCAGAAGAGCTTTGACTCCATGAACAACGGCACCATCAATTACAGTGATCTGATGCGGAACATGCCCAATATCAGTATGGTGGATTTGTCCTCACTGCAGAACCAGATTCCCAACAGGCAGCGGGTAAAGAAGAAAAAACCCCAGGAAGAGGTGAAGCCCCAGTTTTCCATCCGGGATATACCGGCCCCCCACAAGATCAAGGCCAGCCTGGATGAGTATGTGATCGGCCAGGAGCACGCCAAGAAGGTGATCTCTGTGGCTGTGTATAACCACTACAAGCGGGTGTTTGCGGGGCAGGAGGACGGCGTTGAGATTGAGAAGTCCAATATGCTGCTGATCGGTCCCACGGGAAGCGGAAAGACTTACCTGGTGCAGACCCTGGCCCGGCTGCTGGATGTGCCGCTGGCGATTACCGACGCCACCTCCCTGACCGAGGCCGGTTATATCGGCGATGATATTGAGAGCGTGGTTTCCAAGCTGCTGGCGGTGGCGGACAACGATGTGGACAAGGCTGCCCACGGGATTATTTTTATTGACGAGATTGACAAGATTGCCAAGAAGAAAAATACCAACCAGAGAGATGTCAGCGGCGAGGCAGTGCAGCAGGGGATGCTGAAGCTGCTGGAGGGCAGCGACATCGAGGTGCCGGTGGGAGCCAACAGCAAGAACGCCATGGTTCCCCTGACCACGGTGAACACCAGAAATATACTGTTTATCTGCGGCGGCGCCTTTCCGGATCTGGAGAATATCATCAAGGAGCGCCTGAACAAAAATTCCTCCGTGGGATTCCAGGCGGATCTGAAGGATAAGTATGATAAGGACAAGAACCTGCTGTCCAAGGTGACGGTGGAGGATCTGCGGAATTTCGGCATGATACCTGAGTTCCTGGGACGTCTGCCGGTGATCTGCACCCTGGAGGGGCTCACCGAGGATATGCTGGTGAAGATTTTGCAGGAGCCCAAGAACGCTATTTTGAAGCAGTACAAGAAGCTGCTGGCCCTGGATGAGGTGAAGCTGGATTTCGACGAGGGCGCCCTGCGTGCCATCGCCCGCCTGGCTCTGGAAAAGGACACGGGAGCCCGGGCCCTCAGGGCTATTTTAGAAGAGTTCATGCTGGACATCATGTACGAGATTCCCAAGGACGATTCCATCGGACAGGTGGTGATCACCAAGGAATACATTGAACACACCGGAGGCCCCAGGATAATGCTCAGGGGACAGGAACCCCTGCGGCTGGAGGCCAACTAAAAGGAGGTAAATATGGGTACAGATTTTTTTGAGAGTTTGGGGAAGACCATCAGCAAGACAGCTGAGAAGGTGGGAAAAAAGGCCGAGGAAGTGGTGGGCGTACAAAAATTAAGAGCCCAGCTGGCCGGAACCGAGCGGGAGATTGAGAAGAACTGCCAGGATCTGGGAGAGATCGTATATAAGCGGTTTGTGGACGGGGAAGTGATGAGCGAGGAGGTTGCCATTGTCTGCGACGAGATCACCAGACTCCGGGGGCAGGCTGCAGACCTGCGGGAAGAGATTGCGGCCCAGAGAGGCGAGGCTATCTGCCCGGCCTGCGGAGCCCACGGTCCCAAGGAGGCCAGCTTCTGCATGAAATGCGGAGCGCCTATTCCCAAGGAGGAGGAGCCGGAGGAGGCCCACGTGACCCCAGCCCCGGAGGCTCAGGAGGAACCGGAGAAAGCAGAGGAAGAGGATAAGGAAGCATGATTTTTATTGCATTGCTGGCAGGAGTAATCCTGGCAGAGTGGAAGATAAAAAGCCATATGGAGCGCTCCATGAAGGAGGGCGTGGTTCGGGAAGTAGCCGGGGACGCCATCCTGCTGAGAAAGTGCCACAATCCGGGAGCCGCGGGAGGAGCCTTCAAAAAGCATCCGGAGGCCGTCAAGTGGGGAACTGCCGGTGTGATTCTCTGTCTGGCGGCAGATTTCGCCAGGAGCTTGAGAAAGGGCGGCCATGTGCTGACCAGAACCGGGTACGCTCTGACCCTGGGGGGAGGCATCAGCAATCTCATGGACCGTTTTCGTCAAGGCTTTGTCACCGACTATTTCAGCTTCAATGTCAAGTGCAAAAGGCTGAGCCGTCTGGTATTTAATTTGGCGGATATGTGCGTGCTGGTTGGAGGAATTCTGGTGGCGTTGGGTAAGGCCCTCTCCGGAAGGGAGAAGAAGGGCTGATGAACCGTCAGGTCTTAAGGCATCTGATTTCCTATTTGTTTTTCGGCGTGTGCACCACCCTGTGCAACGTAATTTTCTATGGGCTATTCACCAGAGCGGCGGGCTGGAGTACTCTGCCCGCCACCTGGGGAGCCTGGTTTTTGGCGGTGGTGTTCGCCTTTGTCACCAATAAAAGGTATGTATTTGGGAGCCGCTCCCTTCGCTGGAAGATCCTGGGAAGGGAGGCGGCGGCCTTTTTTTGTTGCCGTCTGATCACCGGCTTTTTGGACGCGGCAGTGATGTATGTGACGGTAGAGCTGTGGGAATGGCCGGATATGTGCATGAAGGTATTGTCCAATGGGCTTGTCATCATATTAAATTATGTGGCCAGCAGGTGGATAATTTTTAAGAAAAAAGAATAACAGAAGAGGAATAGGGCGGAAGGAAGATAAAGAACGTTCATTTTGGAGGAGACCGGAAAGAGGGTGCCGCTGTATTATACGAGAATCTCATATAATGCAGCAGCCCCCTCTTTGTGGATAAAAAAAGAGTGCAGGAAGCGGGACTTGAACCCGCACAGTCTTGCGACCACAGGCACCTGAAGCCTGCGCGTCTGCCAATTCCGCCATTCCTGCATATTCTTGAGAGCTTCGCCGAAGCGTTTCTCTCGCTTGCAAAAGATACTATACTCGATTCGGAAGAAAATGTCAACAGTTTTTTGAAACTTTTTTGAAATTCTGATAAACAAGATAATTTTTGAGGGTTCTGGAGAGCTTTACATCGGACCGGGATTATGGTACACTTTTGAGGATTAAGATTTAGCAACGTTCCTTGGGGAGAAAGGAGAACATATGGATTTTTTCTTTGAAATGCTGAAGGTAGTGTTCCTGGGAATTGTGGAGGGAATCACGGAATGGCTGCCCATCAGCAGCACGGGACATATGATTTTGGTGGATGAGTTTGTTCATCTGAAGGTGAGCGAAGATTTCTTCCAGATGTTTCTGGTGGTCATTCAGCTGGGAGCAATCCTGGCGGTGGTGGTTATCTACTGGAGCAAGCTGTGGCCCTTCCACAGAAAGCGGGAAGGACAGAAGAGCGCCTGGGCCCAGATCAGCCAGAAGAAGGTGCTGGGGGGAATCCAGCGCTGGGCGGACAAATACGCGGACATGGGTAAGATCATCCTCTGGCTCAAGATCCTGGTATCCTGTCTGCCGGCTATGATCATCGGCCTGCCCTTCAATGACTGGATTGAGGCCCATTTGAACAATTATGTGGTGGTATCCATCGCCCTGATCGTCTACGGTGTGCTGTTTATTGTCATCGAGAACTACAACAAGACCAGAACGGCTACCATCTGCCGGATGAGGGATATTACCTTTAAGACAGCCCTCCTGATCGGCGTATTCCAGGTGCTGGCTCTGGTTCCGGGAACCTCCCGCTCCGGCGCCACCATTGTGGGAGGGATTCTGCTGGGCGCTTCCCGGCAGCTGGCGGCCCAGTATACCTTCTATCTGGCTATCCCGGTAATGTTTGGAGCCAGCCTGCTGAAGCTTTTGAGCTTCGGATTTTCCTTTACTGGCCAGGAGCTGATTATCCTTCTGGTGGGTATGGCGGTGGCCTTCGGGGTGTCTATCCTGGCCATCAAGTTCCTGATGAGCTACATCAAAAAGCATGATTTCAAGGTGTTCGGCTGGTACAGGATTATCCTGGGCGTGCTGGTGCTGGGATACTTTGCGGCTAAGACCATTTTGGCTTAGGGCCTAAAGGAGGGGCAGCGGCGGTTGGGAAAGCTTTCCGTATATCCGCAGCTGCCCCGACGTTTTTTGCCTGGCCGAAGAAAAGCAAAAAAACGACCTGCTCTCGCAGGTCGCTTTTTTAAATGAGGGGGGAGATAGTGAGTGGTTCATCAACTATCTGTAATATACTATAACCAATAATTGTGAGAGAAGTATGTACAAATTCTAAAAGAAAAAGAAAGTCTGTGAAGAAAGTTTAAAGGAAATACAAAAATCTATGAAACTAAAGGGGGAAATGATATAATAACCGCAGAGCGGTCATTATACCTGCGCATACCGGTTTCTGCGTACGCCGCAGTTAGGAGAGAAAGCAAATGGAAAATAAAATTCGATTAAATAAATATCTCAGCGAGTCCGGGGTCTGCTCCAGGCGTGAGGCGGACCGGCTGATCCAGGAAGGGCAGGTGCTGGTCAACGGGCAGCCGGCGGCCCTGGGACAGCAGATAGAGGCGGGGGACACGGTGATCTGCCGGGGCCGGCAGGTGGTATCCGAAGAAAAGCCGGTGCTCTTGGCCTTCAATAAGCCCCGGGGGGTGGTGTGCACCGCCCAGAAGCGGGAAAAGAATAATGTGGTGGATTATGTTAATTATAAGAGCAGAGTTTACCCGGTGGGACGGCTGGACAAGGAGTCCCAGGGGCTGCTGCTGTTGACCAACCGGGGAGAACTGGTAAATAAAATCATGCGGGCGGGGAACCGCCACGAGAAGGAGTACTGGGTCTCTGTGGACAAGCCGGTGACCCGGGAATTCCTGGAAGGGCTGGCGGCGGGAGTCTACCTGAAGGAGCTGCAGGTGAAAACCAGACCCTGCCGGGTGAAGCAGGCGGGGCCCAGCAGCTTTACTTTAGTGCTGACCCAGGGCTTGAATCGGCAGATACGCCGGATGTGTCAGGCCTACGGCTACCAGGTGCGGCGCCTGACCAGAACCAGGATTTTGAATATCCGCCTGGGGGATTTGCCGGAGGGCCAGTACCGGGAGGTCACAGGGGAAGAACTGAAAAAATTAGAGGCGCTGGTGGCGGATTCCCCCTCCGCGCCCAGGAGGAGTTAGAAGATGGACGAGAGAAAGAGAATGGAAGAGCTGGCGGAAATCCTCACCAGGGCCAGCCAGGCATACTACCAGGAGGACCGGGAGCTGATGAGCAACCTGGAGTACGACCGGCTCTACGACGAGCTGGTCAGTCTGGAGAAAAAGACCGGCACAGTGCTGGCGGGAAGTCCCACGGTGACCGTGGGCTATGAGGCGGTGGAGGAGCTGCCCAAGGAGGCCCACGAGACTCCTATGCTGTCCCTGGATAAGACCAAGGATGTGGAGGTGCTGAGAAGCTTTCTGGGGGATCAGCAGGCGCTTCTCTCCTGGAAGCTGGACGGTCTTACGGTGGTGCTCACCTACGGGGATGGAGAGCTGAAAAAGGCCGTTACCCGGGGCAACGGTGTGATTGGAGAGGTGATCACCAACAATGCCCGGGTGTTCAAGAATATTCCCCTGCGCATCCCCTATCAGGGGGAGCTGGTGCTGCGGGGGGAGGCCATCATCACCTACTCGGATTTCCGCCGGATCAACCAGGAGATCCCCGAGGGGGAGACCCGCTACAAGAATCCCAGAAATCTATGCAGCGGTTCCGTGCGCCAGCTGAATAATCAGGTGACCGCCAGCCGGTCCGTGCGCTTTTTCGCTTTTGGCCTGGTGTCGGCCCCGGGAGTGGATTTTGAAAATTCCCGGGCGCGCCAGATGGAATGGCTGGAGAGCCAGGGCTTTCAGGTGGTTTATTACCGGATGGTCAACGGCGGGAATCTGGATGAAGCCATGGAATATTTTTCCCGGGAGATTCAGCACAACGATTTCCCCTCGGACGGCCTGGTGGCCCTCTATGACGACATCGCCTACGGGGACTCCCTGGGAAGCACGGCCAAATTTCCCAGAAATTCCTTTGCCTTCAAGTGGGCGGACGAGATACAGAATACCCACCTGCGGGAGATTGAGTGGAGCCCCTCCCGCACCGGGCTCATTAACCCGGTGGCGATCTTTGATCCGGTGGAGCTGGAGGGAACCACCGTCAGCCGGGCCAGCCTCCACAACATCAGCATTATGCGGGGGCTTCAGCTGGGCATCGGGGATGAGATTCAGGTGTATAAGGCAAATATGATCATTCCCCAGATCGCGGAAAATCTCACCCGCAGCGGAAAGCTTCCCATCGCAGAGAGCTGTCCCGCCTGTCAGGCCAAGACGGAGATTCGCCAGGTCAACGACGTGGAGTCCCTCTACTGTACAAATCCCGCCTGCCCGGCCAAGGCGATCAAGGCGTACACCCTCTTTGTCAGCCGGGACGCCCTGAATATCGACGGCCTCTCGGAGATGACCCTGGAGAAATTCATCGGCCACGGCCTTATCCACAGCCTGGCGGATATTTTCCGGCTGGGAGAGCACCGGGAGACGATCATAAATCTGGAGGGCTTCGGGGAGAAATCCTTCCAGAATCTGGTGGACAGCCTGGAACAGGCCCGCCACACCACCCTGCCCCGGCTGCTGTACGGCCTGGGAATTCCCAACGTGGGACTGGCGGGGGCCAAGCTCATCTGCGGAGCCTTCGACGGGGATCTCAAGCGCATCCGGGAAGCCCAGGCGGAGGAGTTCTCCGCCATCGACGGCATCGGGCCGGTGATCGCCGGGAGCATTGTGGAGTATTTCCGGGATCAGGAGAAAGCCCGGGCCCTGGATGCACTGCTGGAGTGTCTGGATATCCGGCAGGAGAAGGTCCAGGAGAGCAGCAGGGATCTGGAGGGGATGACCTTTGTCATCACCGGGGCAGTGGAGCATTTTGCCAACCGCAAGGAGCTGAAGGAGCACATTGAGAGCCGGGGAGGCAAGGTGACGGGCAGCGTTACCTCCAAAACCACCTACCTGATCAACAACGACGCAGCCTCAGGCTCCTCCAAAAATAAGAAGGCCAAGGAGCTGGGGATCCCTATTTTGACAGAGAAGCAGTTCCTGGAGCTGTAAACGCGTCAAATATTACAGAAAAAGGGCATGTTGTGTAGATTTCTTGTTTCCGGCGGTAAAAGAAGGTAAAATATTTATCTAGCTAAAAATTTAGGGGGGGGGTAAAATGCAGATTATCATAATACATGATGAGACTGCATACCTGGAAAATACCCATGAAAAGATCGCTCGCTTTTGTCAGGAGAACCAGATCGACGGCACAGTGCGCAGCTTTTCGGGAGTGCGGGAAGCGCTGCAGGAGCTGCAAAAGGAGATGAACGGCGCGTCTCAAAAGCTGCTTTTGGAGCTGAAAGGCCGGGAGATTGTGCTGGGATGCGAGGAAATTCTGTACATGGAGCGGGACAAGAGAAAGACCTTTATCACATGCGCGGGAGAGGAGCCTATAGTGGTTTCCGAAAAGCTGGAGAGCCTGCTGCAGAGGCTGGACGCAGGAGCCTTTTCCAGGTGCCACAACAGCTTTATTGTCAACTTCCGCCACGTGCGTGAGTACAGAAGAAACAGTTTTCTTCTGGAAGACGGATCGGTGATTCCAGTCAGCAGAAAGTATGCCCGGTCCGTAAAAGAGCAGTTTGAGGAGTGGACTGCCGGAATGCAGTAAATGAAGAGGATTAAATGGCAAGGGTGTTCCCGGAGCAATTACTCTGGGAGGGCCCTTGTTTTCGTTTGACAAGGGTGGGAAAAGGAGTTAAAATACTGGATTATATACATATACAGGAGCGGCACAGGAGAGAAAGAGGAGAGAGCGTGAGCAGGCATAGAGATCCAAAGGTTGAGAAGAGAATTACAGTAGAAAAAGGAAAGCAGGGAGCGGTTCAGCTGCTGTTTGGCCGTACCACGGTGATTATGGTGTCCCTGTTGATCCAGGTGGGGGTTCTGCTGCTGGGGGCCACCTTGCTGCAGAGGTATCTGGTCTACCTGTACGGCTTTTATCTGGCTCTCACCGCCGTAATCGTGATCGTGATCATCAACAAGGAAGGAAATCCTGATTTTAAGCTGGCCTGGATGGTGCCTATGCTGATTATCCCTGTGTTTGGGACTATCTTGTATCTCTTCGTATCCATGCAGGCGGGTTCCCGGAACTTAAATAAAAAGCTGACCCAGATCATCCGGGATACCAGCAAATATGTCCGCCAGGAGGACCGGGTCATCGCCCAGCTGGAGGCAGAAAATCCCCGGGTGGCCAGCCTGGCCAAATATATGAATGAGAAAGCAGGTTACCCCATTTACCGCAACAGTACCGTGGAGTATTTTCCTCTGGGCGAGGACAAGTTCCGCCGGTTGGTGGAGGAGCTGAAGAAGGCAGAGCGGTATATTTTTATGGAGTATTTCATTGTGGCGGAGGGCTACATGTGGGATACAGTGAGGGAGATCCTGGTCAAGAAGGCAAAGGAGGGGGTAGAAGTACGCTTTATGTACGACGGCACCTGTGCGCTGACCCTTCTTCCCTACGGTTATCCCGCCTATCTGGAATCCCTGGGAATTCGCTGCAAAATGTTTGGGCCCATCAAGCCGGTGCTCTCCACAGTGCAGAATAACCGGGATCACCGGAAGATCGTGGTGATCGACGGCCACACTGCTTTCACCGGGGGAATAAACCTGGCGGATGAGTACATTAATCAGAAAATGCGTTTCGGCCACTGGAAGGATACGGCGGTGATGGTCAAGGGAGAAGCCGTTCGGAACTTCACCCTGATGTTCCTGCAAATGTGGGGAGTGGACGAGAAACGGGAGGACTATTACGATTACCTGGCGGTTCCCCGGCTGGAGGAGTTCGCCCGGGCTCCGGGCTACGTGCTGCCCTACGGGGACAGCCCCCTGGATAATGAAAACGTGGGCGAGCTGGTGTATATGGACATGCTGAACACAGCAAACCGCTATGTGCACATTATGACGCCCTACCTGATTTTGGATCACGATATGATCACTGCCCTGACCTACACGGCCAAACGGGGAGTGGAGGTGATTATTCTGATGCCCCATATTCCGGACAAGGTGTACGCATTTACCCTGGCAAAGACCTATTACCCGGAGCTTTTAGAGAGCGGGGTGCAGATTTACGAGTATACGCCGGGCTTTGTCCACGCTAAAGTTTTCGTGTCGGACGACGACAAGGCGGTGGTGGGGACCATCAATATGGATTACCGGAGCATGTACCTGCATTTTGAGTGCGGAGCTTACATGTATAAGGTTCCGGAGATTGCCCGGATTGAGGAGGATATGCAGAATTGTCTGGAGGTCTCCCAGCGGGTGACCCTGGAGGACTGCCGGAGGAGAAGCCCCTGGTCCCGTTTGGCCGGAGGGGTTCTGCGGCTGATTGCGCCGCTGATGTAAGAAGAAAGGGAGAGGTGAGAGAGATGCCCATTAAAATACAGAATGATTTGCCGGTGAAGGAGATTTTGGAGCGGGAGAATATCTTTGTCATGGATGAGACCCGGTCCTTTCATCAGGATATCCGGCCCCTGCAGATTTTGATTTTGAATCTTATGCCCCTGAAGGAGGACACGGAGCTGCAGCTTCTGCGGTCTCTGTCCAACACGCCCCTGCAGGTGGACATTACGTTTATGCACGTGGAGAGCCACGAGTCCAAGAACACATCCATGAGTCACCTGAACAAATTTTACCAGACCTTCAGCGACCTGAAAAAGAGAAAATTTGACGGAATGATCATTACCGGCGCGCCGGTGGAGCAGATGGAGTTTGAGGAGGTAGATTACTGGCAGGAGCTCACCGGAATCATGGAGTGGACCAAAACCCACGTAACCTCTACCATCTACCTGTGCTGGGGAGCCCAGGCGGGGCTCTATTACCACTACGGCCTGCAAAAGAAGATGCTGCCCCAGAAAATGTTCGGCCTCTTCTGGCATAAGGTGCAGAACCGGAAGATTCCTCTGGTGCGGGGCTTTGACGACATGTTTCTGGCCCCCCATTCCCGGCACACGGAGGTGCCGGCTGCGGACATCCACAACTGTCCTGAGCTGACTGTGCTGGCGGAGTCTGAGGAGGCCGGGGTATTTCTGGCCATGGCTCAGGAGGGCCGCCAGATCTTTGTCATGGGCCATCCGGAGTATGACCGGGTGACTCTGGATGGGGAGTACAAGCGGGATAAGGGCAAGGGACTGCCCATAGACCTTCCCAAGAACTACTATCCCGGGGACGACGACCAGCAGAAGCCTCTTCTGCTGTGGCGCGCCCATGCCAATAACCTGTACACCAACTGGCTGAACTACTATGTATACCAGATCACTCCCTACGATTTGGATGGGACGCCCTTCTAGGAGCAGATTTACCTGTAATTTTTCCATACAAAGAATTATGGAGATAGGAGATTGCCATGTTGCTGGGACTGTTAAAATGGAGAGAGCTCTGCACGACATTTTCCCTGCAGGAGCAGATCAAAATCGTCAACCTTTTGTCGGAGAATAATATACCTGCCAAAGTAGAGGTAAAAAGCTCCCGGGACAGGTTGGCCAGGGATGTCATATTTGGAGCCAATCCGGCAGCGGCAAATTCTGCTGGATTAAGAACAGAAGCCATCAATTCCTACATCATCTACACGTCAAAGGACGATTACGATGAAGCAAAAAGACTTATAAATAAGTAATGGTGATTGTCCCTGGGATTGCCAAGGTGCCGCATTTTTTAAGAATGGCGTACCTATTTGCAGGAAAGAAGAAATTTCCCTTGCAAATTTGCCGGTTTCCTGTAAAATAGATAGCGTCAGCTTCGGCTGGCGCTGATAGTTACAGTCATCCCCGCCGGGGATACGGAAAAATAGGAAGAGGTTAGAAAATGATCGCAGCAAATAATGTTACTTTACGAATCGGTAAAAAGGCACTGTTTGAGGATGTGAATATTAAATTTACGGAAGGCAACTGTTACGGCCTGATCGGAGCCAACGGTGCGGGCAAATCTACATTTTTGAAGATTCTGTCCGGCCAGCTGGAGACCACCAAGGGAGATGTGACCATCACCCCGGGCCAGCGCCTCTCTTTCCTGCAGCAGGACCATTTCAAGTATGACGCTTATCCGGTGCTGGATACGGTAATCATGGGAAATGCCCGTCTGTACGAGATTATGAAGGAAAAGGAAGCCATCTACGCCAAGGAGGATTTCACCGAGGAGGACGGAATCCGGGCCAGTGAGCTGGAGGGTGAGTTTGCGGAGATGGACGGCTGGGAGGCTGAGTCCGATGCAGCCCAGCTCTTAAACGGACTGGGAATTGAGACAGATCTTCACTACGCTATCATGGGCGACCTGACCGGAAGCCAGAAGGTGAAGGTGCTGCTGGCCCAGGCTCTCTTTGGAAATCCCGACATCCTGCTGCTGGACGAGCCCACCAACCATTTGGATCTGGACGCCATCGCCTGGCTGGAGGAGTTCCTGATTAACTTTGAAAATACGGTGATCGTGGTGTCCCACGACCGTTATTTCCTGAACAAGGTCTGCACCCACACCGCGGATATTGACTACGGCAAGATTCAGCTGTACGCCGGAAACTATGATTTCTGGTATGAGTCCAGCCAGCTGCTGATTAAGCAGATGAAGGAGGCCAACAAGAAGAAAGAGGAGAAGATCAAGGAGCTGCAGGAATTCATCTCCCGGTTCTCCGCCAACGCTTCCAAGTCCAAGCAGGCTACTTCCAGAAAGCGTGCCCTGGAGAAGATTCAGCTGGACGAGATGCGCCCCTCCAGCCGGAAGTATCCCTACATTGATTTCCGTCCCAACCGGGAGATCGGAAACGAGGTTCTGATGGTGGAAGGAATTTCCAAGACCGTGGACGGCGTGAAGCTTTTGGATAATATCACCTTTACCCTGGGAAGGGAAGACAAGGTGGCCTTCGTGGGCGGAAATGAGCAGGCCATCACCATGTTCTTTAAGATTCTTATGGGGGAGGAGGAGCCGGATGAGGGTACTTTCAAATGGGGAGTGACCACCAGCCAGGCGTATTTCCCCAAGGACAATACAGCGGAATTTGACAACGATCTGACCATCACCGACTGGCTGACCCAGTATTCCGAGATCAAGGACGCTACCTATGTGCGGGGCTTCCTGGGCCGGATGCTTTTCCCCGGCGAGGACGGGGTGAAGAAGGTGCGCGTGCTCTCCGGAGGGGAGAAGGTGCGCTGCCTGCTGTCCAAGATGATGATTTCCGGGTCAAATATCCTGGTGCTGGACGAGCCCACCAACCATCTGGACATGGAGTCCATCACAGCTCTGAACAACGGACTGATTAAGTTCCCGGGAGTGCTGCTTTTTGCCTCCCATGACCATCAGTTTGTGGAGACCACGGCCAACCGGATTATGGAGATCATGCCCGGCGGTCAGCTGATCGACAAGATCACCACTTATGACGAGTATCTGGCCAGCGACGAGATGGCAAGAAAACGCCAGGTATACACCATGAAGGAAGAGGACAACTAAAAAATCCCGAGAGAGGATATACTTTTGAAAAGGGATGAGGGTGAGAGCGCCCCGGTCCAACTGTTTCCCCAGGCGGAGCAGCTGGATCGGGAGATTCTCTTCCTCGCCCTTTTCTGCGTTTTGAGAAAAAGAAAGGAATGTTCATATGTATACAGATTGCAGAAAAAGAGGAGGAAGCAGAAAATGACAGAATTACTTAACACCTTGGCGGAGATGATTCAGCAGCATATGTGGATCGCCCCTATTCTCAGCTTTTTGGCGGGAATCATCACCTCCTTCACCCCCTGCTCCCTGTCCAGTGTGCCCATGGCCATCGCCTACATCGGGGGCTCGGCGGCGGAGGACAAGAGGAAGGCTCTGAAGCTGTCCCTGACCATGGCCCTGGGGATGGCTCTCACCTTCGGAATATTCGGCTCCCTGGCCTCGGCTCTGGGGCACCTGCTGCACACGGTGGGGCGCTGGTGGTTCCTGCTGCTGGGGGTAATCATGATCCTGATGGCCCTGCAGATCTGGAATATTCTCCAGGTGCTGCCCCACATGCACTTTCACGGGAAGATCACCAAAAAAGGTTATCTGGGCGCCCTGGGCGCCGGAGTACTCAGCGGTGTTTTTGCCTCCCACTGCGCCACCCCGGTGATGATTGCCCTGCTGGCCATGGCCGCCCAGGCGGGAAATGCTCTCTGGGGCGTATTCCTGCTGGCCCTCTATGCCGTTGGCCACAGCGTCCTGCTGGTGCTGGCCGGCACCAGCTACGGGGTGGTGGAGCGGTGGCTTCAGGATCCCAAGTACGCCAGGATCAGCGACCGGCTGCGGAAGGTCTTGGGCGTGGTAATTCTGGTCATGGGTCTTTTGCTGATCTGGTTGGCCTTCGCCCCGGGAGACTGAATAGTAAACTTATAATTGTTAAGGTTGACAATTCCGAGGCCAAAGGGTAAAATTGGGGAGGAATGACAACTCATTCAAAAAAAGGTTTACAATGAGCGAGGAGAAATGATGAAGGACAGACAAGAAAAAACAAGAAAACTGATTTTTACCGGCATGATGACAGCGGTGGTCTGCGTGCTCTCTATTTTAGAGATCCCCATGCCCTCCGGGGTGCCCATCACCCTGCAGACCTTTGCGCTGGCCCTCTGCGGATATCTGCTGGGCTGGAAGCTTGGCTTCACCGCTTCACTGCTGTACGTAGTGCTGGGAGCTGTGGGCGTTCCGGTATTCTCCGGCATGTCCGGGGGAGTAGGCGTGCTCACCGGGTTTACCGGCGGATTTATCTGGGGCTTCCCTGTGCTGGGATTGCTGGCGGGAGTGGGAGCCCAGAGAAAGCGCCTGGTACCTGCTGTGGCTCTGGGACTGGCGGGGCTGGCTGTGGTGCATCTGCTGGGATCTCTGCAGTATTCTCTGCTGTCCGGCAACGGCTACGGCGCCTCCTTCCTGCTGGTGTCTGCGCCTTACCTGATTAAGGATATCCTGTCTGTGGCGGGAGCTTACGCCATAAGCCTGGCTATTCTGCGGGCGCTGCGCTCCGCCCATCTCTACAGCCTTGGCTGAGCCCTTAAGAGCCCACCACCTGCTGTGCACGATTCTCTATCAGGGCCAGGGCTACGACCGGGATTTTGAGGGAAATATGGGGCGGATTGCCAGCAGGATCTGCCGCCAGAAGGAGCTTAGGCTGCGGCTTCTGGACAGCCCGGACGGCATCTGTGGGGAATGTCCTAACCTGACCGTCCAGGGCTGCGGGCTGGAGGGAAACAGCGTGGCTGCCACGGACCGGCAGGTGCTCTCTCTCCTGGGACTATCGCCGGGGCAGGAGCTGAGCGCAGGAGAGTGCCGCGGCCTGCTGCGGGAGAGGCTCACCGGGGAGAGCTTTGAACAGCTGTGCGGGGAGTGCTCCTGGAGAAAAAAGGGGCTCTGCTCCTTTGAACAGCTGAGAGAGCGGCTGGCTTCCCTGGACGGTACCGAAGGCGCCGGAAAAGGAAGAAAAAAAGAAGCGAATACTTGATTTTTCCTAACCGTCAGGGTGAAAATGCCCCGGCGGTTTTCCTTTTATGCACAAAATTCCGTGCAATCATGGACACCATTCAGGAATAGTGCTATAATATGGCCAAAGCTATGTTTAACACATTTTATTAAGGAGGAACTATAAAAATGGCAAGAAAGATGAAAACCATGGATGGTAATCATGCTGCAGCCCATGCGTCATACGCATTCTCCGATGTGGCAGCGATTTATCCGATCACCCCTTCATCTGTCATGGCAGAAGCAACCGATGAGTGGGCAACCCAGGGAAGAAAGAACATTTTCGGACGTGAGGTTCAGGTGACTGAGATGCAGTCTGAGGCAGGCGCGGCAGGTGCTGTGCACGGTTCTCTGGCAGCAGGCGCCCTGACCACCACCTACACCGCTTCTCAGGGACTTCTTCTGATGATCCCCAACCTGTACAAGATCGCAGGCGAGCAGCTGCCGGGTGTATTCAACGTATCTGCCCGTGCGCTGGCTTCCCACGCACTGTCTATCTTCGGTGATCACTCCGACGTGTACGCATGTCGTCAGACCGGCGCAGCTATGCTGTGTGAGTCCTCTGTTCAGGAGGTTATGGACCTGACTCCCGTGGCACACTGTGCCGCTATCAAGGGCAAGGTTCCCTTCATTAACTTCTTCGACGGATTCCGTACTTCCCACGAGATTCAGAAGATTGAGACCTGGGATTACGAGGATCTGGCTGACATGGTTGACATGGACGCCATCGACGCTTTCCGCAAGAACGCCCTGAACCCCAACCATCCCTGCCAGAGAGGTTCCGCTCAGAACCCGGATATCTTCTTCCAGGCAAGAGAGGCCTGCAACCCCTACTATGAGGCTCTGCCGGCTATCGTGCAGGAGTACATGGACAAGGTTAACGCCAAGATCGGAACCAACTACAAGCTGTTCAACTACTATGGCGCAGAGGACGCAGAGCATGTGATCATCGCCATGGGTTCCGTAAATGATACCATCGAGGAGACCATCGACTACCTGCTGAAGAACGGCAAGAAGGTAGGTGTGGTAAAGGTTCGTCTGTACAGACCGTTCTGTGCACAGGCCCTGATCGACGCCATCCCCGACACCGTTAAGCAGATCTCCGTTCTGGACAGAACCAAGGAGCCGGGAGCTCTGGGCGAGCCCCTGTACCTGGATGTGGTTGCTGCCCTGAAGGGAACCAAGTTCGACGCAGTTCCCATCTACAGCGGCCGTTACGGACTGGGCTCCAAGGATACCACTCCGGCACAGATCGTTGCTGTATATGAGAATACTCAGAAGAAGATGTTCACCATCGGTATCGTGGATGATGTAACCAATCTGTCCCTGGAGACCGGCGCTCCGCTGGTAACCACCCCCGAGGGAACCATCAACTGTAAGTTCTGGGGTCTGGGCGCAGACGGTACTGTTGGCGCCAACAAGAACTCCATCAAGATCATCGGTGACAACACCGATATGTATGCACAGGCATACTTTGACTATGACTCCAAGAAATCCGGCGGTGTGACCATGTCTCACCTGCGTTTCGGCAAGAGCCCCATTAAGTCCACCTACCTGATTCACAAGGCAAACTTTGTTGCCTGCCATAATCCTTCTTATGTGAGAAAGTACAACATGGTTCAGGAGCTGGTTGACGGCGGTACCTTCCTGCTGAACTGCCCCTGGGATATGGAAGGCCTGGAGAAGCATCTGCCCGGACAGGTGAAGGCTTTCATCGCTAACCACAATATCAAGTTCTACATCATCGACGGTGTAAAGATCGGTATTGAGACCGGCATGGGACCCACCCGTATCAACACCATCCTGCAGTCCGCATTCTTCAAGCTGGCTGACATCATTCCCGAGGCTCAGGCCATCGAGCTGATGAAGGCTGCTGCAAAGGCTACCTACGGACGTAAGGGTGACGACGTTGTTCAGAAGAACTGGGCAGCCATCGAGGCCGGCGCTAAGCAGGTAGTAGAGGTTCAGGTTCCCGACAGCTGGAAGGATGCAGCTGACGAGGGACTGGATATGACCCACGCCACCAGCGGACGCAAGGATGCTGTAGATTTCGTAAACAACGTACAGAGCAAGGTATCCGCTCAGGAAGGAAATTCCCTGCCCGTATCCGCATTCAAGGATTACGTGGACGGAACTACCCCCTCCGGAACCTCCGCTTACGAGAAGCGCGGTATCGCTGTAAACATCCCGGTATGGAATCCCGAGAACTGTATCCAGTGTAACCGCTGTGCATATGTATGCCCCCACGCTGTTATCCGTCCCATCGCGTTGACAGAGGCTGAGGCTGCAAACGCACCGGAAGGAACCCAGACCCTGCCGCTGACCGGCATGGCAGACTATAAGTTCTCCATCGCAGTATCCGCTCTGGATTGTACCGGATGCGGCTCCTGTGCAAATGTGTGCCCGGGCAAGAAGGGCGCTAAGGCTCTGGCCATGGAGAACATGGAGGCAAACCTGGCATCCCAGAAGTTCTTCGACTACGCTGTACAGCTGCCGGAGAAGACCGACGTTGTTGCCAAGTTCAAAGAGGCTACCGTTAAGGGAAGCCAGTTTAAGAAACCGCTGCTGGAGTTCTCCGGCGCCTGCGCAGGCTGCGGCGAGACCCCGTACGCGAAGCTGATCACCCAGCTGTTTGGTGACAGAATGTATATTGCAAACGCTACCGGATGCTCCTCCATCTGGGGTAACTCCAGCCCGTCCACTCCCTACACCGTAAATGACAAGGGACAGGGTCCGGCTTGGTGTAACTCCCTGTTCGAGGATAACGCTGAGTTTGGTTACGGTATGCTGCTGGCTCAGAACGCTATCCGCGAGGGACTGAAGGAGAAGGTTGAGTCCGTAATGGCTTCCGACAAGTCCAGCGAGGAAGTAAAGGCTGCCTGCAAGGAGTGGCTGGATACTTACGGAGTAGGCGCTGCCAACGGTACCGCCACCGACAAGCTGGTTGCTGCTCTGGAAGGCTGCGACTGCCCGGTTTGCCAGGATATCGTGAAGAACAAAGACTTCCTGGGCAAGAAATCCCAGTGGGTATTCGGCGGTGACGGATGGGCTTACGATATCGGATTCGGCGGTGTAGACCACGTGCTGGCTTCCGGCAAGGATATCAACATCATGGTATTCGATACCGAGGTTTACTCCAACACCGGCGGACAGTCCTCCAAGGCTACCCCCACCGGAGCTATCGCTCAGTTCGCTGCAGGCGGAAAAGAAGTGAAGAAGAAAGATCTGGCTTCCATCGCTATGTCTTACGGCTATGTGTATGTGGCTCAGATTTCCATGGGTGCAGACTTCAACCAGACCGTTAAGGCTCTGGCAGAGGCTGAGGCATATCCGGGACCGTCCCTGATCATCGCTTACGCTCCCTGTATCAACCATGGTATCAAGAAGGGTATGGCTAAGGCTCAGACCGAGGAAGAGCTGGCAGTTAAGTGCGGATACTGGCACAACTTCCGCTTCAACCCGGCAGCAGAGAACAAGTTCACCCTGGATTCCAAGGCTCCCAGCGGAGATTACCAGGAGTTCCTGGATGGCGAGGTTCGCTACAACTCCCTGAAGCGTGCTAACCCGGAGAAGGCTGCCAGACTGTTCGCTAAGAACGAGTCTGAGGCTAAGGAGAGATATACCTACCTGAATAAGCTGGTTACCCTGTACGGAAAAGACGAGTAATTCAGGCTCCATCAACGAGATAAAGGAGGGCA